>JBNJGI010000015.1:0-5881 GCA_051819685.1 Nanobdellota archaeon | reverse complement strand
TAATCAGATATTGAAGTGTAATCATTTATCCAACCGTTTGAACCATCACAGGTTTTAGTTGAACCTGAACAGACTCCTTCTTGCTTATCATTTTGAGGAAGGTTAAGGTTGTTGTCAATTTTACCATCGCAATCATTGTCTTTGCCATCGCAAACTTCTTTTGATGCTGCATTTGGTATCACACTACAAGTTTCATCACATTCAATAGTCCCTGTATTTTTACATTGACCTACTCCTACTGTGCATGATTCTCCGTAATTATCAGGAGTCTGACAAACACCTCCACTACAACCACAAGGACCACATTCTTCACTTTTTTCTTCTCTTACATCGCAAGAATCATACCAGTACAAATCATCATCATAGCATTGAGTGTAAGAATAAGAAGTACATGTTTCTCCGGAATCCCCACAAATTTCAATATTGTCAATTTCTACCTCAGTAGAACTATCTCCAACGCCAGAGGGAGCTACAGCTGTTGCTAAAACTTTTAAATTAATTGCTTGTCCTTCATAACCTGTTAAAGATACAGTTTTATGACCTTCTGATTCAGGATTATTATCATCAGTACACAACATTATATCTGCCCCTTCTACTACTACTTTACTATAAGCTCCGCCAGGAGATGCTCCAACAGCTCCACAATTATAATCAAATTCTAAAACGGGGTTATTTTGAGGTATATCTATTTCTTTTTCAGCTCCTATAGTTATGCCATATTCCTGACACACTACACCACATCCTAACACTCCTCCACCAATTCCACAGCCACCACTACCAATACAACTACCACTTTGTATTCTATCCCACATACTCATATCATCTATATTAAACTGTCCGTTCTCAATGTATTCACAATTTTTTTCACACCCACCATTACCATCAGGAACATATCCTTCTTCACAGGTGCATTTATTATCTCCTGTTTCTATACAGTGAGTGCCGCCGAAGTTGCCTGTGCCAGGGTCGCACTTTTCATTTATACCATTGTCGTTAGGGGATTGAACAGTTC
Source organism: Nanobdellota archaeon (assembly GCA_051819685.1). GTDB lineage: Archaea > Nanobdellota > Nanobdellia > Woesearchaeales > DATGWN01 > JBNJGI01. Next base: position 4,869 of record JBNJGI010000015.1, on the reverse strand, counting down.
CATCTCCGCAGGTGGCAGAAGGTCCATCAAAATCTCCTACTGCTACACTCAAACTACTAGAACTACCATAACTCTCGCCCGCAGTAAAAGTGCCATCACCATCATTAAGATAGACCTGGTTTGCAACACCAAAGTCATTTCCTACTATGAAATCTGTATATCCATCACCATCAAAATCTCCTACCGCTACACTCGAACTACTAGAATCGCCATAACTCTCGCCCGCGGTAAAAGTGCCATCACCATTATTAAGATATATTTGGTTTGGTTCACCAGGATAATCTCCATTTGCTTCTATGTAATCTGTATATCCATCACCATCAAAATCTCCTACTGCTAAGCCCATAGTATAAAAATCGCCATGATTGTCACCTGCGGTAAATGTACCATCACCATCATTAAGATAGACCTGGTTTGGCGTTCTAAAAATTCCTGCTATAAAATCTGTATATCCATCACCATCAAAATCTCCTACCGCTATATCCTCCCAAGCATACATAAAACCGCCATAACTCTCGCCCGCGGTAAATGTACCATCACCATCATTAAGATATACTTGGCTTACCTCATCATCTCCATTTCCTGCTATAAAATCTGTATATCCATCGCCATCAAAATCTCCTACCGCTATACTGTAAGTATTAGTAGGTCTGCTATAACTCTCGCCCGCCGTAAAAGTACCATCACCATCATTAAGATAGACCTGGTTTCCATCAAAAACATTTCCTGATATGTAATCTGTATATCCATCGCCATCAAAATCTCCTACCGCTATAGACTTAGTTCTAGAATCGCCATAACTCTCACTTGCGGTGAACGTGCCATCACCATCATTAAGATAGACCTGGTTTGCACCATCACGGCCATTTCCTTCTATGTAATCTGTATATCCATCACCATCAAAATCTCCTACCGCTATAGACTTAGTTCTAGAATTACCATAACTCTCACTTGCGGTGAACGTGCCATCACCATCATTAAGATAGACCTGGTTTGCCTGATTATAATTTCCTGCTATAAAATCTAGACTAGCATTAACACTAACAGAAAAAAGACAAATTATGATAAACGAAACCACAAACAAAAACAATCCTTTCCACTTCATTCTGAACCTCCGCAGATCATATTCCCATCAATACCAATACCTGCTTCACCATTTGAAAGAACTGTAAGATTCCCATCAAGATCTTCAAAACTAATGCAGACATCACCAGAAATACCTAATACTGTAGCTAATTCAGAAGATGATAAATTATCAGTAATAATCTCATCCAATTTTTCCTCATCAACTTTATCGTCTTCAACTAACTCTAGATGTGTTTCAAGACCAACTACTGCTTTTTCACTTTCCTTTTCCATGATTTCTATATCATTGACCGGAGTGTAAAAAATAAAAATTGTTGAAAATATAAATATTACTACAAAAATGCTCATAGCTACCATGAATTCGATAGACCAATTCTGACCCCTTTTTGAATGACCCATATTTAATTAAATATCCATAATAAACTTTATAAAGTTTTTGATTATCACAAAAATATGTCAACAATAAATCAACTTGTTAGTAATTCAGTCGTTATAAACATCACATTAGGAATCATTATTTTCATTTCAAGTCTTATTCTTGGTAAAGTTGTAGAAAAGGTTCTTAGCACAGTCCTTAAGAAATCAAGACTTGAAAAAGTGATTGAGAAAAGCACTAGTATAAAGATAAATATTGATAAGATAATTTCAAGTCTTGTAGCATATTTGATTTATTTTTTTGGTGTAATAATGGCTTTGACACAAATCGGTATCGCTACTACTATTCTTAATCTTCTTTCAGGAATGATTCTTATTCTTGTTATCATAGTCATTTTCCTCGCTTTTAAGGATTTCATACCTAATGCAGCTGCAGGACTTTTAATACATTCAAAAGGTTTTATCAATGAAGGAGATAAGATAAAGATACATGATATTGAAGGAAAAATAATTTATCTTAATCTCGTAGAAACAAGAGTCAAGACTAGAAAAGGAGATATTATTTATATTCCGAATTCAAGATTAACAAGATACGAAGTTGTAAAAAGAAAAAAATAATTACATAATTTCTCGTGTTTTTTCGATTGTATTAGCAATGTTTTCTCCCCTTTTAGTCAAGGATAATAATTTCAATCTACCTGTTTTATTAAATGATATAAGCTTACTTTTTTCCATTTCCTGAAGTATTTTAACTACATGAGAATATGTACAATCAATTTCTTTTGCAACTGTTGAAGCATAGACATCGTTTTTTGTGTTTTTTAAGCTTAATAATAACATCGCAGGCTTTTCCCTGAAGAATAAATTGAATAACTTTTCATTTACCATAAGTTTTACCCCCATTATAATATTTTAAAATGATTACTACGACATGACTTTTATAAAGTTTATGTTAAAAAGTATATCTTAAATTTTAAACTTAATTTATTGTTAACATAAGTTATTTATAAAGTTAATGATTTGGAGCACATTCATGAAAATGAGCGATATTGAGAAACATAGTTATTGCATCTAAGCGATTAAGTAACTTAGTTTTGAGTTCGATGTTTTGACATCAAAACTCGTAAATTAAAGAACAATATTATTATTTATTTTATATGCAAATTTGGGAAAATTTTCAGATTGTCATCCATATTTCCTAGTTTTTTGACCCTGCCATTTTTGATATAATAATCGTCTTCAATCCTTATACCGAAAGGTTTCTTGAATTGTTTTCCTATGATTTCTTCTTTAGTGAAATATATGGCGGGTTCAAAGGCGAATACAAAATTTTCTGGAAAATTTCCTTCATTATTATTTATCACAGGAGATTCATGCACATCAAGACCTATCCCATGACCTAAGGCATGCTTTAAAGAAGCATTGTATAGGTTATTATAAGAATGATTTTTGAATGTTTCTGCAAGGTTTGTTTTTTTATCAAATAATGAGTCGATAAGTTTTGATTTAAGAGCTCTAAGATTTCCATAAAGCTTTTTCTGTTCTGATGAAGGTTTTCCTAAGTATATTGTTCTTGTCATATCTGAACAGTATCCTTTGTATTCAACTCCAAAATCTATAATGCAGAAACCTTTTTTCAATTTTTGATTTTCAGGGAAATAATGTATTTTTGAAGAATTTGATCCTGAGGCTACAACTGGTTCAAAAGAATGAGAGCAATTGTTTTCAAGCGCTTTTATTTTAAGATATTTTACTATTTCATTTTCGTACTTGAATTTTTTTTTCTTTAGTTCTTCGAATAAAGATGAAAATATGTTTTCTGTTATCAAGACTGCTTTTTTTATTTTCTTAATTTCTTCAGATGTTTTTTGCGATCTTATTGTATTATATTCATTTGATATATCTTTTGTTGTTATCGGTTTTGCTGAAATTTTCTTTATCTTTTTTCGCAGGTTATCATATAATTTTTTAGTGACTTTAGAATTCGGGATTCCTATTGTCAACTTTTGTTTTTTTGTTTTTTTTACAAAAGAATCTTCAAGGAAATTATGTCCAGCTTTTTTTATTTTCCAATATTTTGAATTTCTGAATTTATTAATTGCATTATTAGTTTTCAAGTAATCATATTCAAGTGGAGATATTAATATTTCACCTTTATCCTTTTTTATAAATACAAAACAGAAAGATAGTTCTTTCCCTATAAGGTATTTTGAAATTTTAATACCTGAATTTTCTACTTCAGGAAGTATTATTAGATCAAGTTTTTTATCTTCAATTATTTTTTTTAGTTTTCTGGTTTTTTCTTCCATCTTATATTTTTATCAGGATTATTTTTAAAAATTTGGTTTAAACAATCAGCACATAAGATATTTGTATTTTTATTTATATGTTTTACTAAAAGCTATTTTTCAGGAATTATTTATTATATATGAAATGTTTAAGAAAACCTATAATAAATCATTTTAATAGTTTATATACATCAGGTTTTATCTCAAATATATCCCCTTCCATTATCAGAGCTTCCATTATATCAGTAATATCATCTCTTTCGAATTTTTCAAGGATTTTTGTCCTTTCTACTCCATTTCCTTTATCTTCTTCATCTATGAATTTAAGTATTTCATCTGTGTTGCTAACTGATTGAGCTTTCATAGATTCTTCGACTTTTTGCTGGACTACTTCTTCACCTGTATCAAATGAAGCTTCTTCTTGAGTTTGTTTTATAACTTCTTTAGAACATAAATCTTTTATTTTTTGTATGTCTTTTTTCCTTATTTTCATAAAAGCAGGGTCGATAGGTTTTATTATTTCAGGAGTTATATAATTTTCCTGATTGTAATTCCTTATTTTACCTATTACCAAAGCTACACTTCCTGTCTTAAGTTTATCGAATTCTTCATTTTCATCAAACAACCTTATTGTTATTACATCTGTTGAATCGTCTATTTTTGCGGAATTTGTATCTTTTTCAATTATTGTACCTATTATATTTATTCTTGAAACTTTCAATCCGAAAGATGTTTTAACATAATTAGGATTCCATCCTTCTTGTTTTACGTATTCTCCTTCATTTATTTCTTTTAGTTCTACAACATAGGCTGTATCCCTTTTTATCGATCGGTTTTCCATTTTATATCCTGCTTAAAAATTTAGGTTTTGGTTCAAAGATATCACCGCTTCTTTTAAGCTTTTCTACTGCTTCATCAATCTCTTCAGCAGATATTCCTTTTATTTCAGCCTCTTTTTTAAGTTCTTCTACAGGGAATATCTTACCGACTTTATTTTCAAGAGTTTTTATTAATTCCCTTACTACTATTATCTTGCTTCTCTGGCTTGATGTAACACCAGTAGTTATCTGATCTATATCAAATTGCCCTGTTTCTGTATCAACACCTACTTGATTCAAGC
>JBNJGI010000014.1:0-25529 GCA_051819685.1 Nanobdellota archaeon | reverse complement strand
GCTTGCATATAACCCGAGAGGAACATCCTCAAAAGAATCCATTGATCTTTGGGATGATTTTACAGCAAAACTTAAGTTGAAATAAACATTTTCATTAAAAAACATTTATAAATCTTTAAAAGGATTTAAAATCATGGTAAAAAAAGGTCAATTAAGTTTATTCATATTACTATCATTAATACTTATTATATTATCCTCTCTAATTTTTGTAGTCACAAGCAAAGAGACAGAAAATACAACAGATCCGAGATTAAAAGTAACCCAATCTGCTGACCTTTTTCCTGTTGAAAAATATGTTAAACAATGTATCCATAAAGAAATAATTCCTCTCACAAAAAAATATGCTTCGAATGGATTTTATTTCAATTCATCCAATGATTATGTAGAATTTAATGGTAATAAAATAATGAAACACTACACTCCTAAAAAAGGTAATAGTGTAATAACAAAAAATTATGTAGCTGATAAATTATCTTCTCTTTCTGATTCATTACTTGAAAAATGCATAAATACTACAAGATATGAAAACATGGGATATAAAATAAAAGACGGACCTGTTGAAACAAACATAACAATAGCAAAAAAATCTCTCAAAGTAGATGTAAATTACAACATAACCTTGTACAAAAAAGCTGAAACTATAAAGAAAAGTAAATTTACTGAATTCATTAATTTACCTTTAGGTGAAATTATGAAAATTTCAAATGAAGTTTTAAATTCTAAAATATACGGTAACTTTGACACTGACACTTTCCGCTTTAAAAATCCTGAACATCAATTAGAAATCAGTAAACCTTATCCTGATATAATATTCAGTATATCAAATAAATTAAATGAATCATTGACTAAAAGTCTTAAAATAAATTTTGCAATAGGAACACCTGATGTAACCTTAAATAAATTTGCTGAAAATAAAAATAAATTCAAAAGCAATGCTTGTTATATAGAAGATAAATGCTATTCAGGTTCTACAGAGCTAGAATGCTATAAGAAAAAAGGAAGTTTTAATTCAAATGAAAAATGCCAGTCATTATATCCTGTTTTGACACAGGAAAAATTTGATCAAATTATTAATGGTAAGAATAATACATTGTTGCACGGAAATGATTGTAATAAATGGTATGATGTCTGGTCTGGAAGAGTGATTAATGAAACACATAAATCTGGAGAATCTTGGTGTTCATACGAACCTGGAGTTGGGGGAAGACAATATAAACTAGTTTGTATCAATGGGGAAGTTATAGTGGAACCATGTAGAGATTTTAAAGAAGAAATTTGTGTGGATAATACCTTAAAAATAGATGAAGAAACACATAACCATGCAGTCTGTCGTATAAACAAATTTGAAAGCTGTAATGATTGTGAAAGCAAAAGTTGCTGTGAAAATTCAGAACTAAGAGATTGCTACTGGGATAAAGAAACAGGTTGTACATCTTCAACACCTCCTGGAACAAAATTCTGGATTAATAATGAAGCTGACACAATCTGTTCTATGGAATCAAGTTCCAGATCTTATAACACTGATACAAAAATATCTTTTGATCTTCTTTGTGCAAATTCAGGAGATTGTGGAATAAAACAGAACTACTATGGAGATTATCCTGGCATTACTACAAATAACTATAATTCACAGTTAAAAGAAAAACTAGAACACCTTGCTCAAAAGAAAAAAGATTCAAGAAATAATCTTCTTTCGGAAGTTAAAGAAAAACAAAATTTTAACTTTGAAAAAAACAGGAGAACTCGAGAAATACCTGGCTTTGTATCAATTCTGAATAATTATTTGAAGCATATAGATAACGCGATGTTGTATGATATAGATGAATATCTTGACCCTGATATACCTATAAAAATAAACAACAATTACCTTGGAAGATGTGATTCATGGGATTCTCCTATTTTAAGTGATTGCAGTAGTTGTGGGCCTTCAGAAGTTAAAAACGGTACAAATAATTACGCAATTTGTACAGAATATAAATGTAAAAGTCTGGGGAAAAATTGTATTTTCAGGAAAGTAAACGGTTATCCATTATGCCAAGAAAAAGAAGAAAATCCTGAACCCTTGGAAATATTGGATATTAAAATTAAAAACAGATCTCAATCTGAAATAAAAACTCCTTTAGGGGAAGGTAATCTTATAGATGAAAAGATAAAACCTGGTGAACCAATAGATATGAAAATAATAACCAATAAAGAATCCTTATGTAAATTAAGCTATCTCCCTGATAAAAACTTTTATGAAATACCTGTGCCTGATATGACAAATAAAAAATTCACTAAAATTCACGGAACATCCATATCATTTAATCACGGTTATGAAGTTTTGGATGAGATACCTTTATATTTTAATTCAAAAAATTATTCCAATATCATGGAAAAATTAATAGATTTAAGATATAAATTTGAGACATTTAAAAGAAAATACCCTTCTATAGACAAATACAGTAAAGGAATCTATAAATTACTTGTTCCCATAACAGAATATTATTTTGATTTAAAGACACAGAAAAAATTAAAGTATATTTTTGAAGGATTTGATAAAGGTAAATATAATATAATGCTAAAATGTATAGATTTGGGAGGAAAAGAAACAAAAAGTCGTCACATAAGTTTTGAACTGAATTATCCTTGTGAAGATAAAAAACCACCACAAATTCTTAAAACTCATCCTAAAAATGAAGGCATAATGCAAAAAAAATTCAATGTATATTTAGATGAAATATCTGAATGCAGATATGATACATTAGATCTTTCGTATAAAAATATGAGATACGATCTTGAATGTGAAAAAAATCCCTATCAAATTTCTCCTGTGGCAGACGGTTCATATAAATGTTCAGGTATAATACACAACGATACTTTTATCTCTGTCGACAAAGCAGAAATATTCATAAAATGTAAAGACCATCCTGAATTCGATCAACGAGATAATAAATTCATAATAAGATTTGATGAAAGGTTCAATTATAAAAAACTAAATAATAATACATATAATGGAAGCTATGAAATAAAAATAGATAACTCTTCTAAAATAGATATCGTGAACCTTGAAGATCTTATCAAAAAAGAAGACTATGGAGAATATCTTTTTTATATACCTCATGATAACTCAACACATCTGAAAATAGGATTTCCAGCTCCTTTCGAATGTAAAAGTTCGAAATGCAGCTCTTCATCTTGTTTAACTTCATTAAATCCGGGAAATACATCTCATATAATTGAATGTAAAAGAAAAATACCTGAATGTTCTTTCTACGAAAGGAATTCTAATAAAAAATCCTACAAATTAATACTTTATAAAAGAAAAAGGCTTGAAATAGAATCAACATCATATTTAGACAAACAATTCTATATAGATATAAATGATACAATTAATGCTCAGAGCGATTGTGGTATAAGACTGGATAATGAAGAAGGTTATCTTGAGATGAAAGAAACCGAAGACGGAATTTTCAACTATAAAATTAAAGATTCAGAAATTGGTTACCATGAAGCTGATATAATATGTATAAACAAATATGGTGATGAAAAACATGAAACTATAGGATATGAAATATATTAAAAAAAATTTCATTTGCTTTTCTTATCAGTTTTTAAGATTTCATTACCGGAAAACTTACCATTAGGTCCTATTTTATAGATTATTTTTTTAGTAACTTGTCCCCATGAAAAATCTCCTTTCTCTTCTTTAACTTCCTTAACCTGGAATTCTCCAGTATCAACTCCTTTTCTTAGATGATAATAAATAAGTTCTCTAGAGGTCCTTTCGAAATTATCACAATAAATCTTATGGATTTCATAACCATATCCTTCTTCAATTTTAAAAAGTATATCGCAAATCCTTTGCCTCACTTCAGATTTTGCTGGTCTTCCTCTTCCTACCATAAAATTAATTTAATCAACTCATTTATAATTTTTATTGGAAATATATACAATTCTATCTTTCTATAATCTTTTCAAACAAAAATATTTATAAATAAAACTCTTTGAACAGTAAAAAGTAAGGTTTAAAAAAATGAATCTAGTAAGATTAATACCAGAAGTAAAGCTCCCGGAAGTCAAAAAATTAGGTTTTGGAACCAAAATAAAATGGACAATTTCAATACTTATATTATATTTCTTATTAGGGCAAGTGACCTTATTTGGAGTAGCTCAAAGTACAATCAGCAGGTATGAAAACCTGGCTGTAATATTAGGTGCTAAATTCGGAACTCTTATAACTTTAGGTATTGGACCTATAGTGACAGCAAGTATTATACTTCAATTATTGAATGGATCAGGTCTTTTCAAGTTCGACACATCAACAGAAGAAGGTAAGAAAAAGTTTCAGGGAATACAAAAAATCACTGCTTATGGATTTATAATTTTTGAATCGATTGTATATGTAATGCTTGGAGGTCTTTCTCCTGACCCTGCTTTACAAGGAACTGGAATGTTCGGTATTACACAATTTATAATTATTGCTCAGTTAATTCTTGGTGGAATGATGATTCTGTTAATGGATGAAGTTGTTCAAAAATGGGGGATAGGTTCTGGAGTAAGTCTTTTTATAGCTTCAGGTGTTTCACAACAAATTTTTGTAAAGCTTTTTTCTCCTATGAAAGCAGGTTCAGATTATTCAGTAGGTGCCATATGGGCTTTCATACAGTCTCTTCAAGCAGGAGATCTAAATTATTCAATTTTGATGGCTTCATCAGTCATATTCACATTCCTTATATTTGCAATAGCTATATTCGCACAATCTATGAAAGTTGAAGTGCCTTTAAGCTTTGGAAGAGTAAGAGGACATGGTATAAGGTGGCCTCTTAATTTCATGTATACAAGCAATATACCTGTAATTCTTATAGCTGCACTTTTAGCAAACTTACAAATAGGTGCGCAATTATTATCAAAAGCCTTCCCTGCAATAAATCCGGAAGCAGTGAGAGGGTGGGTCACAGGTCCTCAACTTATACCTCTGATAATAAAATCAAAAACTGTGTTTGTAGGATTAGTGCCTTATCTTCAAGTTTTAGTCTATTTAATGATATTTATAATAGGAGCGACAATATTCTCATGGTTTTGGGTTCAATCCGCAGGTATGGATCCAAAATCTCAAGCTAAAAAAATAATAAAATCAGGATTACAAATGCCTGGTTTTAGGAAAGATCCCAGAATTATGGAAAAAGTATTAGGAAGGTATATTAATCCTTTAACTATAATGGGAGCGATAACTGTAGCTGTACTAGCAGTTTTAGCTGATATATCAGGAGCATTAGGTTCAGGAACAGGAATATTGTTGACAGTAATGATCCTATACCGGTTCTATGAAGATATCGCTAAAAAACATATGGCTGATATGAATCCAGCGATGAGGAATTTCATGGGAGGTGAATGAAATGCCTTTTGATTTGGCTTTTATTTCTGTATTCGATCCCTTGTTGGGCTTTTTGCTGGAATTAAAACCTTTATATTCTATAATGTTGATATCGCTTTTTGTAGCACTCATATCTATATTAGCGACAAAATTCATGACAAACCAGGAACTCATGAAATCTCACAGGAAAAAGCTTAAAGATATGCAAAAAGACATGAAAAAACACAGGGACGACCCGAAAAAATCCCTTAAAATGCAGAAAGATATGATGAACATAAACATGCTTGTCATGAAAGAAAGTTTTAAGCCTATGATAATAACAATCATACCCTTCATTCTTATATTTACCTGGTTAAATGCAAATTTTTCTTACTTGCCGATAATGCCTGATGACTCCTTTGACATTACTGCTAAAATAAAAGACATGGAAGGAAAAGAAATAACAATAAAAGTATTGCCTGAAGATAAAGTAACATTTCTTAGTAATAAGACAAAAACAATAGATGACAAAAATGTAAATTGGGAATTAAAAGCGAAAGAGGGGAGTTATACAATAAGGTATGATCTTGGAAATAAAACATATGATCAGGATCTCATTGTAGGAAATAAATATGCAACACCTCAAAAATCCTTTGATCCGGGATTCAAATCTACAATAGGGAATGAAAAACTTAAAGTCGATATCTTCGGATTGAACTTGACCTGGTTTTGGGCATATCTTATCTTTTCAATAATATTCAGTTTATTGTTCAGAAAAATATTCAAAGTAAGTTAATTATATCATTTGTTTCATTCTTTTATAGAAAACATTACTTACATTATCCACAACATTCTTATTAAAACCATTATCAATTAGTATCTCTGCTTCATTTTCTATGTCTTTTCCTAATATAATCGATAAACAAAAAGCTATTATAGTACCTGCAAGATTTTTAGATATACCATTATTATAGACTTTCTCTAAAAAAAGCTTATTCTTTTCAAGGTGTTTTTCTACATTATTCACACTCATCCCTTTATCTTTGTAATAATCTAGAATCTCTTTAGCGCTATAACCTTTCAAAAGATTATATTTGATATGAAGATCCCATCTAAGGTATACCCATTCATCTTCATTATAATCCATCTTAATAATATCATCAATTGATTTATTCAGAATCATTCTTGTCGCTTCTTCTATAGAAATCTCATTATTATTTACATTAATAGGTTTGTCCTTATTTTTCATATCTTCTATATCTTCGAAATCATTTAAAGCATCCAGATTATTCTTATCTTCCTCTACATATCCCTTTTCATCTGATTTATTTCTAAGATTATTCACAACATCTCTTTCTGTCTTTAAAATTTCTTTTTTATGCTCTAAGATTTCTTTATGTTGATCTTTCTTCTTATCTTTTTTTTCTGAATAACTTCTTTCTTTTTTATAAATATCTATGGCTTTTTCATTATCTATATCATTGATCTTATTATCTAATATGTTGAGCAAATCCTCTTGTATCTTCTTTATTTCACTTGATTTTATATCCATATTATGATTTGAATACCTATAGAAAGACATCTTTATAAGCAATTTTTTTATATCATCATAACTTTTATTATCAATAACCTTTTCTTTTCTCAAAAAAAAAAGAACTTCTTCGATTGTATATTCATGTTGCTTGCCTATAATAAGCTTGAAAACCTTTTTTATTATATCTAAAGTATTCTTTATTTGTTCTTCTTTTTTCAAAGAATTAGCTTTATCAAAATCTTTTCTAATAAATTCCTCTAATGAAATTTTTCTTTTTTCTTTTTTAGATATAGATAACATAAAAATATTGGTTTAATCCACATTTATTAATCTTTATATTAACTATAAAGTAGAAATAATTATTTCTTGTTCCACTTAAATTTCTTAATTTTACTGGATTTTCCAAAACCACAGTTAGAACAAACTTTAGCGCTTTTATGGAATGATCTGTTCCCACACCTTCTACACATGATGTGGTTAGTTCCTTTATTCTTTCTTCCTAAAGATGCAGTGCCTGTACCCATTTTTATTGCTCGTTTTCAGAAGGATGTATCATTATGATTGTATCTCCTCTGATGAAAGCAACACTAAGTTTCTTTTTTGATTCGCCTTCATAGAATTCTTCAGCGTCTCCAAGTACAATATTTATATGCACATCGAAAGCTCTTAGAGTACCTTCATATTTTCTTCCATTCTTAAGTTCAACAATAACTTTTTTCCCTCTTGCGTCATTCAACGCGTCTAATGGTCTCGTTTCCATAATTTTAAGAAAATACAACCCCTTTAAAAATGTATTGGTATAATAGTAGGCGACATAAGATTGTTATATTTTTATATTACCTTGCAAAAAAACCAGAAATTTGGCTAGACTAATTCTGTCAAATATTGAAACTTAAAATAAAATGAGTGATGATATTGTCTTGAAGTAGTTTTTGAATTTGCGGTAAGGAGTGAAACGAGTTACAGAAGCGTAAATTCAATCAAGTTCACCCGAAGGAACGAGCATTTGTTCGCAACATCACTCATTTTTATAGATGTGCTTAAATTTCGTAATAGTTAAACCATTAGTGTTTAATTATCCTGCGCCATATAAAATACACTTTATTTATGTCGTCTACTAGAAATCAGTATCTCCAATTGAAATTAACTTCTATAGAATTATTAAAAATATAATACAGTTTGTTTCAACATAAAATTAAATTTTAATCACATAAAGATAACTATTTATTCTGAGCCTTTAATTCAATACTTTTGTTTTTAATACAAGCTTTTACAAGATGAAGAAATAAAGGAGCAGGTTTTAATAAAGAAGATTTTAGTTCCGGATGTGATTGAGTAGCTATAAAAAAAGGATGATTTTTCATTTCGATAAATTCTACAAGTCTTTTATCTGGGCTCATACCGCTTAAAATCAAATTATCATCATCAAGAATACCGTGATATTCAGGATTAACTTCATACCTGTGCCTATGCCTTTCTTGAGCTCTTTTAGAACCATAAATATTTTCAACAAAAGATCCTTCTTTAAGCACAGCTTCATAAAGACCCAGGCGCATAGTTCCTCCTTTATTATATATTTCTTTCTGTTCAGGCATAATATCGATAATCTTTTTATCTCCTTTTTCATCAATTTCTGCAGTAGTAGCATCTATAATACCAAGAACATTTTTAGCATATTCAATAACTGCTAATTGAAGACCGTAGCAAATACCTAAAAAAGGAATATTTTTCTCTCTTGCTTTCCTTATGATTTCAATTTTTCCTTCAATGCCTCTTGTACCAAATCCACCTGGAACGATAATCCCATCATATTTCTCTATGTTCGTATCAACTTCTGTATCGACACATAAAGCATTAACTTTTATACCTAACTCTGCACTAACATGGGAAAGAGATTCTATAATACTTGCATAAGAATCATTAAGAGCTGTATATTTCCCACATATAGCAATATTGATGGATCTTGTAGATTTATTCACTTCATTAAGGTTATCAACTCTTTTTTTCCATTCAGAAAGATTCAGCTCAAATTTTTCATTGAACAAATCTTCAAGAACTTCTTTAAAACCTTGTTCTTCATAAGATATAGGGACATCATATACAGAGGAAACATCATGCCCTGAAATAACTGACTTTTCAGGAACATTAGTAAACAAAGAAATCTTTCTTCTTATATTATCATTAATAGGTTTTTCACAACGGGCTATAATTATATCAGGCCATATACCTCTCTCATTCAACAATTTAACACTTTGCTGTGCAGGTTTTGATTTTTGTTCTTTAACACATTCAGGCACAGGGACATAAGCCAGGTGGACATAAACTACATTATCTTTCCCCAAATCTTCTTTTAGCTGTCTTGAAGCTTCGATATACAGTTCATTTTCAATATCGCCAACTGTTCCTCCGATTTCTATAATTGAAACATCAGAATTTTCTTTAAGAGAAATATCATATATCTTTTCCTTAATGTAATTTGTAACATGAGGTATTGTCTGTACAGTCTTTCCAAGATAAAGACCTTTTCTTTCATCTTCTATTATACCTTGATAAACCTTACCCATTGTAAGATTCCATTCTTTTTTTGCATTAACTCCTATAAATCTTTCATAATGACCGAAATCCATATCGACTTCGCCCCCATCATCAAGGACAAAAACTTCTCCATGTTCGACAGGATTCATAGTACCTGGATCTACATTAAGATAACCATCACATTTTATAGGGACAACTTTCTTTTTACCTAGAAGCACTGCTATACTTGCACTGGAAATGCCTTTACCAAGACCTGAAATAACACCTCCTGTAACAATAATGAATTTTTTATTCTGTTTTTTTACTTTTTTTATCTTATCACTCAACATAACTCTAAACTAACAACTTCCATATATAAAAATTGTTGTATTCCATAATACCCATTATATCAAATGCTTATCAGTCCTTGTTTTTTCATCCATGGATATTTTTACAGTATTTGAATTTGCGGTAAATATTAAAATAACTTACAGAAGCGTAAATTCAATCAAGTTCACTCGGAGGGCTGAACTATGCTTCGCAATATCAATTCATTTTTTAGCATGCCAACAAACCAAAACATTTATAAGAAACTTCGCCTTTTATTGCACTAATAGAGAACAAGAGAAGAAGGTTTTTTCTCATGGAATTGAATCCTTTAAAACCAAGCATAAGAGAAAAGAAAAGATATATCTGTTTCAAATCAGATTCAGAAGGTATCGAAAAGCAGAATATGAAGAATTCATTGCTTGAAAGGATTAAAAAATGGATTGGAGAGAAAGAATTCTCTAACGGAAGAGTTATATTCATGGATAAGATTTATAACAAAGATAACTCAAAAGGCATAATAAGTTGTAATCATAAACAATGCAGAGATGTCAAAGCAGGGATATTACTCAATGATGATTTCAAGACTCATGTTCTATATGTTAGCGGGAGTCTTAAGAAAGCAAAAGAAAAATTAGGAGAGGTAATATAAATGGAACCACTAAATCACCAAATGATGGGATATGACAGGGCAGTAAGTATGTTTAGCCCCGATGGAAGACTTTTGCAGGTAGAATATGCAAAGAAAACAGTCAAACAAGGAAGTACTACAATAGCAATTTCATGCCAGGACGGTGTAGTAATAGTTGCTGAGAAAAAACTTCCCAGCAAATTAGTAGTGTCTGATTCAGTTGAAAAAATATATCAGATCGATGATCATATAGCTGCAACATTTGCAGGTATAACTTCAGATGCAAGAATATTGCTTGAAAGGTCACAAGTAAAAGCTCAACAACACAAAATAACTTATGATTCGGAAATTGATACAATAAGTGTAGTGAAGGATATATCTGATCTTAAACAATACACAACTCAATCAGGAGGTCTAAGACCTTTTGGAACTGCTTTGCTTATAGCAGGAATTGACATAGAAGGTCCGAAAGTATACATGACAGATCCTACAGGAATTTACTTTCAATACAACGCTGTGGCAGTTGGTGCTGATGAATCTAAGATTATGGAAGTTCTTGAAAGCAAGTACAAACAAGATATGAATATCGAGGATGCAATCAAGTTAGCTATCGAAGCTTTAAATCAGAAAGAAGAAAAAGTAAATTCTGATAAGTTAGAGATAGCTACAATCAATAAAAATGAGAAAAAGTTCAATAAAATGAACAAAGAAGACATAAAGAAATATGTTTAAGAGAGTAAATGGACAGGAAAACTTTTGATCCGGAAAAATTTAATTTTAGTACAGCAAGATTGAAGAAAGGAGGGGAAAACTTCGAGATTGTTATAGACCCTGAAAAAGCTATAGCTTATAAGGAAGGGAAAATAACTAACATTAATGATGTAATAAAATCAGAAGAAATTTTTTCTGATGCCCAACACGGGATGCTTTCTAAAGAAAACCTTTTCCTTGAAATTTTCAACACTGAAGATAAAGAAGAAATATGCAGACAAATCCTTGGGAAAGGAGAATTGCACCTGACTGCGGAATTCAAAAGAAAACATATAGAAAGAAAAAAAAGAGGTATAATTGAATTCATAAGAAAAAATGGTATAGATTCTATAACAGGATATCCTCATACTTATCAAAGGATTGAGAATGCTCTTGATGAATCAAAAGTACACATAGATGAATATAAGTCTGTTGAAGAGCAGGCAAAAAAAATAATAAAACAAATATATGATAAGATTCCTATAAAGATAGAAAAAAAGAAATTAAGGATATGCGTTTCTGCCAGATATTCATCATCAGTGATAGATTATTGTAAAAAAGTAGGAAGCATAAATAAAAATTTATGGGATAATCAGGGATGTTGGGTTGGAGAATTAGAAATTCCGGCAGGCATCGAGGTTGAATTTTATGATAAGCTGAACAAAATAACAAAGGGTTCAGCAGAAATAGAATCAATCAAATAAGAATACAAAGGTGAAAAAATGAGTGAACTATTTGTAAAAGAAAAAGAAATTGTAGCACCAGGACAAAAATTGGCTAGCGGAATGGATTATATTCCTGCCAAAGGTGCTTACAGAAAAGAAGATGATATATATGCCCAGGAAGTTGGGCTTATACATATTGATGGAAGAGCTATCAAGCTTGTACCTCTAGCAGGCGCTTATGTGCCAAAAGTTGATGATGTAATAATTGTAAAAGTCATTGATATAGCAATGAGTGGTTGGAGAGTAGATACAGGCTCCGCTTACAGCGGTATGATTAGCTTGAGAGATGGAAGTAGCGACTTTATAACACGAGGAGCTAATTTAACAAAATATTTTGATATAGATGATTATGCTATTGCGAAAGTCACATCAGTGACCTCACAAATGCTTGTAGATCTTACTACGATAGGTCCAGGATTAAGAAAAATAAAAGGGGGCCAGATAATAGAAGTAGGATGCAGAAAAGTACCAAGAGTTATAGGTAAAAAAGGTAGTATGGTAAGTGTCATAAAACAAGTTACAGGATGTCAGATTAAAGTAGGACAGAACGGAAGGATTTGGATAAATGGTGATCCTAAATCACAGATGCTTGCTGCAGAAACTATATATAAAATATCAGACGAAGCTCATACAAGTGGTCTTACAGAAAAGATCGAGGCTTATCTTAAAAAAAGAGCAGATGAGCTTGGTATAGTAAGTCAAGAAGAAGAAAAATCTAATGAAGGTGATGATAATGAGTTATAAAAAAAGATTTGACGGAAGAGGCTTTGATGATCTTAGAAAAGTTGAAGCCAAAGCTGGTGTGATTAATAACGCTCAAGGTTCCGGTTATTTCAAAATAGGGAAAACTGCAGCATATGCAGCAGTATATGGACCAAGGGATCTTCATCCTAAATTCATGCAAAACCCGAAAACAGGAATTTTAAGAGTAAATTACAATATGCTTCCTTTTGCAGGACAAGGAGGAAGAGTAAGACCTGGTCCTAATAGAAGGGCTAAAGAGATATCTGAAGTAAGTAAAAAAGCTTTATCTTCAGTTCTTGATCTAAAAGCTTACCCTAATTCAGTAATTGATGTATTCATTGAATTACCTGAAACTGATGCTGGAAGTAGATGTGCAGGAATTTCAGCAGCAAGTATAGCTTTAGCTGATGCAGGACTTAAGATGAAAGATATGGTATCTGCAGTAGCATGTGGTTATGTGGATGACAAGATTGTTGTAGATCTTGATTATAAAGAAGAAGCATATGATCATGTCGAAGGTGGAAAAGAAGGTGCTATGGTAGCAGATATACCCTTTGCTATAATACCTTCAACCGGAGAGATATCCTTGCTTCAGGGAGATGGCTTTCTTAAAGTAAAAGACTTTCCTGAAGTCATAGATAAAGCGACAGAAGCTTCACAAAAGATAAAAGAAATCCAGATCGGAGCTATAAAAGAAAGATATAATGTATCCGAAGATGAGTTGGAAAGTCTGGAAGAAACAGAGGAGGTAGAATAAAATGAATCTGGATCAAAAAAAGAATTTAATCAAATCACTAAAGGAAAATATGAGACTTGATGGAAGAGGTAAAGAAGATTACAGAGAAATAAAAATATCTGAAGGAATTGCTGAAACATCCGAAGGATCAGTAAGGGTTGACATAGGAAAAACTTCAGTATTAGCAGGAGTAAAGATGGAACTAGGAAGTCCTTTTCCTGACACTCCTGATGAAGGTGTTCTTATGGTAGGAGTAGAATTATCACCTATAGCAAACCAAGATTTTGAATCAGGCCCTCCTGGTATAGAAGCTATCGAGCTTGCAAGAGTTACTGACAGAGCTATCAGAGAAAGCAAGTCTATAGATGTAAAAAATCTATGTGTTGAAGAAGGAGAAAAAGTATGGGTTGTTAATGTTGATATAGCAATTTTAAATGACGATGGTAATCTTTTTGATGCATGTAGTATTGCAGCTATGTCAGCTATAAAGAATGCAAGATTCCCTAAAATAGAAGATGGTGCTGTAAACTATGAAGAAAAGACAGATGAAGGTCTTCCTTTAGAAAAAGAACCGGTATCAATAACTGTCTATAAAGTAGGTGACGAATATGTAATAGATCCTTTTTTACAAGAAATGTCAGCAGTAGATGCAAGACTTACAGTAGGGATGATAGATAAAGAAACCATTTGTTCAATGCAGAAAGGTGGAGATGATACTATCACCAAAGAAGATGCAGTAGAAATGGTTGATATAGCGACAAAAAAATCTGAAGAGTTGAGAAAACTCTTTTAGATCATTTTTTTATTTCTTATTTTTTAACAACAAATCTAATCAAAATAAACTAAAATTTATCTTAACAATTTTTATAAATATTACTTGGTAATAATCGTCGACATAAATAAAATATATTTTATATGGCGCCGGATAATTAAACGCTAATAGTGTTAACTATTATGAAATTTGACAGAATTAGTCTAGCCAAATTTCTGGGTTTTCTGCAAGGTAATATAAAAATATAACAATCTTATGTCATTGACTATAAATTCAAATAAATAAAATGATGATAATATTACCTTAAAGCAATATTTGAATTTGCAGTAAGAAGTAAAACGACTTACAGAAGCGCAAATTCAATTAAGTTTACCCGAACAAAATATATTTGCCTTTACAAATTGACTTTTTCAAGGTTTTTTTATACCCCTCTACTTCCCTTAAATTTGTTTAAGGCCAGGAAAAAAGTGACTATGTCGCACTAAAAGTTTCTACCTGTTGAAACCACAGAGAGGTTCCCTCGACTGATGGCGGAACAGTTTAACTAATTGATGTTCGCAATATCACTCATTATTATGAATGTGTCAACTACCCAAAACATTTAAATATAATTATAAATACTTTTTTAAGATGGAAGAAAATTCAAATTCTGGAAAACCTGATAAATCTGATCACATGAACACAATAAAAACACTTACTTCTCATGAGATATCATTACTAAAATCTATGAAAGATGAAAATTCATTAGAAGAATTGATAAAAAATACAGGATTAAAAGAAATACAGGTTAAAAGAGCAATACAGTGGCTTTACAATAAAAATTTAATAGAATATGAAAACATTTCCCATAAAACAGTCGAACTCGGGGAAAATGGTAAATTATACAAGAAAAAAGGATTACCTGAAAAAAGATTCCTGGATATCCTTGAAAAAGAATTTAGGTCTGTTAAAGAACTTGAAAAAAAAGCAGATCTTGAAAAAGGCGAAATAAACATAGTTATAGGAACATTAAAAAGGAAAGGAGCAATTGAAATAAACAAAGATAAAGATCTTCAGGTAAAGCTGACAGACTTCGGAAAAACATTCAGAGAAAAAACAACACCTGAAGAAAAATTCCTTGAAAAAAAATTCCCTATTCCATTAGATGATATAAAAGACCTTGATAAGCTGGCTTACGATAATCTTTCTAAAAGAAAAAACATAGTGTTCTTGGATGAAAAGAAATCTATGAATATAAGTATTACAAAAAAAGGCAAACAAATAAAACCACTACTTCAAAATATTAAAGTATCTGATGTTGAAGATAAATTAACTTCATCAATGCTAAAAGACGGAAGCTGGAAAAATAAAAAATTCAGGCATTTCGATGTAAGTTCTGATCTTCCTAAAATAAAAGGTGGATGTAAGCATTTTGTCAACCAAGCGATAGAATACATGAAAGAAATATGGGTAGAGCTAGGTTTTCAGGAAATGGAAGGTGATTGCTGCCAGACAAGCTTCTGGGATCTAGATGCTCTTTTTGTACCTCAGGATCATCCTGCAAGACAAATGCAAGACAGTTTTTTTATCAAAGACCATCAAGGTGAGGGCATACTTAAAGGAAATCTCCCTGATATAAAAGATAATATAAAAAAAGTACACGAAAACGGAGGAGATACAGGATCTTTAGGTTGGGGAGGTAAATGGAGTGAAGACTTTTCAAAAGAAGTAATGTTAAGAACACATACAACAGCCTTATCAGCCCAATACATAAATAAAAAATTAGAAAGAGATAAGAACGGAAAAATAAAACCTGCAAAATTCTTTTCAGTTAATAAAACATTCAGAAATGAAGCATTAGACTGGAAACACTTATTCGAATTCAATCAAGTGGAAGGTATAGTTGTAGATCCTGATGCAAATTTCAGTGATCTATTAGGATATCTTGAAATATTTTTCAAAAAAATGGGATATGCAGGAATAAGAGTAAGACCTGCTCATTTTCCTTACACAGAACCAAGTGTTGAAGTAGAAGTATACATACCTGATAAAAAAGAATGGATTGAATTAGGTGGAGCAGGGATATTCAGACCTGAAGTTACAAAACCTTTGATTGGTGAAGAAGTGCCTGTATTGGCTTGGGGTCTTGGGATGGAAAGAATTATTTTGGAATATTTCGATATAAAAGATATAAGAGATCTTTACAAAAACGACGAAAAACAATTGAATCAGCTAAAAAGCTGGGTAAAATTCGGTGAATAAAAATGCCCACAGTTAAACTAAACAAGAAAGTAATTATGGATAAACTTGGAAAAAAATACACAGATGAAGAATTATCTGAAATTATATCTTCAATAGGAACGGATCTTGAATCCATAGATGAAAATGAAATAAGTGTCGAGATATTCCCTAACAGGCCTGATATGCTTTCTGAACAAGGATTAGGTAGGGCTCTATCATCATATGTAGGTAAAGATACAGGTATTAGAAAATATAAAGTCCAAGAATCAGGAAAAAACTTAGTAGTAAAAAAATCGGCTAAGAATGTAAGACCGAACACATCATGTGCAATAGTAAAAAACCTTCAATTTGATGATGAAAAAATAAAAGAGATAGTTCAGATACAAGAAAAACTCCACATTACTTATGGAAGAAACAGAAAAAAATGTGCCATAGGCATTTATCCTCTTGAAAAAATAAAATTCCCTGTACAATTTGAAGGTAAGGATCCTTCAGAAATAAAATTTCTCCCTCTTGAAGGAAAAAAAGAAATGACTGGAATCCAGATTCTTAATCAGCATCCTGCTGGAAGGGAATATGGAAATCTTCTTGAAGATAAAAAAATGTTTCCTTTTTTTATAGATTCAAATAACAAAATCTTAAGTATGCCTCCTATAATAAATTCAGAAGAAACAGGAAGAATAAATTATGATACTAAAGAAGTATTCATAGAATGTTCTGGGTTTGACCAGAAAGTCACTGATCTTTGTTTGAATATGATAGTTACAGCAATGGCTGACATGGGGGGAAATATATATTCAATAAATCTAAAAAACGAAGTTGAAAATTGGGAAAAAAAATCACCTGAACTTCAGCCAAGAGAAATGGATATAGATATAGATTATGTTAATAAGATATTAGGTACTACTTTTACTGGAAGTAACATAAAAAAATTATTAGAAAAAATGGGGTTCGGAGTTTCTGAGAAAAAAGTTTTGGTCCCGTGTTACAGGACAGATATTCTGCATCAGGCTGATCTAATAGAAGACATAGCGATAGCATATGGATATAATAATTTTGAAAAATCAACAACTGACTTTGCAAATATAGGAAAGAAATCATCCAAACAAAAACTAAAAGTTAAAATGACTGAAATTTTAGTGGGATTAGGATATCTTGAAACAAACACATTTTGTCTATTAGGTCATGAAGATATCTATGAAAAATATTTATCTCAGGAAAAGTCAGTGAAATTAGCCAATTCAGTTAATAAAGATTATAATTTGCTCAGAAACTCAGTTCTTCCGAGTTTAATGATAACTCTTAACAACAACAAGTCAAATGAATATCCTCTCGGATTTTTTGAAACCGGTATCATATTCTACCCTGATGAAAATAAAAATACTAAAATCGGCGAAAAAATGAAAACAGCCTTTGTATATGCAGATGCAGATGCAGATTTTAATAATGCAAGACAAGTAATAGATTATCTGATGAATAAACTTGATCTGGATTACAAAGTGGAAACTGCAAAAGATCCTTCTTTTATGGAAGGTAGGACGGCTAAAATAGTATCAGGAAATAAAGAAATAGGAATATTAGGACAGATAAATCCTCAAGTGATTGAAAATTTCAATCTTACAGTTCCTGTAAGTGCATTTGAAATCGATTTTGAACAAATATACAAACTTATCGACAACAAATAAATGGTAAATAAAAAATTAATTAGGAAAAAATCTAAAAACAAAATAAAATCAAAAGTTTATGAAAGGATAAATGAGCTTTTCGAATCAGTAAAAAAGGAATATCCTGATTCTTTATACAAAAAAAAAATTTCATTAATGGAAACATATTCCAGTAAATATAAAGTATCTATACCTTCAGAGATTAAAAGTAAATATTGCAAGAATTGCTATAATTTGTTGATACCAGGAAAAACTGCAAAAATAAGATTCAAACCCAAACAAAAAATCAAAATAATCACATGTCTGAATTGTTCTAAAATAAAAAGGCTTGGATATAAAGAAAAATCAAAGGAATAAAATATCCTAAAAAACAACCTGCTGATATAAAAGGCATAGCTGGATAATATTTATTTGGCTTTCCGAATTCCAGCAAAAGAAAAAGAGATAAAGCTGCAAGTATTACTATAATAATAGGAACAAAAAAGCTTCCTGTCATTTTAAGTACTGCTCCTGAAAAAAGAAGAGGAAACGTTATATCTCCACCACCTATTATTGCTTTTTTAACTGATTTATTGCCTTTGTTTGAAGAAACAAATTTTACATTATCTTTATTTTTCTTATAAAAAATATTAATGCCTGCAAAAAGATTCTGTTTTGACTGAAAATCTGCCAATTTTACCATATGTTTTGACTTCCACACAGCATACATATCATATACAGAAATCAGCAATAAAAGAATTATAGCGGAAGTCATATTTATAATAGGAACAAAAAGTGCAGCAATACCTCCATAGATAAAAATTTCAGTAAGATTTGCCCATAAAGGATTGTCGCTTTTCAATTTCTTGTATGTCAAAAAAGAAACTAAGGTTAAAGTTATAATCCATCCATATTTGAAAAAAACTCCTGTGAAAGGATAAAGAGCGATAAAAAGGGCAATAAAAATACTGATTGTGAACCAACCCTTCCATACTGCAAAAAGTCTAAACTTAATCAATAAAAGAAGCAACCCTGTTCCGATAAGTATTGCAAGAAATAAAGAAATCCACGTATTAGACTCATTCTCCACCTCAGGAGGTTCAATTAAATACTTATTCTCATGTACTTCAGTTTTTCCTGTTTCAGAAGTTGTCTTTATATCAATATATTGACTCACAATAAATAACCCTATTATCTGGGCGAATATAAATATAACTAAAAGTATTAAATTAAGTCTTGTATTATGTTTCATCAATCGTTATCAAAATTTAATATTTAAATAATTTCTTATTAAATTGCAGCATATAAAATAAAATGAATGATGATATTGCCTTGAAGTAAAGCTTCAATTTGTGGTAAGGAGTGAAGCAGGAGCGCAAATTCAATCAATTTTGCCCGGACAAAATAATTTGCCTTTACAAATTGACTTGTTCGGGGGGTTTTATACCCTCCTACATTCCTTAAACTTGTTTAAGGCCAGGAAAAAAGTGACTATGCCGAACTAAAATTTTCTACTTGTTGAAACCGCTGAAAGGTTTTCCTTGACATCGTGCCGGAACAGTTTCACGAATAGTTGTTTGTCCTTAAAACAAAATATTTATATAAAAACATAAAATTTGATTTATTACATGAAAAAAAGAAAAAATAAAAAAATAAGTCCTGAAATAATATTTTATATAGTTGGAATAATTTTCTTACTCTTTTCGATAGTCTATTTCTCTCAAAATTATCTTTTCATGTTATCCGATAGCATAAAAACAATAATACTTACATGTATAATAATAAGTACATTCTTTATAGCTGAAAGTTTTGCTGGGAGGGATTTATAAGATGGCTTGGTATCCTACTTTAGGTTACATAATATTCTCAATCGCCTTATTAGCGATGATAATAATATATTTAAATACAAGAAAATGGTATCCGATAGCTTATATTATATCAATAACGACTTATATATTCACACTAGGTTTCATAATAGATGTATATCAACTATCTAAAAACTGGATAATATTATTACTCCTTTTCACAGCTTTACTTATGGTTATCATAGGAAAATACATTTCAAGGAAATTCGAAAAATGAATAAAAAAAATATATTAGGAATAATTTCACCATTATTGTTGGCATTTATTTTAATAATCATAAGCTGTTTTTTCGGCACATTTAAAGTAAATATTGATTTTTTAGAAAGTATTGATGATCAAAGCAGTAAAATAGGAACTATAAATATTAAAAACGAAAACATATTACCGAGGAAATATATCCTTGAAAGATTTGTAGCATGTAAAATCAGCGAAAATAATCCTTTAGGAGGAAGAACTATGTTTCTCGAAATAAATACTGATGATAAAAACTTTAATTTATATCGTGAAAGATCTCTTGATTTTAGGGCAGGAGAAGAAAAAACCTTGGACATATACTTGAAAAATAATGAAATAAAAGCAGTCACTAATAAGACATATGATGAATTGATTATATTTAATAATTCAAGACATTCATGCCATAACATACCTAAAAATATTTATTCAAAAGCATATAAAATACAAATAAAAAATTAAAAAAATCAAAGTTAAATTTAATATAAATAAACATAATTCTATGATAATATTAAAGGACATAAATAAAATACAATAAGTCCTCGACTATAAATCCAATAAATTTATAACTATTAATTTAAATTAAAAACTGATGGAATTGAAAAATTTACAATTTGAATATAATTCGAAAGGTAAAAGAAGAGAAGCTATAATAAAAATAATTTTAGGGATATTTATAGTTTTATTGTTTATATCAGTATATTTTAATTTATTTCAAGGGACTTTTATAGGAAGCGCTATAAAGTTTATAAAAACCCAAATAGCATCAAGAACTTTATCAGGATTATTTATGGGTTCTATTTTCGGGGGTCTTTTTTTCGTATATGTACCTTTAGAAGTTATTTTCATATTTTCATTAAAACAAAATTTCTATTTATGGAATATTATAGTGATGATGGCTGGGCTTTATCTTTCTTATAATATAGATTATTATGCAGGTATTTATTTTTCTAGATATGCGACTAAACTTGTTTCTCCTAAACAATTCTATAGAATCAAATCAAAAATAAACAAATACGGTGTTTGGCTTGTTGTATTGTTCAATTCCTTACCTTTGCCTTCACAGCCTTTAACTTTTGTTTGTGGTGTTTTCAGATATGATTATAAAAAATATTTCATCCCTTGGGCAATTACATGGATAATTAAACTTATAATAATAGGGCAATTCACTGGTATGATAAAAAACATATTCAATGTTTGAATTGTTCTTCGTAATATTAATATCTTTTAATAACTTTGTGAAGCATTACTTACTTTCTTTTGATTTGTGCCTTTTTGAAAACTTCAATTTATTCCAGAAATCTTTTATGAAAATAAAGGAATTTTCTTTGGTTAAGATAACAAAAAACAGTTAATTTATAAATCAGCTTATTTTTACACTTGATTAGTTTATAAATAGGTAGTGTATTCACTGCTTAATTATGACTTTTTGAAAATGCAGAATTTAAGTTTTTCAGGCCTTTTTCGGCATATTTTCGACTTCTAAAGGTGTTTTATAACCAAAATATTTATAAAGAGGAAATAATACAAAAGAAGTATTAATCTTTGTATAGCCTAAAAGTAAAGATTTTTCTAGCTTGAATGCTAGAAGGAGAAATAGAAAAAATGAACGCAAAAAAGGCAATTAATAAAATTGCAGCTGTAGGAGCTGGAGTTATGCTTGTTGGATCAAGTATGCTTGGAGCAAGTGCAGCTAGTTTAAACAACTACCCACAACCTTTCGTTAACGAAGATGGTGAGGGTGATGTACAGTTTGTTATTGGTAGCGGAAGCACCGATGATTATCTGGGAGCAATTGATATAGCAACCTCACTTCAAGCAAGTGCAGTTAGCGAAGAAGCAGTAGAAGTAGAAGGTTCAACTGAAACAACTATTGAAGGTGGATATGATTTATCAGGATCTAATGAGTTTTACTTAAATTATAATATTGATGAAAGCTTAGATGATGATGAACTACCTGAACTATTAGCAGAAGGAATTATCGATTATGATGGTTCACAATACGACTATAGTCAAGAGCTAAAAGTAGAAGATAATGCAAAAATTATTTGGGATGAAGAAGATAATGAACCAGTTTTGAAATTAAATTTAGTTGATGGTGATTTATGGAATTACACTTTTGAAATGGATGATAATTTTGAAGCTGTTGATGGAGAGAGTAAGTATGAAGAATCTTATAGTATGAAAATATTGGGAGAAACCTACACAATACCTGCAGATCAAAGTGGTGTGGATACTACTACACAACTAAAAATGTTTGGTTCAGATACAAGTACATACTTAGATTTGAATGAACCTGTAACTGTAGATGTTGAAGACGGATCTTACACTATTGAAGTTGTTGGTGCTAACTCCGAAGGAGATGACTCAGATATGATTTTAGAGGTTAATGGTGAAAGAAAAACTGTTGAACAAGGTAAATCATATACAATCAATGGTCTTGATGTATACATAGAAGATTTGTTTGTAACAAATATTCCAGAACTAAGTGCTTCAGCGAATGTATTTGTTGGTAGTAATGAAGTGGTTTTAGGTGAGAATGAAGTTGAAATAGATGATGAAACTGTAGATGGACTTAGATCAAATGTTAAGTTTGATGATGATGATGCTTTAGAATCATTTACAATTGCTTTCGACCCAGAAGAATTAGATGGAGATGTTTCAGGATTTGATGAAGTTGAATATATAGAAGCAGGTGATTCAGTAACTGACCCGTTATTTGGAACATTTGATATTGATTTCTTCGGTGGAAACTATGAACTAGATGATGAAGATAAAGCTTCATTTGAAATCTCAACACCATCAGATGATGTTCAATTAACTGTTGAAACAGAAGATGGAGAAGTTAGTTTTGAAGTGTATAATATAAATGCAACTAATGGTGTTATATATTATGGAGAAAGCAGTACAAAAGGTAACGATGGTTTCGTAGATCCTAGCAGTACAATTAAAGAGGATAACATTTTTATCTTAAATGAAGATGATGGTGAAACTATCACTAAAATCTATGAATTAACTGATGTTGATGCAGATGAAAATGAAATCGAACTTGAAAACCTGATTACTGGAAAAACATCCACTTATGAAGGAAATAGTAGCGCAAGTGACGCAGGAGACGAAATCGATGACACAGGTTACTTCGTATGGAATGTTACAGAAGGAGGAACAGGTGTATTAGATTCATTCGATCTTGGAAATGAATCAGGAGACCCAGAAACTTCAGATAATGAAATCTATCTAGAAGGTGGATATCAAAAATTAGTTATCGAAACAGATACTATCAAATTTTCTGAATCACCGGATGGAATCGCATCAGATCTAAGAACTGAATCCGAAGAAGCAAATATGATTATTGAAGTAACCCAAGAACCAGGAGAAACTAATGCAGAATTATCATATGATAATTCTGATAAGTTTGAAGATGCATCAAGTAGAGATGAAGACACTTACAACTATCTATCCATTGCAGGTTCTTACATTGTTATAGACGATGATAATGAATATGTAAACGGATGGGCTGTTCAAGACGAAGATACATCTGTTGAATATAGTGTTTTCGTTGCTCCAGAAGGTTCAAGCATTGTGAGATCCGGTGCATCTGGTGACAGTGTAACTACACAACAAGTTAACCCAATTGCTGTAGGAGCTGCAGTTAAAGCTGAAGATGTTGATCTAGCTGACCCATCAAGCAACTTAATCGTTGTAGGTGGACCATGTATCAACTCAGTAGCTGCTGAACTGAAAGGAATTGAAGGTCAAGCTTGCGGTGAAGCTAGTGGTATCAATCCAGGAGAAGCAATCATTGAGATGCATGAACTGGATAATGGTAAAGTAGCTATGCTTGTTGCAGGATGGGAAGCTCAAGAAACCCAGGCTGCTGCTAGAGCTGTTGCAACCGACGATGAAGCTCTAACCGGAGACTCAGTTGTACTATCAGTTTCAAGTGCAAACAGCTACTCTGTTAAAGAGCAATAAATAAGGTCATAAGACCTTTTTTTTATTTTCTTTTTTAATCTCAATTCTTATAACTATTAATTAAAGTGTTTAAAATAAATCTTTTCAGAATATTAAAAAAATTTATAATCGATTAAATTTCTTTTTTTACATGAAGTTGTTATTTCTTAGTATTAATTCTATCAGGATGCAAAGTCAAATCACTTGAAATTAAATAACTTTTATATTAAATGCTTTTTGATAGTATCTAATACTAAGTTAGAAAAGTAATAATAAAGAAAAAATTCTCCTTTTGGTTTATAGCTCCTGCAAGAATAAGAATTCCATTTAAGGTAGGTCTGTGGTAAATATAATTACAGAACGTTTACTTTTTTAGCTTTTCTTTTTCTTCTTTAAACTTGAAATATTTTGCAAGGGTTGTCATCACTTCTTTAAACCCAATATTTTCAGAAAGAAGTGCAATCATATCATCATCCCATCTTCTATTGAGTTTTTTTGCCTTATTAAACATCCTTATGATATTTAGTTCTGTTCCAGATTGCTTGCATTTCTTCTTGACAAGCTCTAAGTCTACGTCATGATTATTTTTTATTATCTTGTATAGGTCAGCTTATTAAACTTAGAAACAGCTAATTCAAGCTTTTCAGAAATGTTTTGAGTATAAATCTTAACATTAACATTATCTTTCTTCTCTGAAAACAAAGTAATAACAGAACTATCGATGTAATTGTCTATTAAGATAATTTCAGAATTTGCTTTTTTAATTAGTTTAACAACAAAATCATGTGCGTCATACACTTGCCCTTCAAAGAAGATACCTTGAGAATATTCAATTTGATTCTTCTCCATCTCATTAAAGATTTTGTTGAAATTTTGATCATGTTCAATTAACTTTTGATCTATCTGCTGAAACTTAGAAAAAACATTAGAATTTTGACTCAAGAAATGGCGCATTTTGACAAAAGCATCCATAATTTTAATGCTTACTTCAACGGCTTTTTTACTTTTTAAAACTGCAGAAAGCATAGAAACTCCTTGTTCAGTAAATACATATGGTTTAATTCTCAAACCCATTTTATTTTTATTGGGTGTCGCATTTTGCGATACCCAATTATTATCTCTAATATTTTTTAATTCATTATTTGTTAATTGAAACATAAATTTTTCTGGAAATCTTTCTTTATTTCTCTTTACTTGTTCATTAATTCTTCTAGTCTCAACTCCATACAATTCAGCCAAATCTCTATCAAGCATTACTTGCTTTCCACGAATATTGTAAATCTTATCTTTAATATCCATAAAATTCAGAAAACTAAATCTTTAAAGTGTATTACTAATAAAATCTTGAAAGACTTTCATAAAATCCGAAAATTATTTACAATTTATCTAACAATTTCAGATTCTCATTCAACTTAGAAAAAGCAAACCACTTCTTGCCTAAGTCCTTCAAAGAAGCACCAAAATGATAAACTTGGTTATCAATCACTAAAAACCGGTCGTGAGATTTATTAAATTCAATCAATTCCAAACCACAATACTGCTTATTAA
>JBNJGI010000013.1:25365-26980 GCA_051819685.1 Nanobdellota archaeon | reverse complement strand
TGTTAAACTCTCCTTTAGGATTGATTTTTAGTGCAACGTTCCGAAGGAAAAAATCAAAGTCGTCGTGTCTATCTAAAAAAATATGTTTGGGCACCGTTTATATCAAATCAAAAATACATTGATTATCTTTCTCTCTCATAACCCAACATCCACCAAGGCATTTATTCTTACTTTTACATTGGGAACATCGTTTATCTTCAGATAGGATTGATTTTAATCTATATCTTTTAAAACCATTTTGCCAAATTTTTAGAATTGAATCTTCTTTTATATTACCTTCAATATATTTTGGAATATCTGGTTGCTCTGCACAACCCCTAACATTTCCAGTAACTCCTATGCAACAAGTGGTTATTCCCACAGGGCATAAAACTGGTTCTTGCCTTATTTGTTCTTCATATTTGTCAAGAAATGTTAGATTTTCAGCAATATGAATACTAATGCCTTTATGATTATTTGTTTTAACAAATTCTAACAATTGGTTTAATTCATTTTTGTCAAGCAAAAGATCTTTATCAACTGCTCTTCCAATGGGCATTATTATTCCAATACGCCACATTTTTACATTTATTTTTTTTAATAAATTAAAAAGTTCATTCAATTCATTAAAATTTGATTTGGTTATAGTTGTAGTAACCTGTAAAACCGGTAGATTTATTTCTTGTAAATTTTTTATTGCTTGAATTGCATTACTAAAACTTTTGGGATTATTTCTTATTTTATTGTGAGTATTCTCTAGACCATCTAAACTAATTTGCATTGAATAAATTTTTGAATCTTTAATTTTATTTGCTAAATTTTTATCAATTAAAAATCCATTACTTGCAATTCCTGTTTTTAATCCTTTTTCATTTGCATAATTTAATATTTCAAGTAAATCCTTTCTTAAAAGTGGCTCTCCACCAGTTACAGTAAACATTCGAGTTTTAACTTTTGCTAAGTCATCAATAACTTCTACTATTTCTTCTTTTGAAAGTTCTTGATAATATTTTTCTTTAGATGCTCCACAATGCTCACAATGCAAATTACATTTTCTTGTACAATCCCAAAGTATAAATGTTGGATTTAAAACCAACTTATTATGCTTAGTTTTATGATAAAATTTATTTCTGTAATTATTTACAGCAAGTCTTTCTAGTTTGTAAATCCAATTCATTTTAGTAATATTATAGAAATAATTTAAATATTTATCTCATCATTTCTGGTGGAGCATATGCAACCATAGTCATAGGCATTATAATAAAGATATAAACTAAAATACCAATTACAATAAGTGTTAAAATCAATCCAATAATTAAGTATTTTTTCTCTTTTGTTTTCTTATACTTTACAAGAGAATAAATGCCTCCTGCTATCATTCCAATGAATAGGATTAATGCTCCAATTAACATAATAATTTCAATCATAATATTGTTTTACATGAATTAATATATAAATGTATCGAAGACTTCTAAGGTGCCCAAACATATTTATTATTTTCACGACGATTGAGTTTAACACTTTATATACGAAGTTAAGTGAATTTAAGGTTTTTAAGGGCTGAGGATAAAGAATTCGAAAATCCAGAACATAGTTTTTTGTAGTAATCATATAGTAATCATATAGTAATCATATA
>JBNJGI010000013.1:21335-25265 GCA_051819685.1 Nanobdellota archaeon | reverse complement strand
TAGTAATCATATAGTAATCATATAGTAATCATATAATAATTATATAGTAATAATGTGATAATCATATAGTGAATTAAGATGTTTTTGTCGAAATATTTTCCATTTTAAAGTTTAAATTCCGGTTTTATTAAAAGATTTTTAGAAATTTCGGAAATTTACACAAGACAAATGTGCGAGAATTATATATAAAGATTAGATCACTCCTCTTATTCATGGACATAATATACAATATGAAACGGGAAATGTTCAGGAGAAGATATAGTAATAAAACTATCTCTACTTATGTTTATTGTTTTAAAAAATTCCTTGATCATTGCAAAAAAGATCCTTTAAAAATCACAAAAAAAGATGTTAAGGATTTTCTATATGCTGAATCAGATAAACTAGCTTCTGAAAGCACATTAAACCTATATTTACAATCAATCAAATTTCCTATGGAAAATATCCTTAACAGAAGAGGCTGGTTTATCAAATTACCTTATTCAAAAGTACCTAAAAAACTTCCAATTGTATTAAGCAAACCAGAAATTAAACAGCTTATTGATGCAATTACTAATGATAAACATAAACTAATGATTAAATTGATGTATTCTGCAGGATTAAGGGTTAGTGAATTATTAAACTTAAAGATAGAAGATTTAGATTTTAATAGTTTTTCAGGAAGAGTAAGAAGAGGCAAATGCAATAAAGATAGGTTATTTATTCTTGCAAGATCAATAATCTCTATATTAAAAATTCATGTTAAAGGCGGAGAAGGTCTTGTTTTTAAAGGCAGAAATGGTAAATATTCAATAAGATCTGTCCAAGAAATTATTAGAAAAGCAACAAAGAAAGCTGGAATTAAGAAAAATGTGCACCCCCACACTTTAAGACATTCTTTTGCAACACATTTAATTGAATCTGGTTATGCTGTGAATTCTGTTCAAACATTGCTTGGACATAATAGCCCTGATACTACAATGATATATGTGCATTCTGCAAGTCCATGCATGATAAATGTTGAAAGCCCCTTAGATAGTATTTGATCTTCTGTAAGTAAAAAGCCAAATAAGCCTTGCACAAAGCAGATTATAACTCATAATTATTGAGGCTACAGCTTTATCGTCAGAAATTATAATTGAACAATAATCAATAACTAAATAATTATTTAATTTAAGAAAATCCTATTTACCCATCACTAAATTTATAAAAAACAAATTAATCTAAATTTCAATGACAGAAAAAGAAAAATCTACAAAAGCAAGAGAAGAATTAATGCAATACATATCTGAAAAAGGATTTGTATATGGACCAAGCCCTGAAATATACGGAGGAGTAACTGGATTTTATGACTTTGGACCTCTAGGAAAAATACTAAAAAATAATATTGAAAACACCATAAGAAAAACATTCATCAAAAATGAACTCTATGAAGTAGAATGTCCGATAGTCACTCCAAAAGCAGTATGGGAAGCTTCTGGGCACTTAGGAGGATTTTCTGATCCTTTATTAAAATGTAAAAAATGCAGTGCCATCTGGCGCGCAGACAGCATAATAGAAGAACAAAAAGATGTTGATGCAGACAACATGACTATAGAACAACTAAAACAATATCTTGAAAATAATCAAATCAAATGTCCATCATGTAAAGAAATATTATCTTCAGATGTAAAACAACACAACCTAATGCTAAAAACAAATGTGGGAATAGATACCGAAATGTATAACAGACCAGAAACTGCAACAACAACATATCTTCCATTTTTAAATTACCTAAGATTCTTTAGAGACAAACTACCTTTTGGTGTATTTCAAATAGGAAATGCTTACAGAAACGAAATATCTCCGAGACAACAACTTATAAGAGGAAGAGAATTTACACAAGCAGAAGCTCAATTATTCATTTTTGGAGATCAAAAACAAGAATTTTCTAAATATGAAGAATTAAAAAATACAAAATTACCCTTTCTGAGTGCAAAATCACAAAAATCCGATGAACAAATTGAAACAATAACATTAAATGAAGCAATGGAAAAAGGTTTACTTAAAAATAAAGCATACGCTTGGGCTTTAGCTATGAATTACAAATTATTCAAAAATATGGGATTTTCTGATAAAAATATAAGATTAAAACAGCACTTACCTGAAAAACTTGCATTTTATGCAGAGGATGCATGGGATCTAGAAATATTCCTTCAAAGTTATGGATGGATAGAATGTTGTGGTGTACATGATAGAACTGATTATGATTTAAAAACACATTCAAAACATTCAGGTAAAAATTTAACTGCTTTAAATGAAAAAACAGGACAAAAAGAAACACCTCATATAATAGAAATTGCAATAGGTCCAAACCGTCTATTAATGGCAACTTTAGATAACTTTTATTATAATAAAGAACATAATGAAGGAAAAACAAAATTAAAATTACCGCACAAACTTTCACCTATAAAAATAGGCGTCATGCCTCTTATGAAAAAACCTCCTTTAATGGAAAAAGCAAAAGAAATATATGAAAATCTTTCAGAAGAATACTACACACAATTAGATACATCTGGAAGCATAGGAAAAAGATATCTGAGACAAGATTCAGTAGGAACTCCCTTTTGCATAACAATAGACTTCGAAACAATAGAGGAAGGAGAAAATAAAAACACAGTAACAATAAGAGAAAGAGATTCAGAAGAACAAACAAGGGTACCAATTAAAGAAATAAATCAATGGATAAAAGAAAGAATTTAGTTTCGCTAGACAATCTCTCGCGTAGATTATTTTAATAATTATGATGTTAGCGATCTTAATTTAAAAGAAAATTTAAAAACATAAATAATTTCTCAAAATTGTAAGGATGACAGGCGTCTCTCGGGTAACTGAGGAAAGTCCACACATCATAAAAAGCAATCTGTTGCAAAACAGAAGGGTTAATAGTCCTGGCAATGTATTAGAAACGAACTGTTTATCTTTAAGAATGATGGAGAAATCCTGACGTTTAGATAAAACAGATGAAACGAGCAACCTTGCTGATGCAAGTTTATACGCTAAGTTGAATGACGCCATATTGTTCAGTCCAACTGCAATATACAGAAAGTGGCTTATCTCATCCTTACACTTAATTTAATCTTTTATTATTAATATGCTTTTATGCCGGAAATTTACAATAATAATCGTGATTTATCTGGAATTCTTGAAAATTATTTGAATTTTTGTTCAAAATTGTTTTAAAAAACATAATTATACTTATTAGTATGTATAACTTTAAATTATACGGAAAAACATTCAAAGGACTTGCTGGAGAATGTATGTTTCAACTTACCAGATCAAATTTATTCTTAACAAGATTTTTCCCAAAAGAATTTGTTTTAAGAAAATATGGCCACTTAATAAGTGATTGTCAGAAAAAATTTATTATTGAAAATTGGTTATCTTTTGATGCAATTGAATTTGGAAAAAATATAGTTTTATATGAAATAAAAACTCGTAATGTAGAATATCAAAGAGCAGGACATAGGTTAAAATTAACACAAAATTGCATGAATATCTATTCAGAAGCAGAAAAAATAAATTTTAAAGTCAAATTTGCAGTGGTTCTACTACATGATAACTGGAATTATTCTGTTATAATAGACAATTTTAATTTTTTAAAAAATAAAGTTTGGATATATACAAAAAATAAATATGATAAATCTAATGGATATAGATAGATTTAATTTTAATTTATGGATTCAATATCATATAATGTTCGAAAACAACCCGTCCAGATTTCTATGAGTTTACGAATAGATCAAAGAATCTTTGATTCTGAAGATGAACTGGCTCCAGTTCGAATGCTATTTTCCAAGAAAAATAGCCCCTTCCAGATTTCTATGAGTTTACGAATAGATCAAAGAATCTTTGATTCTGAAGATGAACTGGCTCCAGTTCGAATGCTATTTTCCAAGAAAAATAGCCCCG
>JBNJGI010000013.1:15064-21235 GCA_051819685.1 Nanobdellota archaeon | reverse complement strand
GTCCAGATTTCTATGAGTTTACGAATAGATCAAAGAATCTTTGATTCTGAAGATGAACTGGCTCCAGTTCGAATGCTATTTTCCAAGAAAAATAGCCCCGTCCAGATTTCTATGAGTTTACGAATAGATCAAAGAATCTTTGATTCTGAAGATGAACTGGCTCCAGTTCGAATGCTATTTTCCAAGAAAAATAGCCCCGTCCAGATTCGAACTGGAGTCCCTGGCTGTTTTCGGACGAATGAAAAACATTGAATCCATACCGTGCCACCAAAAGCCAGGATGATTGGCCTCTACACCACGGGGCTGTATAGAGGGAAGGATTTTAGCTTATTTTTAAATATATTTATTTGTTGGCACATAAAATAAATAATGATATTGCCTTGAAGTAAAGCTTGAATTTGTGGTAAGGAGTGAAACGACTTACAGGAGCGCAAATTCAATCAAGTTCGCCCGGAGGCACGAATATTTGTTCGTAATATCATTCATTTTTGTGATTGTGCTTGTTTGTTGGCACATAAAATAAATGATGATATTGCCTTGAAGTAAAGCTTGAATTTGTGGTAAGGAGAAAAAACTTACAGGAGCGCAAATTCAATCAGATTCACTTGAAGGCACAATAACATCAGTAATATCTTGCTTTTAAAAGTCTATTTTATATGATTTCACTAATTTTAAAAATAAACTAGAAATAACCTTTAAAAATGAAAAACAGATCAATAATAGCAATACCTAATGGAATATATAAAAACAAAAATGAATTGGAAACTTCAAAATCATACATGGAAGAAATAGTATATAGATTAAATCAACAAATAAATTTCATTTCATGCTTTGATGATTCTTCTGATCTTATAATATCATCAAGAGAAATAAAAGGAAGACCTCTTGAAAAACACATATGTGACGAAAGACCTTTTATAGGAATAGGAAACAATAATGTTGAAGGATTTATATCTATATATAGATTATGCCCTGAATTTTCAAGTAATATAAAAATACCTGATGGAGCGCTTTTACCATATCTTGAAATCCTTTCAATAAGTTTTGAAGGGCTACAAGAAAATTATGAAAAAACAAAAAGCATTGAACAAATTATAAAAATTTATCATGAAGCAAAATGGAAAGTTTCTGAAACGCAAAAGATACAAGAAGATAGAAAAATAAAAAAACAACAAGACAAAGAAATGGATATAATATCATATGATAAAATTCTGGAAATCGCTAAGAAGCACCTAAAATTCCAGTCGGAAAAATTACCATACAAAGAAAACTAAAAATTCTTATACACCTTAGACTTTCTAATAAAATTAAATCCACCCCTGCCTTATATAACACATAAAACAAAATAAATAATAATATTACCTTGAAGTAATATTTAAACTTACATAAGAAATAAAAAAACTTACAGGAACGCATATTCAATATTATAGTAGACCACATAAATAAAGTATATTTTATATGGCGCAGGATAATTAAACACTAATGGTTTAACTATTATGAAATTTAACAGAATTAGTCTATCCAAATTTCTGGGTTTTCTGCAAGGCAATATAAAAATACAACAATCTTATTTCAGTTAACTATTATTTATCTCAAAGCACGAAATTCGTTCGTAATATGCTCTTTATTATAAATATATCCAGATAAACAAATATTTTTAAATCTCCTTTAAATCAATAAAAATATGGTAGAAAAAAAATGCGGAATAATATGTGATAAAGGATTTGAGGAGACAGTATCAGAAGATATAAAAAAAAATTATGATTTCATAAAAAAAACAAAAGTAAACAATGCTTTCGTCGAATTCAGTATAGATGAAAAAGAACCTTACAAAAAATTAGCTGAAATCTGTTATACATATCAAGGAGCTATAAAAGTTATTTCAGACATAAAACACTTCCAGTCTGATAACATTGAAAAAATATCTGAAAATTTTGAAAACTATGAACTTCCCTTAAGAATCTCAGATAAAAAAAGCAATATAATGACTATAAGAAAAGGAGATCATAATTATAAAAGTACACAAGTTACTGACATTCTAATAGAAAAGACAAAAATAAAAAATTTCACTTATAAAAATCCTGACATCCAGTTTACAGCATTCATAAACCAGGAAAATGGATACTTTGGACTTGACATATCCGGCAGAAACCTCACTAAAAGAGATTACAGAGTCTTCTTAGGTTCAGATGTATTAAGATCCACTATAGCATACAACATGATAATAGAATCAGATTATGATAAAACCAAAACATTACTGGACCCTTTCATGGGATCAGGAACGATACCTATAGAAGCAGCTATTCTCGAAACAAACTTTCCACCCTTCTACTATTCAAAAGAAAAATTCATATTCAGAAAAACATTCCCTGAAATAGATTGGGATTCATTTCTTGGAAAAATAGATCAAAGATACAAAATAGAAAATACAAACATCTATGGTTATGATAGTTTATTCAAATACCTTAGCTTCAGTCAGAAAAACGCTAAAATTGCAGGTATAAACAAAGCTTTGAACCTCTCCAAATGCGAAATTGACTGGATAGATACAAAATTAGAAAAAGAATCTGTTGACATGATAATCACTCAGCCCCCTTTAGTAACTGAAAAGAAAAGTAAGACCAAAATAATGAAAACCTATAAGCAATTTTTCAAACGCTCGGAAGATATACTCAAAAAAGGTTCAATAATAAAAATCCTGATAAACGACAAGACTCACAATTCAATAAAACATTTATATGAAGAAAAATATAAAGAAATAAGCATCCGTAATATTTATGAAGGTAAACAAGAATTACTATGCTGTACATTGAAATTATTATAAAATGGAACTAAGAGAAAAAGTATTGAATCTTGTAAAAGAAAAAGGACCTATTCTCCCTACTGATATAAACTCGGAATTAAAAGAATCTTCCTTTATAATAGGGGCAATGTTATCCGAATTATCCGCATCAAAAAATCTTAAGATAACCAATGCAAAAGTAGACGGAAGCCCGCTATATTATGTAGAGGGCCAAGAAACAAAACTTGAAAGATTATATAA
Source organism: Nanobdellota archaeon (assembly GCA_051819685.1). Classification (GTDB taxonomy): domain Archaea; phylum Nanobdellota; class Nanobdellia; order Woesearchaeales; family DATGWN01; genus JBNJGI01. Next base: position 18,192 of record JBNJGI010000013.1, on the reverse strand, counting down.
ATACCTCAATGAGAAAAACAAAAGAGCATATGATGTACTCAAAAAAGAAAAAGTTCTATTAGATGAAGCGCAAGTACCTTTAATGAAAGAAGCTCTAAGGCAAATAAAAGACTTTGCAGTTCCTTTCAGAGTTTCATACAATGGCAACAACTATCATTTTTGGAAATGGCACCTATCATCAGACGAAGAAGTAAAAAAAATAGTAAAAGACATCCTCTCAGCCGGTAATAAAGAAACTCCTCCTACACAAAAACCAATTCAAGAAGAACAGAAAAAAGAACCTGTATCCGAAGAAAAAGCAACGGAAGGATTATCAAAATATGTAAAAGAAAAAAACAAAGAAACTCCTCAGGAAAACACAACAAAAGAAAAAGAACAAATAGATAATAAATTACCTCAAGATAGTTTCGCTGAAGATATAAAAAATTTCTTTGGAAAAAGGAACATTGAAATAAATACTATTCAAGTAATAAGAAAATCAAAAGAACTTGACTTAGAAATCCTTGTGCCTTCAGCTTTAGGAAAAATAAGATATTACTGCAAAGCAAAATCAAAAAAAACAAACAACGAAGGAGACATAGCTTCAGCTTTTATAGAAGGGCAAGTAAAAGGATTACCTGTACTTTACATGTCAAAAGGCGATCTACCTAAAAAGACAAAAAATCTTCTAAAAACAAAATATAAGACAGTAAAAATAATAGATCTTTCAAGAATATAAAAATGGGTGTAGCATTAACAGAAATAATGGAAGGGGAGAAAATAGAAATACAATCCCTTAATGGAAAAATTGCTCTCTTTGATGCATATAATATGCTTTACCAGTTCCTCACAGTGCTAAGAGGACCTGATGGTACTCCTTTAAAAAATTCAGAAGGAAAAATAACAAGTCATTTACAAGGATTATTTTCAAGAAACCTATATTTTCTCCAAAATGGAATGAAACCAGTATACATATTCGACGGAAAACCTCCTGAACTAAAGAAAAAAGAAAGACAAGCAAGAAAAGAAGCTAAAGAAGAAGCAAAAAAAAAATACGAAATCGCAAAACAAAGAAATGATTTTGAAAACATGAGAAAATATTCATCAAGAATGGTTCGTATAGATAAAGAAATATTAGAAAGCTCTAAAAAATTACTTGATAAAATGGGCATCCCTTATATAGATGCAGAATCAGAAGCAGAAGCGCAGGCAGCATGGATGTTAAAACATGGATATGCAGACTACATGGTATCACAGGATGCTGATGCATTAGTCTTCGGAGCTCCGAATGTAATAAGGAATCTATCTATAGGAAAAAAAAGAAAAGTTAAAGGAAAGCTTAAAAACAACAACATAGAACCCATGAAATACAGACTTGATAAAACATTGAACAAACTCGGAATAGATTATGAACAATTCATAATATTAGCAATTCTTATAGGAACAGATTTCAATATAGGAGGCATACCTGGAATTGGTCCAAAAAAAGCTATAAAAAAAATAAAAGAATACGGAAAAGATTTTGAAAAATTATTCTCAGATCTTGAATGGGAAAAAAACTTTGAATTCAGTTGGAAAGAAGTATTTGATATCTTCGAAAAATGTCCTGTAAAAAAAGATTTTAAAATTAATTTCACAGATTTCAATTTCAAAGAAGTAAAATCCTATCTTGTCGATGAATATCAGTTTTCAAAAGAAAAAACAAATTCTCAACTCGAAAAACTGAAAAAAGAACTTAATCCAGAACAGAAAGGTCTCCAATCATTCTTTTCCTGAAGAAGGTTTATCTTTAGCATCCTTCAATTTCTTCTCAGCAATCTTTTCTTTAATATCATTCATCTGCTTATTCAAATCGACTAAAGAACTACAATTATCATGCAAAATATCTCCTTTTTTAGCATCAATCTTTACATTAAGATTTTTGAAATCCCTTCTTAAAATAGTAATATTCCATATAAAACCTTTATCCTTAAGTTTCTGCAATATCATCAAAGTTTTAAGAGATACAGTATTCTTATACTTTTCCTCTGCAAGTTCAACTACTTTTTTCAAAGCTTCATTCTCATCAATTTCAAGATCATCAAGAGATATTTCAGGAACTTCTTCCTTCTCTTTCTGGAAAATATCCTGCTCATCCTCTTTCTCAATATTACCTTTTATATCCTTAAAAATCACTAACTTCTTAGTCTCTCTATTATAATATCCCACATGAACCTCGCAAGAATCAATATTCAGATTATCCTTCTTAAAATCAAAAGTAGAAGGAGGCATGATAAAAACATGCGCAAGATGAGATTCAGTAGGTATGTCTTCCTTTGCCTTACTTATAATTTGTTTAACCTTTTCCTTAATCATTTTATTTTGCTAAATCCTCGTAATTTTTAAAATCTTCCCTTTCTTTTTTCTTTTTATATTCATCCACTGTCTTAACATAACTCAGCTCATAATTATTTTCGGATTTATATTTATAATTTTCTTGTCTTTTCTTTTCAATATCATCCATTATATCTTTCCACTTTCCCATCAATTTTTCAGCTCCGAAGAAAAAAATAACACCTGTAATTATTATAAGTACATTGAAGATATTCAAATTAGGGCTTCCTCCCCAGAAAATATCTGCGATACCCGCAGCAATCTGTCCCATACCTAAAATCTTCAATGATCCATCAAGATACATATTAGATTCTTCTTTCTTTTCTTCGACAATTTCATCTATAGCGCCCATATTAAATTATTAATTTCTTTGTTTTATATATTTTGCTTATTTTTTTATAAAACAATAAAAATTCATAAGAATAAAAAATCCTTTTCCTGTATTGCTTTGAGTTTACGAAAAGCTGGAAGAATCTTTGATTCTGAACATGAACTGGCTCCGGTTCAAATCCCTTCAATCAATTAATAAATCTCATAAGAATAAAAAGTCCCTTTCCCGTATTGCTTTGAGTTTACGAAAAGCTGGAAGAATCTTTGATTCTGAACATTAACCGGCTCCGGTTCAAATCCCTTAATGCAAAACATTTAATCGTAAGAATAAAAAGTCCCCCTCCTGGATTGCTTTGAGTTTACGAAAAGCTGGAAGAATCTTTGATTCTGAACATGAACTGGCTCCGGTTCAAATCCCTTCAATCAATTAATAAATCTCATAAGAA
>JBNJGI010000013.1:0-14964 GCA_051819685.1 Nanobdellota archaeon | reverse complement strand
TACGAAAAGCTGGAAGAATCTTTGATTCTGAACATGAACTGGCTCCGGTTCAAATCCCTTCAATCAATTAATAAATCTCATAAGAATAAAAAGTCCCCCCTCCCGGATTTGAACCGGGGATCTCTCGGTTACAGTAAAACCGAATTTAAACTTTTCTACAGCCAAGCGTTCTAGCCGCTAAACTAAGGGGGGATAAGGATGGCCCCGCCGAGATTTGAACTCGGGACCACTCGATTGCTGCTGAAACAATATCAGTCGAGCACTCCATTACCTCACTCCTGCTTACGAACAGGGAGTGTCCAGGCTAAGCTACGGGGCCATAAAGTAAGAAATTTAAATCTCCTTTATAAATATTCCGTTGTAATAATCAGCAAAAAAAATTTTATATTTGTATAATGTCTTACAGAAAATTCAGAAATTTGGCTAGACTAATTCTATTAAATTTCGCAAATTTTAAACCATAAGTGTTTAATTATTCTGTGCAATACAAATTATTATTTAAACTATATCTTTAAATATAATATAAAAATTAAATTGAATCAACTCATCAAAATAAAAAATCTTGATTAAAAAGTACGCCTTAAAAACGAGTGATATTGTAAACCAATATATTCCTTTGGACTACTTATTAAATTAATTTTGAACTCAAGATTCATAACTATAAACTCGCAACTCAAAAGACAACACCCTAACTCATTCAATTTTATATTGTGATTAAACAAACAATATATACAGAAAAAAAAACCATTCAAGCAGAATATTTCCATAAAACACAAAAGACTTCCGAAAATTCTTGAGAAAACTTAATTAAAAATAAAAGATTACATAAAACAATGGCTTGGATAAGTGTTAACTCAATAGGATATGAATTAGGAAAAGACATTTGTTTCATGTTCATAGGAGCTGCAGTAGGAATATATCTTTCAGCAGGCCCTCTAAGAGCCGATTATGAAAGAGATTTGATAGACAATTATCAGCAAAGAACAAAACAAATATATGATTTATGCAGAGATAAACTTGAAAATAAAGAAAAAGTTGAAGTCCTTGAAGACATAGTTTATCCTGACCAAAAAAAATAAAATGGCAAGAAATGATTATTCGGAACCTGTAAACATGATAACACCTTCTAGAAGTCAAAACGCTACTGAATACACTGAAATATCAAAATCTATAAGAACTAATGTAAATGGGATAACAGAAAATCAACGAACTATAGATTTAAAAGAAAAAATTGAAACAACACCTTATCTTACAGCAATAAGTCCTCTAATATATTCATTCATGAGTATAACTGGAAGAGATTTCCCTGAATGGAGTGAACTATTCAACAGACAATTATCTAATGTGAAAGGATTAAGCAGAGACCTAGCCATGCTCATATACTCATCATCTGAACATCTTAAACAACTTGAAAATCATTTATATGAAGATTATTATTCCGCACAAGGCAACATAAAAAAATTATCTAATTTTGAAAACAAAATCCCTTGTGCAACAAGCGAACTAAAAAACAAATCTGCTTTGGTGAACAAAAGTGTAAACCAAACAAAAAAATTTGAAGAAGAACTACAAGCTTATGAATCTGAATCCAAACTTACTGAAATGCTTAATGAAGTAGCATTAATGAAAGCAAAAACACAAAACGACAGACAGAATATTGATTTCCTGAAAAAACACATCGCTTTTCATAGAAGGATGATATTCGCATCAAAAAGACTTGCAGTAACAACAAATCAAATGTGCTCAACCTTAGAAAATCTAACTGGTATATATGAAACACTTCAACCCTTGGGTGAATGTCTGGATGGTATATATGAAGGTGTTCAAGACTTAAGAAATTATGCTGGAAACATACAAGACCTTTACATAGACACATTCAAGAAAATAGATAGGATGGATTTAAATTCTCCTGATACAAATATATTAAGCCAATCATCGGATAAACTTGATGACCTTATCGCGAGAATGACAGAAGACTTAAAAAGAAACCTGGAGAATGATTAAAAATGGAAAATATAGAACAAATACTACAAAGAGACAGCTCTGAAGAGAGATTCAAAAGAAATTTAACATACAAAGCAAAAAAAAATACAAGATTCATGAATGAAGAAAAAATAAGAAAAATAATCAGTAAAAGCATAAATGTTTCTGAACCCATTTCAACAGAACAATATAATGATCAAGATGAAAATAATGATCTTCAATATGAACCTTTAACACAATATCCCGTAGAACTAACACCTGATCATAGCCAAAAATTGAAAGTAGTAGTTGAAGGTCAGAATGAAGGACAAGAAGTTACAGTACTAAAAAAATGGACAGATAATTTGATGAACGAAGAAGAAAGAAATCAACTATTCATATACCAAGGACATGATGATTATCTTGCAAAAATATCTTCTATAAAAGAAGAATTCGGAGACTATTCAGAAAATGCTTTAATATTCATTGCCGGATGTCAGACTCTTGGAATCCCTGCATCATTCATAAAAGCCAATAATGGTGACAAAAACATTTGTTGTGCACAAATATATGAAGACAATATTATAGGATTTGATGGCACTGAAGTAATGCAATACACTGATATACAAGTAATGGATCCAGAAAAATTCAGATAATATATTCATAACCCAATATATCTGAAAAAACCTTCTACTTTATCTTTAAGATCCTCGAAATTCCCGTCATTATTTATTCTATAATCAGATTTTGAAATACACCTCTTTATATTCATCTTCCAGGACTCTTCATTATTCATCTCTTTCTCTTCTTGCTGAACAAATTTTTCGAAACTTATATTGTCTTTAACACCTCTTCTTCCGACAACCCTTTTATATCTTTCATTAACATCAGCATCTATAGAAAGAAGATAAAAATCCTTTTTCTCCTTCTTTGCTACTTCTCTAAGCACATCTATCTCTGAAGGACACCTTATACTTTCAATAACACAATCCTTACCTTTTCTGCTAGCCTCTTTCATAAGAATAAAAACATTATAACCTGGAAATTTATTCTTCCTTAAATCATCAGCTACAATACGCATACTATCTCTGTTAACTTCCATGCCTCTCTGTTTTATAATCTCTACAATCTTATTAGAGACAGAAAAATGCAAAAATCCTTTCTCTTTAATAAAATCCACAACTGTCCCTTTACCTGAACCTTGCGTTCCCGTAATACCTATAATGACTTGGGCCATGTCGATACATTAATACTTTAATTTATAAAAATTATGAAGATATAGTAGACGACATAAGATTGTTATATTTTTATATTGCCTTGCAGAAAAACCAGAAATTTAGCTAGACTAATTCTATCAAATTTCGTAATAGTTAAACCATTAGTGTTTAATAATCCTGCGCCATATAAAATATACTTTATTTATGTCTGCGACTAAAAAACAGTTACCTTTATAAATCCCCTAATTTTCGCAGATAAATAAAGCATATACGAAATTCAACGTTTATGTGGAAATTTGCCTTGGAAGAAACGCTTTTGAGGACTTATAAAGTCTTCTTAATGTGATTTTAAGGCACAGATAATAATGAAATCAAGAAATCCAAGATATGGAAGTATGGGAGTATGGCCTCGGAAAAGGGCTAAATCAGAAAACCCTAGGATAAGATCCTGGGCAGATATAAAAGACTCTAAAATAGCAGGATTTGTAGGGTACAAAGTGGGTATGACTCATATACATGTCATGAATAACAACAAAAATTCAGTGACTAAAGGAATGGATATCCACACTCCTGTAACTATAGTTGAATGTCCTCCTATAAAAATAATAGGATTAAGAACTTATAAGAAAAATTATTATGGTAATAATTCATGTAAAGATATATATGAAGGTGCTGATAAAGTTACTAAAAAAAGGACAGGTCACAAATTAAGTTCAAAACACAAATTGGATTCTATCAAACCTGAAGAATTCGATAATCTAGTATTGATTTGTCAATCATCACCAGAAAAAGTGAGTATAGGCAAAAAAAAGCCTGAAATTTTTGAACTTCCGATGGGAGGTTCTAATGAAGACAAGCTTAATTTTGCAAAAGATAAGATGGGTAAAGAAATACCTTTAAGTGAAGTTTTTGAAGCAGGAAATGTAGTTGACATTCATGCAATAACGAAAGGTAAAGGATACCAAGGTGTAATAAAAAGATTCGGAGTTTCCTTAAAAGAAAGTAAATCCGAAAAAGGACAAAGAAGAGTCGGTGCGAGATCAGGTGGATGGACATCCCAGAGACACATGATGTATAGAGTTGCTCAACCCGGTCAAACAGGTTATCACTTGAGAACAGATTATAATAATCAAATCATGATGGTTTCAGAGGAAACAGATAAAATTAATCCAGTAGGAGGGTTTCCTAGATATGGATTTGTTAAAAACACTTACATGCTAATCAAAGGTTCTATACCAGGGCCTAAAAAAAGATTTGTTAAATTAGTTAAAGGAGTACATGCTCCTGTGGAGGGTTCTGCCCCTCAAATAGAAAACATTTCGCTTGATTCAAAACAAGGTTAAGCGTATTCACGATAATGATGAAGTTATTCCCGTCTGAAAAAATGATGAACGGAAGTAACTGCTGAATAAATAAAAAATGGAAGTATCAATAGTAAAAAGGAAGAATGAAAGTGGAGGGAATGTTAAATTACCTTCTCAGTTTGAGGAGGAAATAAGACCGGATTTAATAAAAAAATCCTCTTTCGCAGTGAAGTCTAATTCAAGACAAAGTTATGGGAACAGTCCTGACGCAGGATTTAGACACGCATCTGCACTTTCGCGTAGAAGAAGAAAGTATAGAGGAGCTTATGGATATGGTATATCGAGAGTTCCTAGAAAAATACTTTCTAAAAATGGTACAAGATTTAATTGGGTTGGTGCTACTGCTCCAAATACAAGGGGTGGATTCAGAGCACACGGACCTGATTCTGAAAAAAACTTTTCAGTTAAAATAAACGATAAAGAAAGAAAAAAATCAATAAGGAGTGCATTAGCTGCAACAATGAATAAGAATTATGTGACATCAAAAGGTCACAAGATTCCTTCGAATTATCCTTTCGTGCTGTCTTCAGTATTTGATGATATCAAAAAAACATCTGAACTTGCAAAAGAACTTAACTTAATAGGTTTTAGTGATGAGTTGGAAAGAATTTCAGATAAAAAGGTAAGAGCAGGCAAGGGTAAGACAAGAGGGAGGAAATACAGAAAAAAAGTAGGGCCTCTAATTGTAATATCATCAGGTTCATCCCTTGAAAAGTCAGCAGGGAACATACCTGGTATTGATGTTGTTGAAGTATCGCAGCTAAACACAGATTTACTTTCACCTGGAAGTAAACCGGGAAGAGTTACATTATTTACAGAAAAAGCATTAAAAGAAATGGAGGAAAAGAAACTTTACATATAAAATGGCATTAAGATATCCTTTATCCACAGAAAAAGCAATAAGACTTATGGAATCAGAAAATAAGATTCTTTTTGTGGTAGATCGAAGAGATAGGAAAGAAAACATAAAAAAGGATTTTGAAAATTCATTTGATGTTCAGGTAGATTCAATAAGGACATTAATCAATAGGAATGGTGATAAAGTAGCATACTTAAAACTTAAACCAGAATACCTTGCTGTTGATGTAGCTACTAATTTAGGTTTGATGTAAAATGGGAAAAAATATAATTTCACAAAGGAGAGGAAAAGGAACAACTTCCTTTAGAGCACCTAGTTTTAAATATAAAGGCGAAGCAAAAGTTCCTTTTTTCAATACAGAAACCGAAGGAATTATAGTTGATCTAATTAATTGTCCAGGACATTATGCGCCTTTAAGTGTTGTAGAATACAGTGTTGGTTCTATTGGTTTCCAGATTGCTCCGGAAGGAATTATTGTTGGGAAAAAAATCTATATTGATACAGAAAAAGTAGATACTGGAAATACGTTAAAGTTGAAAAACATACCTGAAGGAACTCCTATATATAATGTTGAAAGTATGCCTGGTGATGGTGGCTCATTCGGTAGATCTTCAGGTAATACACTTAAAGTTTTATCACGTGTGCCGGAAGGTATAGTGTTACAGATGCCCTCAAAGAAAAAAAGAGTATTCAATGAAAATTGCCGTGCGACAATAGGTATTGTGGCAAGTGGTGGAAGATCTGAAAAACCTTTATTGAAAGCAGGAACTAATCACTTTAAGAAAAAAGCCAGAAACCAGTTATATCCTGTAGTATCAGGAGCATCTATGAACGCATTGGATCACCCTTTCGGAAACAAAAGAAGTTCAAGGAAATCCAAAGCAAGACCGATTTCAAGAAATGCACCTCCTGGCAGGAAAGTAGGAAATGTTGCTGCTAGAAGAACAGGTCAGAAAAGAAGTAGGTCGAGGAAATCATAAAGATGGCTAAAAAAATATTCACATACAAAGGTAAGAAAATAGAAGAACTTCAGAAACTATCTATTGAAGAATTTTCAAAAATTTCATCTTCGGATGTAAGAAGGAAAGTTAAACGAGGTTTCAGTGAAGAGGAAAAAAGATTTTTAGAAGACCTTGAAAAACATAATTCAAATATAAAAACACATTGCAGAGATATGGTTATATTTCCTTTCATGGTCGGAAGGACTATAGGGATACATAACGGAAAAACCTTTGTTAATGTAGAAATTCAGCCTCAGATGGTAGGTCAAAGATTAGGTGAGATGGTACTCACAAGAGCTAAAATTAAACATGGAGCAGTTGGAGTTGCTTCAGCAATAAAACATTAAATTAAAAATGAAATCAGCATATCAAGGAAACACAAAAGATTGTGCAGTAGCGAAGGCTTTAAACATGCCTGTTTCGTTCAAAGCATGTTATGAAATTGCTAAAAATATCAAAGGTAAGCCTTTAACTAAAGCCATCGCATTTTTAAATAGAGTGATTTCCCTTAAAGAACCTGTGGCTTATAAAAGGTTTGATAAAGATGTTGGTCACAGGAAAGGTAATCTTTCATCAGGAAGATTCCCTGTAAAAGCTGCAGCAGAAGTCCTAAAGGTATTGAAAAATGCCGAAAATAATGCTAAAGATAAAGGTCTTCAAGAGAACACTCTTAAGATAAATCATATAAGTGCTAATAAAGGGATGGTAAGATTCAGGAACGGACGTCAAAGAAGGCGTCAAATGAAAATGACTCATTTAGAAGTTGTAGTGTTTCAAGATCCTGCTCTGGAAAAATCAGCTCCTAAGAAAGCGAAAACTCAGGGAACAGCTCCTGAAAAAAAGAAATCAACGCCAAAAGAAGACTTGAAAAAGGGAACAGCTGAGCAAAAACCAAAAAAAGAACAAAATAAATCGACAGAAAAAAGCTCAACTGATACTACAGCTAAAAAAGATGAAACAGTTGCTAAGAAAGATAACATTCAAGAATCAAATAATAAAAAATGATTGAAAGAAAAATATTACAGCAGAAAATCAAAGGATACCTTGTGGAAGATTACGTCTCACAAGCTTTAAGTAGAGTTGGTCATAGCCACACTACAATATCCAGGAACCCTTTAGGTGAAAAGATATGTATATATGCCTCAAGACCTGGGCTTGTTGTTGGAAGTAAAGGTTCAAACATAAAAAAACTAACTAAAGTTTTAAAAGCTAAGTTTAAGCTTGAAAACCCTCAAATTGAAATTGAAGAAGTTAAAGATGCTTCATTGGACCCAAGACTTGTTGCGGAAAATATCGCTTCATCTCTGGAAAGATTTGGGACAACAAGATTCAAAGGTGTAGGGTATAAAGCAATGGATAGATGCCTGAAAGCGGGAGCTCAAGGTATAGAGATACTTATAACTGGAAAAATTCCTTCATCCAGATCAAAAAGGTGGAGATTTTACATGGGATACCTTAAAAAATGTGGTGATGTTTCAGTTGAAAATGTAAAGAGTGCTTATGATGTAGCTAAACTAAAGATTGGAGTGATAGGTATTCAAGTAAGGATTATGCCTCCGGATTTAGTACTGCCTGATTCAATTCAAATTTCAGATAAATTAAATGTTGAAGTGCAGGATGTAACTGACAAAGAACCTGTAGAACAGAATGTTGATAAGGTAAAAAAAGAAGCTGAAGAAGTAGCTTCAGAAGAATCAAAAAGTAAAAATCAAGAAGTAATAGAAAATAAAGCGAAAGTTAATACTGAAGATGAAGAAGCTAAAGAGCCTGAATTAAAAACTGAAGAAAAAAAAGAAACTGAGAAACCTGAAGTTTCTGGAAAATCAAAAAAAGAACAATCAGGAGAAAGTGAAAAATGAAATATTCCGAAATGAGTAAAAAAAATGCTGAAGAGTTGGAAAAAATGAAAAAAGACTCTCATATTGAACTTATGAAAGAAAAGGCACAAGTAGCTTCAGGAACGATGCTGAAAAGTCCGGGAAAATTAAGTGAATTACGAAGGACAATAGCAAAAATAAATCACATTAATAAAAAACAAAAATAAATGGTTGATATAGATCCAATAACCGGTTTGCCTAAAGAGTTAGGCGTTTGGGAAGACATAGCAAAAGAGAACCAGAAAGTGGTTGTCAAGCTTATTACCAAGAAATATGGTAAGAAGCATACAGTAATAGAAGGTATTGATAGTAAAAACTTCAATATCAAAGAACTGCTGAAAAAACTTAAGTCAAAGTTTGCTTGTGGAGGGACTTCCAAAGATGGAAGTATAGAACTTCAGGGAAATTACCTTTCAAAAGCAAGAAGTGTGCTTGTAGAGCTTGGTTTTCCAAACGAAAGCATTGAGGTAAAAAAATAATTTGGCTCAAAGAGCTGATTTAATCGGTAAGGAAGTAAGGATAACAGAATCTTCCAATAAAACATTGGAAGGTTTAGAAGGAAAAGTTTGCGATGAGACCAAAAACTCATTAGTAATTGAGGATAAACAAGGTAAAATGAAAAAAGTCCTCAAAAACATATGCGTTTTTGAAATTGATGGCGAACAGATCAATGGTAAAAATATATGCGTGAGAGCGCATGAACACGTGAAGACAAGATGGAAAAGAAAGTAGAAAACAAGGAAGGTCGAAACATAGGTTTTGGTATACCAATACCTCCTAAACCAGAAGAATATGATGAGAACGACCCTTTTTATGGAAAGCTTTTAGTTAAAAAAGGTAGTGTGGTCGGAAATGTAGTGAGTGTCAAAAGAGCTCGGACCGCAACTATTGCTATAGAAAGACTTGTGAAAGACAAGAAATTCAGTAGAATATACAAGAAAAAGACAAAAATGCATGTTCACAACCCTTCAAGTATAGAAGCTAAAGAAGGCGATGTAGTTCGTGCTTATGAAACAAGACCATTAAGTAAGACTAAAAATCATGTGATAGTTCAGGTAATAGGTAAACACATCGATATAAAAGGTCAGGATTTAACAAAAGAAGAACCGGTACAAGAAGAAAAAGCTACTGGTAAAGAAAATACAAAGTCAGAATCAGTTAAAGATACTAAAACTAAAAAGGAAAATAAAAAATGAAAGCGATAAAAGCTTCAGCGAATAGAGGATTGCCGATAGGTGCTACATTACAGACATGTGATAATAGTGGTGCTAAAGTTGTAAGGCTCGCTGGTGTTAAAGGCGTAAAGACTGTTAAAGGAAAAGTTGCTTCAGCAGCTATTGGTGATCTTGTTACAGTTGCAGTCATTAAAGGTAAACCTGATATGAGGAACAAGGTTTTTCCTGCAGTTATAGTTAGACAGAAAAAAGAATACAAAAGACCTGATGGGATGAGAGTTAAGTTCAGTGACAATTCAGTCGCAGTACTTAAGGACGACAAAGGAAATCCTAAAGGGACAATTTTCAAAGGACCTGTTGCTAAAGAAGCTACTGAAAGGTGGCCTAATGTAGCAAAATTGGCTTCCATAATAGTTTGAGGTTAAATCAAGATGTCAGTTTTTTCAAAAAGTTGGAATAAATCGGTTCAGCCGAGGAAACAAAGGAAATATAGGTATAACATTCCTATGCATAAGAAAGGTAGATTATTGAATGTTCATCTATCTCCTTCATTAAGGAAAAAACATGGCATCAGAGCTATCAGAGTAAGAAAAGGCGATACTGTAAAAGTATCAAGAGGATCATTTAAATCAAAATCAGGAAAAGTTGAACAAGTGATGACTTCAAAACTTAAAGTTTACATAAACGGTATTGAAGTGTCCAAAGTCGATGGTTCAAAAGCTAAAGTGCCAGTAGATCCTTCGAACATTATTATAACAGAGCTTGATACAAGCGATAAGAAAAGAATGAAAAGGATTAAGACATACGTGAGCAAACAAGCAAACGATGAAAAATCCGTTGAAGCTAAAGATACAAAAGTTAAAGAAAAAGAAGAAACCCAGGGAGGAAATAAAGCTTAAAAATGGCAAGTTTACAAATAAAAAGAATTTCATTACCAAGAACATGGAAGATACCAAGAAAGTCATTCCAGAGAAAGAAAGAAGTATTCGTAAGTAAACCGAATGCAGGTAAAGATTTGGAATTCACACTTCCTTTAAATAATTTCATAAAAGATTCAATGAAAAAAGCTTCTACTAAGAAAGAAGTCAAAATGATGATCAAGTATAAAAATATACTTGTAAATGGGAAAAAGGTAAAAGATGAAAAATTCCCTGTTGGCTTGTTTGATGTAGTAGAGTTTAAAGAAGCTGAACAATTTTATAGACTTTCATTGAATTCAAACGGTAAACTTACAGCTATCGAGATACCTTCCAAAGAAAAAGATATTTTAGTATCTAAGATAATGGATAAAAAACACAAAAAACAAGGTATGCAGATATCGCTTTTTAACGGTTATAATCAAGTACTGAAAGAAAAGACAGACTGCAAAGTCGGTGATTCAGTTGTGCTTAAATCAAAAAAAGTACAAAAAGTCCTTGAACTAAAAGAAGGTGCTTTTATACTTATTGCACAAGGAAGACACATAGGGAAAACAGGTGTTGCTAAAAAAATTGAAGGCACTATGCTTCATGTTGAAATGGATGGAAAAGAAGTAGAAACAGTTAAAGATTATGCATATGTATTAGGTGAGAAAAAACCAGAAATTACAATTACAAATTAATGAGGAAATTTAAGCTCAAATGACAAATAAAATGAGAGAAATAAGGATAGGGAAAGTAACTCTTAACTTCGGTGCAGGAGCTGACCAGAAAAAGCTGGCTAAAGGAGTTAAGCTTATAGAAATGATAGCAGGTAAAACTCCTGTAAAGACCAAGTCTTTCAAGAGGGTGCCTTCATGGAATCTAAGACCTGGTCTTCCGATAGGAGCTAAGCTTACTTTAAGAGGTAAGAAGGCTGAAGACCTTATAAAAAGATTCGTGGAAGCAAAAGATTATTCATTATCAATAAAGAATTTCGATGAAAATGGAAATGTTTCTTTCGGAGTTCATGAATATGTTGATATACCGGGAGTCAAATATGACCCTGAATTAGGAATCATGGGTATAGAATTAAGCGTAACCTTAGTAAGACCTGGATTCAGGATAAAAGAAAGGAAAGAAATGAAAAGAAAGATTCCTAGTCATCACAAGATAAATAAAGAAGAAGCTATCGATTACTTCAAGAAAAATTATAATGTAAGTTTAATAGAAGATGCGGGTGAAGCACAATGAGTTATAGTAATTATAGAAAAGCATTTAAGCAGTTAAGGAACAAACCTGCAAAGCTTAAAAAATATGTGAAACACAACGCACCTAAAAAAAGGTCCTGTGGAAAATCACAAAAAAGATGCACAATAACAGGAAGAGTTTCGGGACATATAAGTAAATACAAATTGAATATGTGTCGTCAACAATTCAGGGAAATCGCAAACAAAATCGGTTTCAAAAAATATGATTGAGGTATAAAAATGAGTATGAATGATTCACTAGCAGCGGCATTATCAAAGATTAACAATGCTGAAAAAATATCGAACCCTGAAGTAGAACTAAATTCATCAAGTTTATTAAAAAATGTGCTTGAAATACTTAATAAACATTTATACATAGGAAGTTATGAAATTATAGAGGATTCAGTAGGAAAATTAAAAGTTAATTTGATAGGAAGTATCAACAAATGCGGTTCAATAAAACCAAGATTTTCATATAGTTTTGAAGAATCAGAAGACATAGAAAAAAGATACCTGCCTACAAGAGGTTTCGGTGTTTTGATAGTTTCCACATCAAAAGGACTAATGACAATAGATGAAGCCAAGAACAACAAATTAGGAGGCAGAGTAATCGCTTATTGCTATTAAAAATGAGACAAAATATTTTAAAGGAAATTGAAGTTCCAGAAGGTGTTGAAGTTAGTTATAATGATAAAATAATTACTGTTAAAGGACCTAAAGGAGAAACTTCTAAAAAATTGTTTTTCCCTTTAATAGATATAAAAATCCAAGATTCCAAAGTAACTATAGGTAAGGAAAATGCTTCCAAAAATGATAAAAAAAGAATAGGAACATTAGAATCACACATCAAGAACCTGGTTAAAGGGGTTTCAGAAGGATATACATACAAACTGAAGATATGTGCTGGACACTTCCCTATGAATGTAAGTGTTGCTGGCGAAAAAATAATTGTCAAGAACTTCATTGGTGAGAAAAATCCTCGTGAACTAACCTTGAAAAAAGGTCCTCAAGTCAAAGTTGAAGGTGATTATGTAATTGTAGAAGGTATCAACAAAGAAGTTGTTGGTCAAATAGCTGCAGACATTGAGTCTTTGACAAGAATAACGAGAAAAGACAGAAGAATATTCCAGGACGGAATATATATAACAGATAAGAACGGAAAGGAAATTTAGAATGGATATCAAAAAAGCACTTGAAATCAGGAAGATGAAAAAATCCACAAAGCCGGTTTTTATTAGACAGAATTCCGAAAAAGCAGAAGTTGGTAAAAAGTACAGAAAACCTAAGGGATACCAATCAAAAATGAGACTTAGGCATAAAGGGAAAGGAGTTTTGCCTTCTTCAGGATATAGGTCGCCAATATCGGTTAGAGGAGCTAATCCTGATGGAAAAGTAGAAATAGTGGTTAATTCATTGACAGATATTGATAACTTTGATAAAGGGAAAAATCAGACCATAGTTATCGGATCTAATGTCGGAAAAAAGAAAAAATTAGAACTATTGAAAAAAATCAAAGAAAAATCATTGGATACAGTCCATAATTTAGAAAAAGACATAAAAAATATAGAAGATAATTTCAATAAAAGAGTTTCCAAGAAAAAATCAGAAGCTGAAAAGAAGAAAGAGAAAAAGAAAGAAGAACAAAAAGAGAAAAAATCTTCTGACAGCGGAAAAGAAACTAAAGAAAATAATAAAAAAACAACTGATGAGAAAAAAGAATCAGGAGAAAATAAGGATAAAAAATGAATCTTAAGACACAAAAAAGGATTGCGTCAGAAGTATTGGGATGTTCACCTAAAAAAGTATTTTTTGATACATCAGCTGAAGAAGATATCAAAAGCGCAGTTACCCGGGGTGACATCAGGAATCTTATAGGAAGTGATATAATAAAAAAATCCGGAAAAAATCAATCATCAAGGGTAAGAGTCAGGAAATTAAAATCCCAAAAAGCAAAAGGAAGAAGGAAAAATTCAGGTTCAAGAAAAGGTACGCTAGGAGCAAGACTTCCTTCAAAAGGAGCTTGGATGAAAAAAGTACGTTTATTAAGAGAATTCATAAAGCAATTAAGGGATAAAGAGTTGATAACTAAAGAAACTTATCATGACTTATATTCAAAAGTATCAGGAGGATACTTCAGAAACAAAAGACATATCAAGCTATATCTGGAGGAATCCGATAAATTTATCGAGAAAAGCTGAAGATTAAAATGAGAACAGTAAATAATAGAAGGAAGAAAGAAGGAAGGACTAATTACAAGGCTAGACTAAAATTACTTGTATCTAGAAAAGATAGAGTAGTAATAAGAAAAACTCTTTCCTCAATACTGGTTCAAATAGTAAGGTATGATTCTAAAGGAGATAAAGTTCTTGTTTCAGCTCATTCAAGAGATTTGAAAAAATATGGTCTTAAATACAGCAACGCTAATATTCCTGTAGCATACCTTGTAGGGCTTCTTACTGGAAAAAGAGCCTTAGAAAAAGGATATGAAGAAGGTATAGTAGACCTTGGTCTTCAGAAAGCTCATGCAGGTGGAAAAATTTTCGCTACTGTTAAAGGATTATCTGACGCAGGATTCAAGGTTCCTTTGAGTGAAAAAGCAGTTCCAAATGAAAAAAGGCTACAAGGGGAACATGTCAAAGAAAGTTATGAAAATAATAAAGATTCATTCGGTGAATATAAAAAAAACAATATAGACGTCAGTTCATATTCTGATGTTATTAAATCCATTAAAGAAAAGGTAATTGCGGAAAAATGAAGAAAGATAATTATCAAAACGAGGAAACTGAAGAACTTGATAACTGGGTTCCTAAAACAGAAATAGGTAAAAAAGTCCAGGACGGAGAGATCAACGATATTGATCATATAATAACCGCTGGGAAAAAAATACTTGAAGATAAGATTGTAGATACTCTTGTTCCTGACCTTGAAAAAGATCTTTTATTGATAGGTCAGTCAAAAGGTAAATTCGGTGGAGGCCAAAGAAGAGCTTTCAGGCAGACACAGAAGAAAACCAAAGAAGGAAACAAACCTAAATTTACAACATTAGCAATAGTAGGTAACAAGAACGGATTTGTAGGTCTTGGAAGAGGAGCTAGTAAAGAAACAGTTCCAGCAAGAGAAAAAGCATTCAGAAGCGCTAAAAAAAATCTTATAAAGATTGCAAGAGGTTATGCAGGACCTGATTTTATTTTCGGAGAACCTCATACAATACCATTCACTGTAAGAGGAAAATGTGGATCATGTGAAATGGAACTGATGCCGGCACCAAAAGGTACAGGATTAGTTGTAGAAAAAGAATGCGCAAAGATACTTGAACTTGCAGGAATAAAGGATGTATACTCAAAATCATATGGTAAATCAAAG
>JBNJGI010000012.1:16273-29357 GCA_051819685.1 Nanobdellota archaeon | reverse complement strand
AAATGATTTTTTTAAATCTTCAATTTTAAAGAAATCACAAACTGCAACAGAATACTTGATAATCTTAGCAGTCGTTATAGTAATCGCTTTAATCGTAGTTGGAGTTCTGGGAGGAATTCCTTCAATTGGGGGTGGTGCTTCTGAATCTGCATCGAAAATAGAACTTTCTAATATGGATGTTGGAATAACTGCTTACATGCAAAACTCACATTCCACTTTATTCAAATTAAGAAACAATAATCCTAACACAGTAAGAATCGATGACATCTGGGTTGATGGAAAAAAATGCACATTATACCCTCACAACACAAGATTGTCTGCAGGAACTTCAAAGAAAGTCTATTGTTATGGTGTTGTTGGCTACAATGAAGGTCAGAAATACAATTATGACTTAAATTTAACTTACACTGATATGGAAACTTCTGCTACCTACACTTTAACGCCTGATACAGGTCTTGTCGGAGATATTGTTGAAAGGAAGCGAACTACACACAGGACAGCAGGATTGTGCTCCTTGTGTGGGTCCAGCTCCGTGGGATTATGAATGGGCTTCATGTACTTCTGACCACATAGGTCAAGATGGCTATGATGATGGCACTGCAAAATCTTATACTGACCAAGGAGATAATGTCATCAAAGATGATCACACAGGATTGTATTGGACAAAAAATGAATCTACAAGCGTAAATCGTTCTGAAATGATTCCCTATTGTAATAATTTAAATCAAGGTGGTTATTCAGATTGGCGCTTACCAAACATAGTCGAATTTACTTCAGTTTTAGGAAGTGATGCAACAATGTCTTCAAATTTAAATCCTTCACCTAATGGAGATACATGGGCTTCAGGAAATTATTGGGTAAGCACTGTAGCTGAAGAAGATGGGGATTATTATTATGTTTACCTTACTGAAGATTCCTTTTCTTCATCCCAAGGTGAATTTGGATGTGTTGATCAATCCTCAGATTCTGCTCAAAAAGGTGTTTGTGTTCGTGGCTCTACAACAGGACTTTCTTTGACTGATACAGGAAAAAGTTTTGTTGATGTAGGGGATGGAACTGTTGTTGATGAAGATACTGGATTAGTTTGGCAGAAAGGATATTCCGGAAGCGATGATTATTGGAATAATTCTGTTGCTTATTGTAATGATTTAGAATTAGCAGGATATGCTGATTGGCGATTGCCGACAGTTAGCGAAGGGATAACATATATTGATTATGATGAAAGTAATTATGAAAGCAATGTTTTTATAACAGGTTCTGCTAACTATTGGACAGGTACGACCGAAGCGAGCGCTGAAACCCATGCCTACCTCTTCAATTCAGTTAATGGGCGAGTCCGTACGGACCCTAAGGACGAAGTCGATTTCGGCCTCAACGTCCGAGCGCGTTGTGTTCGTGACCCCTCTTAAATAATGAGCTCATGAAAATCGGAGATTTTCAGGACACAAGAAATCTTTGATTTCTTTGTGGATTAGCGAACCAAGATGTTCATGAGCCCCAGCGGAGGGAAATGAAAAACATAACAAAGAGCTTGACAACTTCAAGCGTTCACAATAGCAAAGTACATTAAATTTATCTTATTATATAAAAATCAAGGTAATAAACATAAACTTATCTTAAGACTCAATAAATATAGATTTTCAGGAATTAATTATAACTCTTTTCTAATAATTTTAAACAAATAAGACTTATTTTATCGGAGACATGATGAAAACACTAAATTTTTTAAGTGATCAGGATATTATTAGACATATGTTAGAGTATTTTTTACCGGTTATATTAGTTTTGGGATTAATTACAAGTTTTGAAGATATAAAATTAAGGAAAATTAAGAATAGATGGATTTTTGCAGCAATAATATATGCTTTAATTATTAATTTTATTTTTTTAATTTCAGGGGTTATGAATGATAGTATAAACCTAATTTATTTTGGTAAAGTATTATCGAATTTTTGTTTTGGAATTTTTATAGGTTTTCTAGGATGGGAAAATAATATATGGAGCCCAGGGGATGGTAAACTCTTCATAGCATTTTCAATTTTGATGCCGATAAGTTTGTACAAGAATAATAATGTACCATGGATTGAATCAAGCAGTATTTTATTCAATACAGCATTTTTTGTTATTCTTTTTTTCCTTATATTAATATTGATTAAGATCAAGTCAAATACTTTTAAGAAATATTCTAAAAGGATTGTTAAAGATATATTCAATTTTAAAGAGATAATTACAAAGATAATAAGGCTTTTTGTAATATTGATAAGTTTTAATGTATTATTTAATGTAGACTTATATTTTAAATCAATAATTATTGCTGCAATTTTTTTCACTTTAGAAAATAAAAGATATGAAAAAGAGATTTATTTTACTTCAATTTTTGGTGCTATTATAATTGTTTTTTTTCAACCACCGATATCATTGTTATTTATAACAAATATAATTAAGATTATAATTATATGGCAAATTATAAAGGCTTTTTTTTTAAGCGGTATAAAAAATATTGCAAAAGATTATTTTTCATTCGAAATGAATGTTAAAAATCTTAAGAAAGGTATGAATTTAACACAGAACATAATAGAAAAGGACAATATTTCTGCTGAGGAAGAGGATAGATTAAGGCACAAAAAAGGGTATCAGGTCTTTAAGAAAGATGATAAATATTATATCATAAAACCAAAGGATAATTTTAAAGAAAATAGTTTTATAAAAGAAGGGAAGAATGGTCTGACTGATGAAGAGATTAAAAAAATCCAAGATTTAGGTATAAAAGATGTTAAAATATATCAACATACGCCTTTTGCTGTTTTTTTGTTTATCGGAGTTTTGCTTACAATTATATTTAAGGAAAACCTTTTTATATATATCAGTAATTTTTTATTTTAGATGAATAATCTGGAGATAAAAGAAGGGTGGTGTATAATAAAACTTAATCCGGATATATATCCGTTAGATATAATATATTCCGCAAGTTATGTTTTTTTGGATAGAGCTTTTATTGTTCTGGATGGTGATCCTTATAAAGAAATTTTAGTGAAAATACAAGCTAAAAAAGAAAATACAGAAGAATTATCTAAAGAATTTTTCAATGAGCTTATCAATTATGGAGATTATAAGAATAATGCAGAAAAAACGAAAAATATAAGAGAAATGATAATTCAAAGAAGTCTTTTAACTAATGATAATCAAGATGTTGATTATGATAATATTATAAATGATATTGAAATGAAAGAAGATTAGTATGATAATAAAACTAAATAATAAATTTTATTCGAAAGAAATTATTGAAGAGGCTCTTAGAGATTTTGATGAATTAATTGAAGGAAAAATAATTAATGAAAGTTTTGAAATAAAGATTGTTGAAAAAAAAGAGATTCCTTTTCTGAAAGAAGAGTTCTGTAATTATGTTCTAGGTCTTATGAAGAATAAAGGTTTTGCATAAATGGAAGGATATATAAAAAATTATAGGTCAAGGAAAGTAGGAGATAAGATTTTTGTTAGCTCCGAGAGCGGGAAATATGTTATCTTAGATGAAGATAATTTTCATAAACTAAAGGATAATAAAATTGAATCTAAAAATTATTTTTTAAAGAATAATATTATTTTAAATGAAAAAAATATTCAGGATGAAGTTGAAAGTTATAGGAAAAGAAAGGAATTTCTTTTTCAAGGGACTTCTTTGCATATTGTAGTAGTTACTTTGCGATGTAATATGAGTTGTGTTTATTGTCATGCAAGTAGTAAACAATGTAAAAGCAAGGAATTCGATATGGATAAGAATACTGCTAAAAAAACTGTTGATTTTATTTTTAAATCTCCGAGCGAAAGTATAACTATTGAATTACAAGGAGGAGAACCTTTGTTGAATTGGGATGTGATGAAGTATATAATTGAGTATGCTGAAGAGAAAAATAAGACGGCTAAAAAGAATTTAGAAGTGACATTAGTATCTAATTTTATTCTTATGGATGATGAGAAGATGGAATATCTTCTTAAGCATAATGTCGGTATATGTACTTCTCTGGATGGACCTAAAGAATTGCATAATCATAATAGGAGATGGATGGGTAAGGATAATTATAATATTGTAACTTACTGGATTAAAAAAATAAATGAAAATTATTCTAAAAAAAGTATAAAAAAGCAAGTGAGCGCCTTGACGACTATTACAAAAGAAAGCTTGAAATATCCAAAAGAAATTATTGATGAGTATGTGAAATTAGGTTTGAAAACTATTCATTTCAGATTCTTGAATAAATTAGGTGTAGCTTCAGATAATTATTCAGAATTAGGTTATACTGCAAAAGAATTTATTGATTTTTGGAAAAAAGGTATGTATTATCTTGAAAAATATAGAAAAAATGGTTGCGATACCGAAGAAAGAATAGTAGAAATTATGGAAAAGAAAATCAGAGAGGATTATGATCCGAATTATTTGGAATTAAGGAGTCCTTGTGGTGCTGTAATTGGACAAATGGTTTATGATTATAATGGAAATATATATTCTTGTGATGAGGCCAGGATGTTGGGAGAGGATATTTTTATGTTAGGAACTGTCGAAGAAGAATATTCTGAGATAACTACTTGTGATAAGGCTTGTTCTATTGTGAATGCTTCTTTGAACGAACAATATTCTTCTTGTGAGAATTGTGCTTACAAACCTTATTGTGGAGTTTGCCCTGTTTGTAATTATTCAGAGCAAGGTAGTGTTATAGCCAAGATTCCTGAAACTGATAGGTGTAAAATATATAAAGCGCAATTTGATTGGGTAGTAAAAAACAGGATTTCTAAGGCTTGAAGAATTCTTTACAAAAGGCTTCGTGATATTTTTTGCATAATTCAGGATCATCTTCACTTAGTCTCATAAGACAATCCCATTTTCTTTTGAAACCTTTTTGTTCATAACAAGCGCTGGCATTTTTATTTATCGTTGCATAACAATCAATTTTTCTTTTTCTATGTTCTTCTTCTTTGAACCTATCACAATATGAAGTATTTTGAGTAACATATGCAACACATTCATCATATTCACGTTTCTTATATTCGGATTCTTTTATCACTTCACATTCTTCTACTTCACTTGCAGTTTCTGCGATACAAGTCACAAAACGATAGTAAGAATCATTAAAATAAGTTACAGAATCATCCATTAAATAACAATATGAGGAATTTCCTTCAGCTCTCGCCTTACACCAGTACTGCATGTTAATGTCTTCATAAACATTGCAATAGGTTAAATTTCCTGTTTGGTAAGCTAAACATTCCCCTGCCACTTGATCATATTGGTTCATACATATATTGTACTTTTCAGTTGTATTCAATTTATATTGAGATTTACTATCATCTTTTTCATCACTAACATTTTTTTTTGTATCTTTTTCTTCTACTTCATCAGGAATTAAAAGAAATATAGCTCCAGCAACAATTAATACAAAAATCAATAATCCTATGAGTTTTTTCATAAAATTAGTAATTGTAATGTCCTATTTAAATAATTTTTCATAACAGAGAATTTAAGTCAGGGAAAACAACAATACGATTAATTTTAGGTTTTATTTCAGAATCAATTGTAAAAGGAGTTTTAAGGAATTCTGCATTACCTATTATGTGTGTTTTTTCTTTGTAATAAAAAGTAGATTTTGTTAATTTCAATTTCATGCATTCTTTTTTGCAAGGTTTTATTCTGAAAAAGTAATTTTCATCATTAATTCCAGGATATAAGCAATACCTTGTCATAGAAAGCAACACATTTCCCAGATATAAGGTTATGTTTTCATTATCAGGAAGGTTTAAACCCTGTAAGGGTTGATCTATTTCAAACCGGATGAGATTATTAGATTTACAATACTTTCTGAATAAAGGATTTTTAAGATTATTATTCTTGAACTTTTCAATTGAATTGGCAGAGATTATTTCCGGACCTTTTTTCATTTTTATCATCAGCCTTCCTAAGTTTAAATTTATGTTTAAGTTTTTTAATTTGTTTAAAAGACCGAAATCATTAAGAGTTATTTGCAACTTAGGGTTTTCTTTGACTAAATTATTTATTAAATTATTAGCTTTTTCAATATATTTATCAGTCATAGGTGGAGTAAGAAAAACAGGAATTTTGTTGTTGTTATTACTAAAAGATATTATTTTTTTGCAATAATCCAGTGAAGGTAGTTTTCTTTCACAAAATTCTGAGCCAAAATAGATATATTTGAACTTCTTGAGATTTTCTGCATTCAAATTTTTTATATCATTTATCTTTATACCGTATTCCATTTTAGTAATAACAATCCTCATTGCATTTTTTTTCGTAAGTTTTTTCAAAAATATTTTTACAGTATTCTGTATATTGTTTTGAATCTAAGTTTTCTAAAACTTTTTTTAGAAAAATGACATCTTTTACTTTTTTATTTATCCCATTACTTCTTCCTACTATCTTTAAACCATCAATCCCTATCTTTTTGAAAAAAGGTATAAAACAGACACCGCATTTCGGATCAAATCCACTTAGTTTTTGAAGATTTTTTTTTATTTGAGTTTCTTTCTGGATTAAATTTTCATCTGTAAGGTTGATTTCATAATTTGAAGGTAAATCACAAGTTGCTAATTCATGTCCTTTAGAAGGTATGTGACATCTTGAACAAAAACCGTCTATGTTACGGCAGAATTGATTCAGGATCATAACTTCAAAAGACATAGTGGGATTTTTTGAAGATAAATCTTTAAATTCGTCTAAAGTTAAATGTCTCGGAAGAATTATTTTTCTGACTCCTTGTTTTTGATAAAACTTTACTGCTTCAGTATTTAAACAAGCGGCGATACAGCTTAATATTATTCCTTTTTCAGGAGCTAATTTTTTAATTAGATTTATCAACGAGGCATCAGCTATAATTAAATTATCGAAATAAGGTTTTATCTCTTTTATCTGTTCTTTTATGTCTTCTAAATTTTTTTCGTGGAAAAAAGATGCGTTCAGGGTAAGCGAGATTTCTGTATCTGGGCAGAGTTCTTTTACTTTTGAAAGTTTTTCCAGAGATGTGAAATTTGCACCTTCTTCATTCCTTTTGTTTGCAGTATCCCATTTGGAAGTTTTTTTAGATTTGTATCCAAGATAAATTTCATCGACTCCTAATTCTGAGTATTTTTCTATTTCCTCAATGCAACTTGCAGGTGCTATTATTTTCATTTTTTATAGTCTAAATTATTCAAGCTTAAAATATTAGCTATCATATCTACATAATTTTTTCCTTTGTTTGTTATTATTAGATTATTTTTTTCTATTTTTACATAGTTCTTTCTTAAAAGATATTTTAGGCTGTCTGAAAAGTCAATGACATAGTTTATGTTAAATTCTTTGTTGATTTCAACTATATCTATTTTTCCAAACCTGCTTTCAAAAAATAATTTTCTATAAAGTAAATCTTTTCCTGAAAGTTTATATGTATAATTTTTTTCATTTCTCTTTTGAAAATATTTATTATTGATGAAGCTGAAAGATTTATCTCCAAATCCAAGGATGTTTTTTCCTTGTAAAAGATTTTTTTGATAAAGGAATTCTCCTTTTTTTGTGAAATCTTCAGCAGTCGTTTGAGTATAACCATATGATTTCAAAAGTTCACGTCCTAATCTATTAATTTTAGGTTCTATCATTAATGATTTGTTATTAAAACCAATGCTGTTAGCATAGTGAAGAGGTTGATATGTTATCTGTTCAGGATTTTTAGATAGAATATCTTTAAGTTCTTTTTCGAAATTTTTTTCATTTTCTAAATAAAGACCATATATTAGATCAAAATTTATGTTATTATATCCAAGGTTACGACACGAATCTATAAAATTTTTTATTTCATTAGCCGATACTTTTCTATTCATTTTTTTCAATAATTCTTCATTAAAGCATTGCACTCCGATACTTAGTCTAGTTATATAATTTTTAAGAAAAGTCATCAGGTCTTTATCGAAATTTTGAGGGAAAAGTTCGAATGTTATTTCAGGAACATTGTTTTTTATATGACTGAAAATTTTTGTTATTATTTTTTGAGCAGTTTCTTTTCCCATAAGCTGAGGACTTCCACCACCAAAATATATGGATTCAATTTTATTTTTTTCAAGTAAATTTTTTTTCTGATCAATTTCTTTAATTAGATCTTCTATATATTTTTCTTTGTTTTCATTATTTATTTTAGGAATTCGGCAAAATCTGCATTGTCTTATGCAAAAAGGGAAATGTATGTAAATGTTTAATTTTCCATCATCAGGTTGTTCTAGAGATAAAGTGTCCTCTTTCCAATAATCTGGAGAAGGATAATTCATATGGAAACCTGAAGTTTTATGGTAAAGAAGTTCAAGATTTCCTAAAAAATTAGTTTTAAGCAGATATTTTTTTGTTGCTTCCTGAAAGGTGGTTGTATATTTGTTGAAATAAGTATATTTCTGAAGAGGATCTTTCTTATAAGTCTGGTTAGTAATTATTCCTCCTGAGCATTTATCTGAAATACAGCAATTTTCACACTTAGGAAGTTTTGAGTGGTGTTTATCTAAAAATTTCATATCTGATAAAGAATCTATTTTTCCTAAATTTATTGAAGAATATGCAGATGGTTTTATATTTCCAGATGTATCTACATATATTCTAGTTAATCCGTTATCAAATTTTCCTCCTGAACAGATATTTAAATCTTCATTTGAAATGAGACATAGTGGAAATGCGTTGGAAAAAGTTATTTTTAAGTTCTTTTTTTTGTTTAAAGAAGATATTTTTTTTATACCTAAGTTCAGAGTACGGTAATAGCTTTCAGAATCTTTACAAACATTTCTCAAGAAAAAGAAAGAATAGAAACCAATGTTTTCTAACATAGAAAGTTTAGTGATATTATCCAACCAGTACTTGTTGAACACAGCAGTGCCCATCATTTTTGTTTTTTGGGCAATTTCAGGAAGTTTCGGGTTTTTCAATTCTTCTAAACAATTAAACGATATTAATAAATAATCAGAATAATGTAATATGTTTTCAACTTTATCTATTTTTTTAATGGAAATGTTATTGATTACTGTAAATCCATTAGATTTAAGCTTTTCGAGGAAAAAAAACAGCTGTGGGTGTTCAAAAATGTCTCCTCCTGTTAATCTTATTGTATTAATTTTATTTTTTTTAGCGAAATCTAATGTTGATAAGAAGGTTATTTTTGATATATGGTTTTTTTTAGATTTATCGAGATGACAATGATTACATCCTACATCACATACATTTGTAATACTTACTTGTAATTCATCTAATACCATCTGTATAAATAAAATACCTGGTAATTATAAAATTTATGATGAAATTTTATTAGTTTTTTAACACAACAATCATATAATATATCTTTATTTGTGTTGTTTGGCACAAGCAAAAATAGAGTGATGTTGCGAACAAATGCTCAGTAAACTGTTCCGGCACGCTGTCAAGGAAAACCTTTCGGCGGTTTCAACAAGTAGAAACTTTTAGTGCGATATAGTCACTTTGTTCCTAGCCTTAAACAAGTTTAAGGAAAGTAGGAGGGTATAAAACCCCCCGAACAAGTCAATTTGTAAAGGCAAATTATTTTGTCCGGGCGAAATTGATTGAATTTGCGCTCCTGTAAGTCGTTTCACTCCTTACCGCAAATTCAAAAATTAATTCAAGGCAATATAATTAATCATTTTGTTATAATTTTTAATATTTGACAGAATTAGTCTAGCCAAATTTCTGGATATTCTGCAAGACAATATAACAATCTTGTGTTGCCTACTATTATTTCAAAAAGTTTATAAAATAGTAATGTAAAAATTGTTTATCATGAAATTAAACAAGAGAGAAATAAGAAAAATTTGGAGAACAAAGTATCCGTGGATATTTGTTGTTTATATTTTGCTTATCGGCTTATTAAGAGGAGTTCTTGATGGCCAGAATTATGATTTTTCAATGAATCTAATGATGGTTGCCGCATTTGTAAGTTATATTTTCTTGTATTTATTCTACCTTTACGGCGTTCGTCCTGATGAACTTAATTATTGGCATAATAAATATAAGAAATAAATTTAAAAAGGGTTACATTTTTTACAATTTTATGCGCAGGTAGTACAACGGCTAGTATTCCGGCCTTCCATGTTTTTAACGAAGTCAGCCGGCGATCTGGGTTCGAATCCCGGCTTGCGCATTGTATTTTTAATTATAAGTATCAAAAATTAATTTAAATGTATCTTGATTTTAATCAGCGACATAATAAGTATTTTATATTGCGCAGAATAATTAAACACTTATGGTTTAACTATTACGAAATTTGACAGAATTAGTCTAGCCAAATTTCTGGGTTTTCTGCAAGGCAATATAAAAATATAATAATCTTATGTCGTTGAATATTTTATATAAAAAGGTGATTAGATGGATTATAAAAAATTACTGAAAATTTCAAGAGATACTATTGAAAAAAAGCTTCTTGGTAAAGATTTAGAAGTGGATGATTCTATCAAAAATATTTATTCTGACAAGGGTGCTTGTTTTGTAACTCTTAAAAAAGATGGAGAATTGAGGGGATGTATAGGATCTTTAAAGGCAAAAAAACCTCTATGGAAAGATGTTGTTGAAAATTCTATTAATGCTGCATTTAATGATTTCAGGTTTGATCCTTTAAATGAGAATGAACTTAATAATATTGATATAGAGCTATCTATACTTACACCTATGGAAAAGATTTATTTTGAATCAAATGAAGAATTGAAAGAAAAAATAAAAAATAAAGGTGTTTATTTGTCTTGTAAGATAAGTTCCGCTACATTTCTTCCTCAAGTATGGGAACAATTATCTGATGAAGAGGAGTTTTTAGGGCATCTTTGTATGAAAGCAGGGTTTCAAAATGATGCTTGGAAGTATAATAATTTTGATTTTTTTATCTATGATGTTATCAAAATAGATGAGAATTAAAAATACATACTTACATAACCTACAACTGCTGTCTTGTCTCCTGTAATGTCACCTGAATTTTTGTATTCTATAAGTTTTGGTGTATAATTTTTTATTTTGCATATTTGTAGTAAAGTTAAAATAGGCATGAGCCCACATGCATTTATTTTGGTTATATCAGGATCAAGAGATAATATTGTTTTTATTGTTTCATTATCTATGAGTTTTGCTGTATAATATTCTTCAAAGTGACTTAAGTCTGTAGAGATTATCAAGATATGATCTTTCATTTTTTCAGATATATTTTCAGCAAGTTTTTTTATCTTTTCTTTATCCATATCACCTAATACTAAGGGTAAGACTTCTTTGAAACCAAGTTTTTGGAGAAAGGGTATTTGGTTATCTATCGCGTGTTCATATTCTGTTGTTTCATATTCATCAAGACTTACTTTTATTTTTCCTAAAGGAGTGTCTATTTTAGATATTTTTTTTACTCCTTTAAATGCTGAATAATGACTGGGCGCTAATATTATAGCTTTTTTCTTATTAGTGTTTTTTAATAAAGAAAAAGCTTTTCCTGCAATTTTACCGGAAAATGAATATCCTGCATGTGGTACGACTAAACCGTTTATTTCATCTTTATTATTTTCTTTGATATCTAGATATTCATCAAGTATTTCTTTAAGCTCTTCCGGATTTTGAGGGTACCAATTCGCCATAAAATATAAAACTGAAAAAGATTTATCAATTTTATGGTAAAGGCAGTGCTTTATAGGAAAAGAGAAGATAATTTAGTAGAATGTGAAGCGTGTTGTCAAAAATGTGTTATTAAAGAAGGTAATACAGGGTTATGCGGAGTAAGAAAAAATATAGAAGGTGATCTTTATCTTCTGGTTTATGGAAGCTTAATAGCTACTAATATTGATCCTATAGAGAAAAAACCTTTTAATTATTTTATGTCTGGAAGCAAGACATTTTCTATTGGTACTGTGGGTTGTAATTTTGCATGTGATTGGTGCCAGAATTGGGATATTAGCCAAGGATTTAAGGATAAAGATTCCAATATTAAGGGAGAGAGATATGAACCTGAAGATATTGTGAATGGAGCTATCGATAATGGTTGTATAAGTATTGCATATACTTATACAGAACCTACTATTTTTATTGAATTCATAAAGGATATTTCGTCTTTGGCTAAAAAGAAAGGGATTAAAAATGTATGGGTCACTAATGGTTATATGACAGGAAAAGCTTTTGATTATATAAAAGATTATATCGATGCTATGAATATTGATCTGAAGTGCTTTAAAAATGATACTTATAAGAAGTTTTGTAATGCAAGAAAAGGAATTCAGCCAGTTTTGGACACAATAAAAAGAGCTTTTAAAGCTAATATTCATATAGAAATAACTACTTTAATAATTCCTGGTATAAATGATACAGATGATGAACTGAATGAGATATCGAAGTTTATTTATGACATAGATGGTAAAGGTGATATTCCATGGCATATTTCAAGATTTTTTCCTATGTTCAAGATGGATGATAAATCGCCAACTGATCTGAAGATTATAGAGAAAGCTTTTGAAATAGGTAAGAAAAACGGTCTTAAAAAAATTAATAGAGGTAATATATAAAATGGAATTTGTAGTGAGAACTAATAAAAGGGAAGAACTTTTCGATATAAATGATAATATCAGGAAATGTATCGAGGAAAGTACAATAAATAATGGTATTATACATATTTTTATACCTCATGCTACTGCCGGTATAACTTTAAACGAGAATGCGGACCCTAATCTTCCAAAAGATATTTCTACTTTTTTAAAAGAAAATGTGCCGGAAGGTAGATGGATGCATGACAGGATAGATAATAATGCAGATTCACATATAAAGGCTTCTTTGATTGGTAATTCTGTTTCTTTCCCTATTAAGAATAGTAATATGCTTTTAGGTACTTGGCAAGATATTTTTCTTTGTGAGTTTGATGGTCCAAGAGATAGAAAAGTCATTGTAACTTTTATTGAATCAAAAGATTGATTTTTCAGCCTTGTAGTATAATGGATATTATAAAAGCTTGCGGAGCTTTAGATCTGGGTTCAATTCCCAGCAAGGCTATTTTCAAAAAAAAGGAATTGAACGGAGTTGTTCAAACTTGTTTGAACTCGAAGAATA
>JBNJGI010000012.1:0-16173 GCA_051819685.1 Nanobdellota archaeon | reverse complement strand
TAAGAAAGAAATATTTCATTTTATAAAATTAGTATTCTGAAGACAATTCCCAGCAAGGCTATTTTCAAAAAAAAGGAATTGAACGGAGTTGTTCAAACTTGTTTGAACTCGAAGAATATAAGAAAGAAATATTTCATTTTATAAAATTAGTATTCTGAAGACAATTCCCAGCAAGGCTATTTTCAAAAAAAAGGAATTGAACGGAGTTGTTCAAACTATCCTTTAAGTTCAAGTTTACCTTTTTTACCAAAAAAAGATGTATCTTTAAAATATATTTCAATAAGACTTATCAATACAGATATAAGTAAAGGCCCTAAGATGATACCTATCAGATTGAATGCCTTTATACCTATTATAACTCCCAGAAATACTGTAAGAAAATGAAGTCTAGAAAATGAATTAACCAATATAGGTCTTAATAAATTATCTATATTCGATACTATTACGAAGCCCCATATAAAAAGACCTACTCCACCCATAACATTACCTTCAAAGAAAATTACAACAGCTGCAGGTACCCACACAAGCCAAGCTCCGATTACTGGTAATATAGATGTTATTATCATAATAAAACCCCAAAAAACTGGGTTTTCCAAACCGAATATAAAAAATCCTACACCTCCTATAAGTCCCTGGGCTAAAGCAACAAGACCTTGGCCTAAAAAAAGAGCATTGATATCGTTTCCAATTTTATTTATTAATTTCTTTTTCGATTCATTTGAAAAAGGAAGTAATTTTTCAAAATTCTTGTATATTGTTTCTCCGTATATATAGAAATAATACATAAAAATCATTATGAATAATACTTGAAATACTAATGCAGAAGTGCTGTTGAAAATCCATAATGCACTAGATGTTATATTATCTTCTATAGTATTTATAGCTTTGACTAATATATTTCTCACATTATCCTGAGAAAGTACGAAAGCTGTATTTTCATTTACAAAAGAACAAACTTGATTGACAGATCCCGTTATATTTTGATAATTAAAAGTGGATGCAAACTGAATAATTTTTGAGGCGATAGTCATTATAAGCATCATTAAAGGCACTATTATAATTAAAGTGAGGATTAATATTAGAGAGAGAGCACTTAATCTCTTGCTTTTTAACTTTAAAAAAAACCATTTATATAATGGATAGCTTACATAAGAAAAGATTGCAGCGGTTATTGCAGGGAGTATAATGAAATATCCTATGTAAGTTATATATAATGCTAGCAATATTATTACCGCTAAAATAAAATATTTGGCTCTCTTTTTTAATCTCACCTTTTTTACCATAAGGTATCAATTGATTTAAAATATATAAATTTTGGCATTTATCAGCAGAATCACAAAAATGAGCTATATTGCGACATTTATTCTGTTCTTTGTGTGAACTTGATTAAATTTTTACTCAGATAAATCTCCCCACTACCTATCACAAAATCAATATTGCTTCAAAGTAATATAATCATTTATTTTATTATTCTTTATCAAACGAATATTTTATTTTTTAAAAAAATCTGAAGGGAAATCCCCTCAGAAATGAGCTCAAGCAGTGGATACCTAATGCTCAATTATATGCTTAAACTTTATCTTTATATATTTTATTGTTTTTCGGAACAACCGAATAAACGAATAACAAACTTTATAAATGCTGGTTCATAAATATCTTTATGCAATACATAGCATACTATGAAAAAAGAAAAGAGGTACTTCTGGATTTTTTTCCTAAAGATATTGATACTGTTACAAAGAAAAAAATACAAAATTTATGGAATCAACCTGTAGCAAGGGAAATTATGAA
This sequence comes from Nanobdellota archaeon, assembly GCA_051819685.1. Classification (GTDB taxonomy): domain Archaea; phylum Nanobdellota; class Nanobdellia; order Woesearchaeales; family DATGWN01; genus JBNJGI01. The sequence goes on along the minus strand of JBNJGI010000012.1, from coordinate 14,382 downwards.
AACTTTATCTGTAAAAGAACAAGCTACTGCTCCTGAAATACAAAAAGAAGTTGGCCATTCTATGTCTACACTTCATGAAAATATCACTAAATTGGAAAATAATGGTCTTATTAAGACAGAAATGGTTTATACTAAGAATAAAAGAAAAATTATTGTTCCTGAAATAATGTTTGTAAACAGGAATTCAAGACTTACTGAAGCTATAACAAAATTCTTAAACCAAGGTCTTATGGTCGATAGTAGAACAGGAAGAAAAGTGATTAAGTTTCTTGATAATAATAAAGATAGGGCATTTACTGTTGAACAGATTTCTGTGAAGACAGGTATACAGGTCGATGAAGTCGAAACTCTTTTGGAGAACTGGAATAGCCTTATTACAAGAGCTTTTTCAGAAGTTTTTAAAGAAAAACCTTTCGTGAAAAGAGTTACTTACCAAAGTATCAAGGGTAAGAATGTAGGATTTAATTATAAATAAAAATTAATTAATTTTTCTTGAATTTTGCTGAATTTTCAACAAGATCTACATGAGCCATAAATGTCTGTCTGCAACAATATCTGTTAACACCTAGATCATCAAGAGTCTCTTTGACATTTTCGGTCCTATTCTTGGTCTTTTCTTTAAACTCTTCCCAATACTGACCAATAACCTTTCCGCAACTAAAACATCTAACTGGAAATAACATTTTTTTTTCACCTATATGATTTTTGTCTTTTTGATCTTGCTTTACCTTGTGTATTAGGTTTTCTAGTTTCTCTATTCCTTACATCAGCAACCAGAAGATTCCTGTCATAATTTAGGAATTTTTCTTTCAATTCTGTATTCGCTTTCGCTAAAGCTCTTGCAATTACAAGTCTTGATGCTTCTGCCTGACTGGAAAGGCCTCCACCTTCTACTTTTACCTTAATGTCAACTTTTTCAGAATCATCACTTGCTATAAGGAGTGGTTCTTTTATTTTTAGCATATCATAATATGGTTTGTATTCATCAAGCTCCACACTATTTATAGTAACCTTACCAGTTCCTTTCTTTAAAACTGCTTTGGCTCTCGCACGTTTTCTTTTCCCTGATGCAAATGTATCTTTCATATTTTCGCCCCCAGATGTCTGCTGATATCTGCTATCTTAACATAATTTAAATTATTAGTATCTGAAATGTCTTTACTTATTTTCTGGACTTCCAGATCATCAGGATTACCTACATAACACATAACCCTTTTGAAAGCTTCTCTTCCTTCTTTTGTCTTATAAGGTATCATACCTCTTATACATCTTCTTACAATCCTATCAGGACCTCTATGAAGAAAAGGACCTCCTGAGGAAGTTCCTCTTTCTGATCTTTGCTTATATTTGTTAAGTACTTCTTTCTTTTTTCCTACCACAACTGCGTTCTCACAATTGACTACTTTTATTTCTTCTCCTGAAATTGCAAGTTTTGCAACTTCTGAGGCAAGTCTTCCTAAAATCCTGTTTGTAGCATCTATAACTTTCATTTTTTAACCTATAATTATTGCTTTTTTTCCTGTTTTGTTCTTTTTAGCGTATTCTCTAAGCTTTACTGCTTTAGAACCAGATGATTTTATCTTACTTAAAGCGTTTTCTGAAAATGACATAGCTGCTATAGTTAACTTTTTATCAAGCTTTCCTGTACCTAAAACTTTTCCAGGAATGACAACATCAAAACCATCTTTTGCATTTTTATTGATTTTTCCGATACTAACTTCTCTTGAATTTCTAGTAGGCCTTTTAAGATCTTTTGCTATAGAGTTCCAGAAAGGAACTTCTTTCCCTAAAGCCTTAAATTCATTTATCGTTTCCTGTAAAACTGTGTTTTTTGTCATTTTAATTCTTTATATTTCCTGAAAGTTTTTTTATTTCATCTAATTGTATATTAAATTGAGTAAATGCTTCTTTTAATATTTCATCTGAAGTTAATTGACCATGACTTTCTATTGTGAAAATCATTGTTTTATCATCATATTCCACTTTAACAATATCTTCACATATACCGTCACAAGCATCTATTAATTCAGGAGTATTTATGTTCTCCTTTTTTATCTCCCCATCCTCTACAACCTGAGAAGGATATGAATCTATAAAATCATTAAGTTTTGTGCTTTTATTGTCAACTTTAATGATTGGATTATAACTGTAATATACATTACCTGGAGACCATTTTGCATGAACTTTACCCTGTCCCATAACTGCAGTAGCTATAAGTGATATTTCCTGATCTCCTGAAAGGTAAGCTATTTGTATCTTATCATAAGCTGGCTTAATTTTAGGATCTTTGGTCTGTAAATCTTCTGAATATACATATCCTTCTTTATTTGATTCTAATGTTAGCTTAACTGAACTCATAGCAGTTATTTCTTCACCTTCTGGAAGCGAATAAGATTGTAAATCTGTTGTTAAAGGTACCAATCCTAAACGATGTGCTAATAACTCATCATATAGAACAGATGAATTTTGTGATATCTCTACATCTTCAATAGCTAAAGTAGGCACATAATCCTGACAAAATCTCCTAATTGAATTTATATATGCAGGAGTTGTATTTTCTATCTTATATTTTAAATTATACTTGTCCCCGGATAGTTTTGTTAATTTCATACTCTTCGTCCCCTTTTACCTCCTTTTTTCTTGCATGAATCATGCGGTAAAGGAGTAACATCTTCAATTATCCCTATCTTGAATCCCATTCTTGATAAGGATCTTACTGCTGCCTGAGCTCCTGGTCCTGGATTATTAGGGCCATTATGCCCTCCTTTAGCTCTTATTTTAACATTTAAAGCGTTTACGCCTTTCTCAAGAGCTATTTCACCAGCTTTTTTAGAAGCTGTCATTGCAGCTGTAGGACTGCTTTCAAGCCTGTGAGCTTTTACAACCTGTCCACCAGATGCTAAAGCCACTGTTTCAGTCCCACTTATATCTGTTATATGTATAATAGTATCGTTATAAGAGGAAAAAATGTGTACAATTCCCCATCTTAAAGAACCTTTAGTCTTACTCATCTTCTTCTACCTCTTCATCCAGTTTTTCCCCTACTTTTTTGCTTACTTCTTCTTCTACAGTCCCTTCTTCATTTTTCTCTTCTGATTTTCCCTCAATGTGAGGTGTTTTTTCAGGAGGAGCTCTTTCAGGATGTTCAGGATCATTCAATTTTGAATTAGAACTGAATTCTATCTTGAATTGTTCATCTTTACTCATAAAATATCCTGGAGCAGTTATTTTTTTTCCATTAACTTTTATATGACCATGAACTATAAATTGTCTTGCCTGTCTGAAACTTCTAGCTGAATTATTTCTTACAAGCAATGTTTGTAATCTTCTTTCAAGCGCATCCTTTGCAGTAAGATTTAGCGCTTCATCAAGTTCCTGATCGTCTTTAAGAAGATTGTATTTAAGAAGCTTGTTTAACAGAAGCTCTTTATCTTTAGAAACATCCTTTCCTACAACTCTGCTAAGATATTTGACTCTTGTTTTTATTTCAGAAATAAAAGTGTCTACTTTCCAAATTTCTTTTTTATTCTTTAATCCATATTCACTTAAAAGATCTTTTTCTTCAGCAATCCTATCTGCTTCCCATGGATGCCTTGGACCTTTAAATTTTCCTATACACCTTTTTGGATCTCCCATCTTATTTTTTCCTCGCTAGTTGTTTTTTCTTCTTGGAATCTGCGATTTTTGACCTTCTGAAATTCGCTCTGGTCCTCTGACCTCTTGTAGTAAGTTTCCATTGATGTCTTAATCCTCTATAAGACTTAATCATTTTAAGCCTCTTAAGATCATTGTCTTTCTGGTACTCCAGATCTGATGTTATTAAATGTTTATCTTCACCTGTATCATAATCTTTTTTTCTGTTAAGCATCCATGAAGGTATTCCTTCAGGATTTTTGATTATCTCAGTGATTTTGTTACTCTGTTCTTCAGTTAAATAACCTGTCTTCTGGCTTGGATCCAGTCCTGCAATTTTACAGACAGCATTAGCAAACATTTCACTGATACCTTTTATTTTGCACATTGCAAAGCTTAATGCTTTTTCCCCTTGAAGGTCAGTGCTAACAACTCTTACCAGGTGCCTGAATTCTTTGTTTTCTTTTTGTTCGGTCATTTTTTATTGTAATAGAAACAGCTGATTTATCTAGTAAACCACACCATTTCGTGCAACTCTTTGGTTTAGGGATATTAACCCCAGGTTATTTTATGCGAAAATTGACCCATTTATAAAGGTATCGTTTTGAAACCAAATAAAATAAAATTTATGATGATATTTAATGAAAAAATAAAGTTATATAACCTAAGCAGTCTTATTAATCCTTGAATCTTCTATAATCGACTTCAAATCTTTCATAGATTGAAAACCATTATATACTTTACCTTTAAAAACAATTGTAGGAAGTTTATGAAGTTCTACATCATATCTTTCTTTCAATAAATTTACAGCTGAATTGTTTTCTTTATATTCAAAAGAATATATCATAATATCAGAATAGTCCTCATGTATTCTTGATAGAACTAAACCTTGATCTTCACAATCAGCACATCCTTCATAGTTTGTATAGAAATATAACAAGTTCTCTTTTTGCACCCCACATTTTTCATTTATTTCTTTGTTAATAAGATAATGTCTTATAAGAAGAAGAGAATAATAACTTTTCAGGTTTTTTACTTGAGGAGAATCATATCCTTCTCTTGCTTCCATATAAGTAAGTTTATTACCGATTTCTGCTATTTCTGTTGTATATGAAGTTATATTAGTGTAATTACACAAGTCCTCTTCAATCATATTAAAAGTTAGCTCATTACTTAATGAATCAACTCTTATCTTATTTTCCAGATCATATATGTTTTGCATTTTTATTTCAGATATTAAATTCCCTATCATCAAACCTACAAAAAATATTATCACTGTAGCAAAGACTGCTGATAAATACATGAATTTATCTATTTTTTTTCTTTCCATTTTAATCTATAAAGTAATTTGGACCCCATTTTATTTTTTTCTTCCTTATCCTGTAATATATAGCTATTAGCCAGCAAATCGGACCTATAACCCAATAAGTCAACAAAAATATAATGTAAGGTAATATTACATTTTGTTTTTCTTTTGATTTTATTTTGATATAAATCGCAAAAATAATACTTATTATTAATAAAAGTATTGGTAATAAAATTCTATTATTGATATCTAAGAAAAAAGGATTAATGAAAAATTCAAAATCAGGCCATTGAAATCCTATAATAAGTAATTCATTTATGTATTCTATTGTTTTTTCTCCGATTCTTACTAAACCACTCAAAAACATAACCAACATAAGTATTATAAAGAATATCATTGAAGGGAGAACGAAAAAACCAAGATTACCATAATGCCTTGAAATCAAAAATGCATATTTTTTTGTCTGGATTATAAAACCACAATACCAACGTAATCTTTGCCTTAGAAAAGCTTTCCATGTACTAACTCCACTTGTATAAACATTGGCATCGACTATGTTTTCAATTATGTAATTTTCACTTTGAATTCTTAAGGACATTTCAAGATCTTCCACCATAGTTTTATGGTTTAGAAGACCATATTTCTTTACAAAGTCTTTCCTTATTAATGTGAATGCTCCCGGAGCAAGTGATATAGCTCCGAGTTTTGACTGAAGATATCTTATGAAAACAGCACTTAACAATTCGTAAAATTGTATTTTTTCCAATATTGATTTAGGATTCCATATTTTTATAGAAGGTATTACCGCCATAACGTTTTTATCTTGAAATACAGAAGCAAGCTTTTTTAGCACATCAGGCATTATAAATGAATCTGCATCCAATGCAACTACTAAATCACCATTAGCAATTTTGATACCTTTATTTACTGAAAGGGTTTTGCCTTTTGATTTTCTATTGGATAATATTTTAATACCATATTTTTTGTAAGTTTTTGCAATTTCAAGAGAATTATCAGTGCTTGCGTCATCAACTATTATTATATCTAGTTTATCTTTAGGATAATCTGCTTTTAATAAAGAATCAATTGTTTTTCTCATTCTTTCGCCATTGTTCGAACCTTCATTCCATACAGGAATTATTACACTTATAGAAGGCCAATTTTTAGGCTTTTTATATTCAGGATCTTTCTTGAATAAAAGAAATAAATAAACTATAGAAGTAAAAAGACCTCCTAAGATTGCAATTGTAGATAATATCCCGAAAAAATCCATTATAAACCTGAGCGATTTTAAAGATTTAAAAAGCTTATGTGTCATTCCACATTCAAATATTGCTCAATGAAATATAATTATTAATTTTATTTTATGTGCCAAAAAAAACGAAAACTTTAAATATTACTTTGTAAAAATCTAGTTCAAGGGGGTTTTCACTTGCAAATAGAAGGTAATTTGATTGATGTGGTAAAGGGAGAAATCTATCCTGCAAAGATAACTTTTACCGAAAAAATAAAAAAAATAGAAAAGAATAATAAAAAATATAATAATTATATCTGTCCCGGTTTTATAGACTCCCACATAAGAATTGAAGATTCATATTTAAATCCAGTTGAATACACAAAAAATGCTTTACTTTCCGGTGTGACTACAGTAATTGAAGATATTACAGGATATCTTACTGAAGGAGGCCATAAAACAATCACATATCTGATTTCTGAATTCAAAAAACTTCCTATAAACTTTTTTTATCTTTATCCAATCAATATTTCACAAAATGAATTTGAAAGCAAACCTTACGATCTGGATCATGAAAATTTTCACAATTTCATTGAAAACAAACATTGTCTTGGACTTACACAAGTAGATAATATTGCTAAATTAAAAGAAAAGAATCATTCTATGACAAAAAAAATAGAATTAGGAAAGAATTTGAATAAACCTATCATAAGCAATGTTCCTAAAATTAATTTTAATGATACAGGTAATATGGCGCATCTCGGCATAAGAGCTGATCTTGGATCCAATATATATCAAGAAGCTTTTGAAAAAGCATGCTTTGGACTGAAAATAAAAATCGTCGAAGGGACGAAGAGAAAAACTCTTAATAATCTTATAAGGCTTGCAAAGCAATTTGAAACCACTATTGTGAGTGAGGAGAAATCTCCTCAAGAAATGAAAAAAGGATATCTTAGTAACACAATAAAAAGAGCTATTAATCTCGGTCTTGATCCTCTTACTGCTATAAAAAATGTGACGATAAATCCCGCTAATCTTCTTGGTTTAGAAGAAGGTAGAATTGAAGAAGGTAATGTAGCTAATATTTTAGAACTGGATGATCTTAAATCAATGAATGTGGTTAATGTTTATTATAAAGGAAAGAAAGTAGTGAGTAATAGTAATGTTAAAAGTTTGAAAAGCATCAAAGCAACTATTCCTAAAAATCCTTTACTTCTTAATGAGGTGTGGGAAGAGGATTTAGAAATTAAATCTATTAAAAAGGAAGAAAATGCCAAAGTGATAGTTTTTGAGAATGATAATACAAGTATTGTTGAAAAAAAACTACCTGTTAAAGATGGAAAAGTATGTCCGAAAAATTGCAATAAGGTTGTTGTTGCAAATAAATATGGAGATAATACTGTTTCTATTGGTTTTGTTCAAGGATTTGATATTGTTAAGGGTGGTTTAGGAACCACTATTAATGGAAGTTCAGGAAATATTATCGCTATAGGTAGTGATGACAGGTATATAGCTTCTGCAATAAATTCTTTGAAAGATGCACAAGGAGGTATGGCGATAGTTTCCGAGAAAAAGACCGAACTATTTTCTTTACCTATTTATGGAGTTACTTCTGATAAGTCTTGTGATAATGTTATTAAGGAGCTTAAAAAAGTTAATTTTTCTGCAAAAAAAACAGGCTGTAAACTCAAGAATCCTTTTGAAAGGTTAGGAAGCTTGATGAATCTTAGAAAAAATAGTTACAGGCTGACTGATAAAGGTTTGATTAATTCTGATAAAAAAGAAATTATAAATATTCTTGAAGAATAATTTTTTATAAAAAATTTATTTTAAATATATATTAAGTTCTGAAGGGACATATCTGAAAGTAGATTCAAGGACTCCTTTTTCTTTGTAATATTTCACAAGTCTGTTGATTTTTGAATCACCTAATTGTATTCCTCTTTTTGCAGCCCTATCTTGTTTATTTAATTCATAATGTTTCCTTAACTGTAAAACTCTTTTCATTAGGTTTTTCAGGTCTTCAGGAAAATCTGAGTTATAACCTTTTGTTGCTAAATATTTTGATATACTCATTCCTAAAATTCCTTTTACATCAGGAACTCCATAAGAATCTCTTAATATCATACCTATTTTGGCTGTAGATTCATTTTTTTTAGCAAATTTTTCTATCAATAACTGTAATTCTTCCTTATCCATACTTACCCATTCTGGAACCTTTTTAGAAGCAGGTTTTTTGCTCTTACTAACTCCTTTTTTCCTAGAGTGCATTCTTGCCATATTTGTCAGAAAAAAGCGTCTATTTATAAATGTTGCTGAAATATAAAAATAAAGATAACAAAGAAAAATAAAAATTAAAAAAATTAAGGATTTTTAATTCCACCAGATTCCACTACAAAAATAGCTTCTCCATCTGGAAGATTGGGGCTGTCTACAAGTTTAGCTACCCTTGTTCCTTTTTTTCCTTTCCTCAGATATAACCTAAATGTTGAATTGTGGGCCACAATATGACCACCTATAGCAGCTGTAGGATCTCCAAAAAACTGATCAGGCTTTGACATAACTTGATTAGTGACATAGACGCAAATATTATGTACATCTGCAATCTTACTTAAAGTAGACATATGCTTGTTGATTTTTTGTTGCCTTCCTGAAAGAGTACCTCTGCCTACATATTCTGATCTGAACTGCGATGTTAATGAATCTACAACAACAAGATTAATATTAAAATTATCTTTTGTTATTAATTCTTCAACTTTTTCTCCAAGAAGCATTTGATGATCAGAGTTATATGCTTTTGCCACTTTTATGTGTTTCAGTACATCTTCAGGATCAAGGTCTGCACCTTTTGCAAGTTGAATAATTCTTTCCGGTCTGAATGTTTTTTCAGTATCAATGTATACTGCATAGCTTCCAGGGAATTGTTTCTGTATTTGAACACATAATACATGAGCAATCTGTGTTTTAGCAGAACCATATTCACCAAAGCATTCAATTATTGCTCCTGTTTCAAATCCACCTCCTAGCAATTCGTCTAGATCTTCTGCACCTGATTTGATCTTAGTTATTTTTTGTCTTCTTCCATATACTTCTTCACCTGATTCAAAACCCATGTTGGCTTTGTTCCTGCAAAAATTAATCATCTTCCTTGCAGAGGATTCACTAACACCTACTGCATCAACAACTTCTCCAATTGTAGCTACAGCAATAGAAACTATATTATCAAATCCACTTTCCTTAAGTTTTTCAGCTGTGGAAGGACCTACTCCAGGTATTTCATTTATTGTTACTTCTTTCATATTATCATCCGGCTGATTTTGTTGTTCTTCAACAACTTCTTCAACATTATCATTTGTATTTTCTTCTTCCATATTAACTCACCTTAATTTTCATCTCCTGTTTTCAGATTTATATATTCATAAGCTTTTTGCAATACCAACGTAGCTTTAGGTAAATCATTCACCCTTAAGTTGTTTGTGTTTTTCCAGTTACCTTCCTTATCAGTATATCTTCTCTGTAAAGATACTGTATTAAAAGAAATTTCTTCGTTGTTTTTGGTTTGTTCATTCCGCCATATAGTAGCAGAAACTGCTCCTGCTACAAACTTTTTTTCCGGTAGATTCTTACCGAAATCGTTCATTTTTATTTCATCTACATTTTTTTCCATTTTTTCCTCCTTGCTACTCATAAAGAGCTGCCTTAAGGCATTCGCATTTTATTTCAATCTGGGAATCCAAAAAGGATTCCCTGATGGGATACCAGCGGCCATACACTTTGTGTATTAAATCGCCACCTTTTAGGATATTGTAGTTATCGGTCATTTAAATATGCAACGCGCGTATATGTCCAGTGAGATTAAAAAAAGAGCAAGCTCCCTCCTTCGCAATCCGCGACGAAAACAGGGGGCTCTAATATACCTACTCCCTGCTATCCTGAAAGCACGGAAATTTGTTTTTAAGGCTGCTCGGTTCCCCGCCTGACCTGATTCAAACAAACTTCCGCCAGACAGGACAAGGTATTAACAGCATATTAAAGTCTGCTTTTCGTCCCGGAAAACTCTGGAGGGCTTCAATCTCCCCATATAGTCCAGTTGGGATTATAGGAAGGGACTAGCTTCCCGATCTAGCTTGCACTATTACGAAAAACTTCATTATTAAAAAAAGTATCTATTTATATTGTATTTATTACTATATTTTTCATTAAATTTATTAATATTAAAATAAATAGCATTCTTATGCATAATAGTGATAAGATATTAAGGAAGATGCAGAAAAAAGGATGGATAAATGAAGAAATAGAACATGCCCGTGAAGTTTTTTCTGAACATAAACCACATCATCATGTGATGCATCCTAAGTGGGATAAATTTCTTGAAGCAGGGTTTTTTATTACTATACTCTTATTGAATGCAGGGATTTTTTATCTTTTTATGCCTTTGATTGTTTTTAATAAAGGTTTTGCTTATTTGATTTTACCTTTATGCGGTTTGATAATAGGAGTTCTGTATTATAATATGATGAATAATTTCACTCATTTCAGAAAGCACCATCATTTTTTCTCATATATGATAATGCCTTTATTGACTTTAATTATTTTTTTTATGATAATCTATAGTTTCCAGAATGTCTATGAAGGAAAGATAAATATTTTTAATGACCCACTCTCACTTGGACTACCTTATGTTATTATGTTCATTTTACCTTTATTTCTTATGCTTTTTCATAATAAGGTAAGAAAAGAGTGATTTTTATGGATAAAAAATATTTTCCTGTAATAGAAGAAATTAATAGATTAAAAAAAGAATCTTGTAGTCTTGTTAAAAAAAGAATAGAAGAGTTTAATACTATTAATTCGAAAAGCAATATTTGTTGGTTTAGGGAGCTGGTTTTTTGTATACTGGCTGCCAACACTTCTTCAAGAATGGCCTCAAAAGTTACTGAAAGTATAGATATTTATGATTTCCTCAATCTTAAAATTGAAAACCTTAAAGAAAAAATGCATTCATTAAGTTGTAGGTTTTACAATAAAAGGGCTGAATATATAGTTGCTGCGAGAGAATATTATAATATAAAAGATTTGCTTTCTTCTTTCCCTAATAATTTTGAGAAAAGAGATTTTTTAGCAGAGAATATTAAGGGTATTGGTTATAAGGAAGCGAGTCATTTTTTGAGAAATACAGGACATTTCGATTTAGCTATTCTCGATAAACATGTCAGAAATTTTCTTTTTGATAAAAATTTGATTTCTTTTAAATTAAAGGAAGGTTCTTTAAGCAAAAGGTCTTACTTGATGATAGAGGAAGTTCTTTTAGAGATTGCTGATGAGTTAGGAATTACTCAAGGTGAGCTTGATTTTTATATTTGGTATTCTAAGACAGGAGAGGTTTTGAAGTGAGATTGTCAGGATATTTGATAATTTTAAATATCAGTTGATAACTATTATTATCAAATAATAAAAATAATTATTCAATTACAATTGCAGGTTTTCCCGGTAAAGAGTTGTTTGCTTTTGATTCTTCTGTTTTTTCTGAATCTATTATTTCAATTGAAGATTCGAAGTTTTCAGCAATCTCTTTTTTAACTTCTTCTATAAGTTTCTTTTCTTCTTCTTTTCCGAAATGAAGTGGAATTCCTTTCTTTAGAAGTGAAGGAAGTGTTTTTGTTATCGTTTTGCTGTTTTTCTTTAATTCTTCTTCCTGCATTATTTTACCTATTATCGATTTAAAATCTCTGTTTTCGTTTTCTAACTCTTTTGAGACAAGGCTGAAAAATTTATATTTCCATTCATCAGCAATATATATTTTTATTTTGTTTATGCTTTCTTTTTTAAGAAGTTCTTTTACAGTCCTTATATCAGAATATAATTCTGAAATGAATTCATCGCTTTTATTTAATTTTTCATCTATTTTTGTTTCATCAAATTCAGGCCATTTTTCTAAAGAGATAAATCCTTGATTTTCTCTTTTTTCCCATAATTCTTCACATAAGTGAGGTGTGAAAGGAGATAAAAGCTTAATCAACATTTCAAAAGCATTATTATATATTTCTTTGTTGGCATCTTCTTTATATTTGTTTAGAGCTTTCGCAAGACTCATAATCTTGCCTAATGCTAATGACATTTCAAGCTTATCCATGTGTCCTGTAACTTGTTTTACAGTATCATTAGCAAGACTTATTATATATTTATCTTTATATCTGTCTTTATTTTCAACATAATTTATCTCTTCTGATAACATGTATACTTTTTTAAGGAATCTATAACAGCTTTTTACACCTTCATCATTCCAATCAAGCTCTTTTTCAGGTAATGCAGTGAAAAGGATAAAAAATCTTGCAGTATCCGATCCATATTTATCGATGATTTCTTTTGGATCAACTACATTGCCCACTGATTTAGACATTTTCGCTCCATCTTTTATGACCATGCCCTGACAAAGAAGTTTTTTGAAGGGTTCTCCGAAATTAATCAAACCAAGATCACGTATGACTTTAGTGAAGAATCTTGCGTATAATAAATGAAGTATTGCGTGTTCAATACCACCTATGTATTGATCAACAGGCATCCAATAATTGATTGAATCCTTGTTAAAGATATTTTCATCATTCTTAGGATCACAGAACCTAAGGAAATACCAGGATGAATCAAAGAATGTGTCCATTGTATCAGTTTCTTTTTCAGCATTTCCACCGCATATAGGACAAACTGTATTTTTCCATTCTTCTGCATGGTCAAGAGGATTCCCTTTGATATTAAAAGAAATGTTTTTCGGTAATTCTATCGGCAGATTTTCTTCTTTTTCAGGAACTACTCCACATTCAGGACATTTTACTACAGGAATCGGTGTCCCCCAATATCTTTGTCTTGAAATTAGCCAATCTCTTAATTTGTAAGTAGTTGTTTTTTTACCCCATTCGTTTTTCTCGAGATATTCTTGTATTTCAGGTATTGCGTCTCTGTTTCTCATACCAGAAAATTGCTCTGAGTTAGTAAGGATACCATCTTCACAGAAAGCTCTTGACATTTTTTCAGCTGTAAGTTCATAACCGTCTTCGGGGTTGATAACAACTTTCATAGGAAGGTCGTATTTTTTTGCGAATTCAAAATCTCTTTGATCATGAGTAGGTACTGCCATTACTGCTCCTGTCCCATATTCCACAAGAGCATAATCCGCAATCCAGATAGGAAATTCTTGTCCAGTTACCGGATTTATACCATATCTTCCTGTAAATACTCCGTTTTTTTCTTTGCCTTCAGCAGTTCTTTCGATAAAACTTTCTTTAGATACTTGTTTTATGAAATCTTTTACTTTTTCTTCCTGTTCTGTTCCTTTAGATAATTCAAGTACAAGAGGGTGTTCTGGAGCGAATACAAGATATGTTATCCCATATATTGTGTCGATTCTTGTTGTGAAGGTGGATATTTTAAGATCCATACCTTTTACTTTGAAGTAAATTTCAGTTCCTTCACTTTTACCAATCCAGTTCTTCTGCATCGTTTTTACCCTTTCAGGCCATTCTTGTAGCGTGTCTATGTCATTTAATAATTCTTCTGCATAATTTTTTATGTTAAGATACCATTGTTTCAAAGGTTTTTGTATAACTTCTGACTTGCATCTCCAGCATTTTCCGTTTTCTACTTGCTCGTTTGCAAGAACTGTTGAGCATTGAGGACACCAGTTTATCATTCCTTCTTTTTGATAAGCAAGACCTTTTTTATACATCTGGATGAAAAGCCATTGATTCCATTTATAATATTCAGGTTTACATGTAGCTATTTCTCTTCCCCAATCATAGCTTATACCCATCATTTTCTGTTGGGATTTTATACCTTCTATATTATTTTCAGTAGATTCTTTAGGATGAAGCCCTTTTTTTATTGCAGCATTTTCTGCAGGCAAACCAAAGGCATCATAGCCCATAGGATAAAGTATATTAAATCCTTGCATTCTTTTGTATCTTGTGTATGCATCACCTAAGGAGTAATTTCTTACATGACCCATATGTAAATAACCGGAAGGATAAGGAAACATTTCGAGACAATAGAATTTCGGTTTATCGTTTTTTTGGGATTTGAATATTTTATTATCTTCCCATTTTTTTTGCCATTTCTCTTGTATTTTTACGAAATCTGATTTTTCTTTTTGTTCCATTTTTATTTTGTAAATCAGTTTCCATTTAATATAATTTTTGGTTTTTAGACACATATAACA
>JBNJGI010000011.1:0-30957 GCA_051819685.1 Nanobdellota archaeon | reverse complement strand
TACGGAATGGAATTTGACTGTTCCGTTGGAACCAAAGCAAAAACAAATTTTAAAGTTGCTAAAATGTAGTGTATAAAATGGGGGGAAAACTTAGGTATTTATAAAGTTAACGAAAGGCACAATCACTAAAATGAGTGATGTTGCGAAACATTATTTGTGAAACTGTTCCGGCACGCTGTCGAGGAAAACCTTTTGGCAGTTTCAACAAGTAGAAACTTTTAGTGCGGTATAGTCACTTTGTTCCTAGCCTTAAACAAGTTTAAGGAAAGTAGGAGAGTATAAAACCCCTGAAAAAGTCAATTTGTAAAGGCAAATTATTTTGTCCGGGCAAAGTAGATTAAATTTGCGCTTCTGTAAGTCGTTCCATTCCTTATTACAAATTCAAAAATTACTTCAAGGCAATATTATCCCCATTATATGTCGAAAACAAATTAATTTAACTTATACAAGTTCACAAAATATTCTTCAATTGTATTGTAAAAGTTTAATAATTCATTTATTTGCATCATCGCTTTGATTAAGCGAATAATTATCAGTATTTTTAGTCTTCTTCACTTCTGGCTCTTTACGCATAAAACACCATACAAATGTCAAATACCCCAATATTGCCAATATCGGCATTATAATAGCTATAATTATAAAAAAGATAATCCCGCCCAAGGCTATAATAGGAGATAATAATAAAAACATAATTATTGCTATTATAAGTATAAAAGGTATAATTACTAATCCCAATAAAAATCTTATTAAGTTATTCATGATTTCTTTTTAGGTAAATATTTGTTTAATTTCATAGCAAGGTTAGCTAAGGGCATGCTTTGAAGCCATACTTTCCCTGGACCTTTCAAACTAGCTAAAAATAGACCTTCTCCTGAAAATAGCATGTTCATTATCCCTTTAACTCTTGTTATATCATAATTTACAGTGCTTTCAAAAGCTCCTATATAACCTGGATCCACTTTTAGTTCCTGCCCTTCTTTAAGGTCGTATACTGTAATTTCTCCTGCAAATTCGAGCATTGCTTTACCTTGTCCTGATAGTTTCTGAAGCACTAATCCTTCTCCACCAAAAAACCCTGCCCCAAGTTTTTTTGTTAAATGTATGGTTAATTTAACTCCGTCTTCAGCTACCATGAAGGAGTCTCTTTGACATATTATTTGCTTGTTTTCAGATATTTCAAATTCTACTGCGTTTCCCGGAAATTCATTACAGAATGTAACTACCCCAGTTCCTTGATTGCATTTGTAGTTTACTACAAATAAGGATTCTCCGGATAGCATTCTATTAAATGCTCCTCCTAAACCTCCTTTGACATTAGAATTCATATCTACATTAGGTGTCATCCATGACATCCCTCCGCTTTCTGTGTAGACTGATTCGCCTTCTTTCATCTCGATATCTACTACCGGCATATCCTGTCCTCTTACTTTAAATTCCATTTTTTATCACATCTTTAATATTTTATACTTTCAAACTTACTACTTTACTTTTCCCATCTTCATTCATACTTACACCATAAAGATTGTCTGCGCATCCTATTAATCCATCGTTATGACTTATAACTATATATTGAGCTTTTTCTGAATAGTTCTTGACAAGGTTAGCTAATTTTTCTGAATTCCTTTTATCCAGTGCTGCATCAACCTCGTCAAATATGTAGAAAGACGCAGGGTTATGTTCTTGTACTGCAAATATGAAAGCTAAAGCTGTAAGAGTTTTCTCTCCCCCTGAAAGACTTCTGATATCCATGAATTTTTTTCCTTTTAATCGTACTTTTATCATCATTCCACCTTCAAAAGGAGATTTTGGAGATTCAAGTTCCATTTCCGCCTGCCCTTTAGTTGATAGTATTTGGAATATTTTTTTGAAATTGTCATTAACTACATTGAATACTTTGAGGAAAAGGTCTTTTTTCTTTGTATCAAGTTCGCTTATCATCATTAAAATTTTTTCTCTTTCATCTGTCAATACTTTTTTCTTATTTACTATTTTCTGGAATTCTTCATTCACTCTTTCATATATCTCAAGGGCTTTCATATTAACATTCCCCATCTTTGATAGTTTTTGATCGACACTCCACGCTTCTTTTTTCAATTTTTCCTTGTCAGTTTCTTGAAGTAATTCAACTCCTTCATATTGCTTGAATTCTTGCTGGTAAGCTTTTATTTCCGCTTCAAAACGAGCCATTTCCAAAGATATATTGTTTTTCTTTTCTTCAAGGCTTCTAGATTGTTCTTCTTTTTTTATAATGTTATTTTCTTTTTCTTCTATCTGTTTTTCCAACTCTTTCCTTTTATTGAAGAATTCTTTGAATTCAGCATAGAATTCTTTTTCTTTTTCTTCTTTTTCTTCTAACTGCGTTTTATTTTCCTGAATTTCTTTATTTAATGTTTCTTTTTTCTCATCTATTTTATTAAGTTCCTGTTCCATATTATTTTTTTGGTTTTCATAATTAGATATTTCAGAATTTTTTCCTTCGTCTATATTTTTTTTCTTAGTTTCCAGTTCAGCATTTTTCTTTATAAGGTCAGATTTAACATTATCAAGTTTTTGATTGAAAGCATTTAATTCTGCTATCTTAGTAGGATTCCTTATATCTGTTACTTGAGCTTTAAGTTTTTGTTTTTCTACTTTTAAATCAGCTAATTTTTTATTTTTCTGAGATAATTCATCATTTATTTTCTGAAGATCAATTTCTACTTTTTTCAGTTTTTCATTGAATTCTTTTTTCAGATTTTTAGAGACTTCAAGGTCTTCTGACTCAAGATGGAGACTTTTTTCTTTTTTTATTATTTCACCCTCAAGTTCAGCTTTATGTTCTCTAAGTTTATCTATGTTTTCCTGATTTTTGGATCTTTCAGATTCTAGTATAGTTACAAGTTCTTCATTTTCGTTCACTGTTTTTTCAAGATTATCATTTTTAGAATTTTCACTTTTCTCCTGAAAACCGCTGCCGAATTTTTTATTGGAATATCCTCCTCTCATAGCTCCAGATACTTCACATATATCACCTTCTATTGTCACCATCTTATTTGACCCGATACCTATTCTTCTGGCTACATCTATATTTTCGACTACAAAAGTGCTGCCGAATACATATTTGAATACAGGTCTGAATTTAGGTTCAAAGCTTACAAGATCTATTGCTGAACCCACTACGCCTTTTGCGGATAGATTTTTTTTATCTCTTCCTTTTATCTTGTTTAAAGGAAGGAATGTCGCACTGCCAAGATGATTATCCTTTAAGAATTTTATACAGTTTGAAGCTACTTTCTCATCCTTCACTACTATACTGTTCAGTTTTGCTCCTGCGGCAGAATCTAAAGCTTTAGAGTATTTTGGATCAACATTTCCTAGTTCTGATACAGTCCCGAAAACTCCGTTGAATTTATTTTTATTCTTGACTATTTCTTTGACTGCTTTGTTTGCGTTCTGCCTTTCAGTTATTGCTGCCTGGCGCACTCTTATTTTTGCAAGTTCTTGTTTTGCATTTTCTAGTTTGCTTTTTGCATTATTTACTTGTGATGCTAATGAACTATCTTTTGTCAGGCATTTCTGAAGATCGTTTGTCGCCTGTTTGAAATTCTTTTTCATCTGTTTTAATTTTTCAAGCTCTTTTGAGTTTTCTTTTTCTACTTCTTTGACTTTAGATATCTTATCATCCAGGCCGTTGATCTGGACTTCAAGCCTGTCTTTCTCTCTCATGTTTTCTTGCTGTCTGGATCTTATATCATATATCTCTTTTTCCAGCTGTTCAGCTTGTTTATCGATATCATCAATTTTGGCATCTATACCTGCAGCCCCTTCAAGATTATTTTTCTTTTTGAAATCAGATATTTTTTGTTCAAGCTCTTTTTTCTGCTTTTCTAGCTGTCTTATATTTTCCTGTAGATTTTTTTGTTCCTTGATTTCTTCTTGAGAATTAGCTTTCAGTTCCTTTATATGTTCATTATAAGATTTTATCTGATTTTTTGTTTTTTCTTTCTCATTATTCAATCCTGTTATTGTTTCTTTTTTCTTTGCTATATCGACTTTAAGGTTTTCAACTTCTTTATGTACCTGGATCTGTTTGGTTTCACCTCTTTTTTCAACTTCTTCGTTTATTTTCGAGGCTTCTTTCTTAAGATTTTCAAATTCTTTTTTCAACTCTTTTATTTCATCATTTATTTTGTCTATTTTTTCTTGTTGAGATTTTTTTTCTTCTTCAAATCCTGAATTCTTTTGTTTCTTTTCTTCAAGATCAAGTTTTACAACAGTAGCTTTTATAGATTTTAATCTTTCACTTAATTCTTTGTAATTTATCGCCTGATCCTTTTCTTTTTTAAGCTCATCAAGGTAACCTTCTCTTTCTTTCATTATAAGCTCTGCATCATTTATGTTTTTTTCTATTTTTTCAAGCTCTTTAGATGCTTTCTGTTTTTTTTCTTCATATACTGATATTCCGGCGATTTCTTCAATTATTCCTCTTCGTTCATTTGGTGACATTTCAACTAATCTTACTATGTCTCCCTGTAATATTATATTATAACCATTAGGATCTATGGAAGCTGATCTTAATAATTCAAGTAGCTGTTCTCTTGTATGCTTTTCATCATTTATCTTGTATATAGATTGTCCTGAGCTTTTGATAATTCTTGTTATTTTTATCTCTTTTTTTTCAACAGGAAATGTTCCTTCTGAATTGTCAAGAAATATAGACACTTCTCCCTGTTTTGCTGGTTGTTTTGTCTTTCCGCCATTATATATAAGATTCGCAGATTTTTCAGCTCTAAGCCCTTTTGAACCTGATTTCCCAAGTACAAAACAAAGCGCATCAAAGACATTGCTTTTTCCTGATCCATTAGGACCAAGAATAACATTAAAATTGTCTCCAAATACCATGTCAGTCTTATCTGCAAAGGATTTAAACCCTTTTGTTTCCATTCTTAGTATCTTAGTCAACTTTTCCTCTTTTCTCGATTATCTTCCTGATTAAGTTTTAACTTTTTAGATATCAATCTTTTATGTATTTTCCATTTTTAAATGTGATGTTTTCAACACAAATACAAAATTGAATAATATTACAAATATGTTCTTTCCTCACGGCAAACTTGAGTGAATTTGCGTTCATGTAAATCGTATCATTACTTACTGTAAATACAACAATTACTTCAAGGCAATATCATTACTCATTTTTTTTGTGTGTGTAATTTTTTTCAAGGAATATGAAATAAACTATCAAAGCAGCTCCTATGCAGATGAGAATATCAGCTATGTTAAAGACAGGCCACCATCCGAGATCTATAAAATCAAATACATGTCCTGAAAATATCCTGTCAACAGTATTTCCTAAAGCTCCTGCTGCAATTAAAGATAAAGATATTTTTATATTAATAGGATTTTTTTTGAAAAGTATAAGATAAAGTATTATGATTGATGCTATTAAAGTAAGTGTTCCTAGTATGACTACATTTCCTTTAAGTATTCCGAATGCTGCTCCTGTGTTCTTTACAGGAGTGAGCCATAATATTTTAGGGATAAGATTCACCTTTTCTTCAAGGTTATTATTTAAGATGTATTTTGAAATTCTGTCAATCAAGAAAAGAATTATTATAATAATGATGAGTTTTATATTATTACCAACCTTTTCTTCTTTCATTTTCTTTGTTGATTTTGTTTTCAAGGTTGTCCACTCTTTGTGTAAGGTTTTCTATCATTGATTTAATTACATCAAGTTTGGAGGATAATAATTCCATATCATGGCTTTTCGGTTGTTCTTTTTTTAGTTCAGGAGGTATCTGGTTTGAAGGTGAGCTTGAGTAATCTGATATCGAAGGATTCATATCAATATTTTTGTTATTTTGATGATGGAAGTTATTGTTATTTTCATTTAGATCAGGAGGGTTATGCATCCCTTGGTTTATACTATCAGGGTTATTCCCTGTAAAATCATTATGATTTTTATTCATACTTTCATTGTTTAAAGAAGATCCATTATTTTTTTCATCATAAAAAGGATTTTCTTCCCCTATATTACCTGAACTTGTATCTTCTTTTCCTGATTTCAGACTTTCGAAAGGGTTTTTTTTCTTTCCTATTCCAAATAATCCCATGTTGCACCTCTTTTTATTAATCTAGTTCTATTCATTGTCTTTTTTAATTTTTTCCTCTTTTGACTTTATATCTTTTTTCAATTCATCGAATGCGTCTTTCATCATTTCATCAGAGAAACCTTTTTCTTTTAGATTCTGTTTTATTTTTTCATCATCAAGGTTTCCTATCATATCGATCACTTTTTCTTCTTTTTGTATGTTAGAATCTATTTTTCTTTCAATTTCAATCCTTTTTAATATATCATCAACCTCTTCATCTTTAAGACCTTCTTCTTTCATCTTTTCTTTAATCTCGTCCTCACTTTTTTCCATTTTTTTCATTACATTGACCATGTCTTTAAGATGGGATTTCCTTATTTCTTTTTTCTTTTGTTCTTCTTCCTCTTGAATCTCTTCTTTCGATTTTGGGATGTATTTTTTATATTTATTAGGTAATACCTCCCTGACTTCTGCCTTGAATTCTTTTACTGTTTGCTTGAAAGATTTTGGATTATTTTTGTTTTCTTCCTGGGAAGATGATTCTTTTTTAGTCTTATCATAATAATAATAAGCTCCTCCAATAACAGCAAGGAATAAAAAAGCTAATATTATCATAAATATGGGGCTTCCTTTTTTATTTGCAGGAGGTATTTTTAATTTTACGATTGATGTCACTTCCTGACCAAGAGTTTTTGCATTGAGGTTAACTTCTTCTTCAACTGAACTATTAGGTAATTGCCTTCCAATGTTTCTTATCTTTATTTTTTCACTGCCTTCAGGATCAATTTCTACATTTTTTTCTTCAAGAAGAAGGTTTGTACTTGCAGGTACAAGAGATAATTCTACATTTACAGGTATATCAAGATTATTAATTACTTGAAATGTCTTATTTATGCCTTCACCTTTTATTTTTATTTTTTTTCACTTAATCTTATAGGACCTGTATTATATTTTTTTATTCTGAATTCAAAAGGTATCTCAAATTCTTTTTGATTATTATTACAAATAAAATTTCCTGATATCATTTTATGATTATCAGGATTTGCTGTAACTTTTATAGAAATTTCTTTGTTTTCACTAAAATGGAAATTAGTTTTCGAAGTTATATTGCTTCCATCCCATTCAAGTCTGCAATCGAAATCACTGTTAGCTGTAATCTTGAAAGGTAATTCAAAATTGTCTGAAAAAACTATCACTTTTTCTTTAGAAGCTGTGATATCAAATTTCACATCGTATTGCATGAATAAAGGAATGGTTATAAGGTCTTGATTTTGACTTTTTGCTTTTATTGTTCCTGTATATCTTCCAGCCCTAGCTTCAGAAGGTTTTATTTTCATATTCATGTTTTCAAATTTGTTTATGCTTTCAGGGCCTTCAATTTGTATTTTATCTTTTATATCTTCGCTTTTAATGTATTCTATGTTTTTAATGTTGAATTCTGTAGGGTTTTTTAATTTTAGAGATGTTTCTTTACCGTTCTTTATATCTAAAGGTAAATCAGCTTTCAGTAATGGTTTTGCAGTATCCCTTAGTATTATGAAACTCACAGCATCGTTTTCAAAATTACCTGATTTTTGTCTGTTATAATTGGATGACAACCATGATGTGCCATCATTTATGACTTCTTCTTTTCCGTTGAATTGAAGATTCTTAAGAGCCATTAATGCATAGGCGGTTGGCTTTATCCTTTCTGATATATTACCATCCCCCCAACTTCCATCATTATTTTGCTTATATACAAGCCAATCTTTTAGTGATGTCTGGTCTTTATCGATACCGTATAATATCATTGAAGTGTCAGATACTGATTCTCTTGTGCTTAGATATTTTCCTACATTCTGTCCTTTTCTTAATTCATATTGGAGCCATTCCAGCGCAAGATTTCTTTTTTCTTCAGTTATCTCATCTAATAAAGATGCATATAATGTAGCTCTCCTGTTGCAATAATCCCATTTTTCATCAGCACTCCAGCAAGGAGGAGGTATACGATAAACGCTTGCTTCTATCTGGGATTCTTCATCATCAATTATTGTATAATCGAAATATTCATCATTATTTTCCTGATAATAGTTGTAAAATATATTTCTTCCATTATTATCATATAAGTATATTTTTTCACCCATTTCAGGACAGCTTACATTTATAAGCGATTCATATTCTGCAGATATTGGTATTTCTATCTCTTCATCTTCATTGACTGTATCATCGAATTTAATATTACCTTCATATTTTACTGTACAATTTCCGTCTTCATTCGGTTTCAGCTTTATTGTCCATTCATTATTTTCTATATAATTCATCTGGCTGTCAAGCCACATTATTCCATCAAGATATATCTTATTGGTTTGGTTTATGCCTGCAAATTTAAGGTAAGAAAGCGTTCTTGCTGTTTCATATATACTGCATTCGCCTGATGTTTTTTCCCAGCATTTGTAATTTTCGTTCCTGTTACTTTTTAACCATTCAAGACCTTCATTTATCTTTTTGTCATATACAGGCGAATATTTGGAAAGTATCCATATAGCATAAGCAGTATTTGAAGGTGATCCCCAACCACCATCCCAATCTTGCTGGTTTATTATGATTTTAGGATCAGAAATTGATTTTTTTACATCTACTGATTTGGTTATTTTTCTTAATATCCCTGAATTCAAATATTTTGCTCTTAATTCTATCGAAGAACAAGGTTTTTCTGAAAGGTCTATTGTAGATACTGCACATTTATCATTCCATTTCTTTGAAAGAAGAGTTTCCTTTTCATCTGTATCTTCACAATAATATGAATTTTTTATTCCTGTACCATTTACACAGGTTTTGAAAGTCACTTCTTGAGGATATACTATATTTCCTTCATTTAATAATTCTATTGTATCAGTTGAAATTACTATATTTGAATTGAATAGAAATATGGCTAGAAATAAGCAAATTACAATACCCCTTTTTATTGTTTTTTCCATATTGTCAATCAACCTGTTTTCTCATGACATCAACTCTATCCCTTCTAAGATCTCTCAGGAAATCTTCCATACAATCCAAGCCACAGAAGGAAGCTTTCTTTTTTATCGTGTTTTCTCCGAAAACTAATGTGTAAGGACTTGTTTTTGATTCTTCAAAATCACAGCCACATGAAGCACATACAGATCTTCCTGATGTTTCGACTTCTTGTATTTTTTTATTCACCAAATGATTGAGATAAAGTCCTCCGGATGAAAGATCTCTTTGCAATCTCAATAATTCATCATAGTTCAGGCTTCCTAAAAGTCTTGTTATTTTTTCATCCATTATATCACCTTTATTTTTTGTATTTTTAAAATTATCTTATTTCTATTGTATCGCCATCACTTGGAATATGTATTTCCATACTGGTTTTTTCTTTTAATTTTTCTTTCAGAGATAGCATTTTTTCTTCTTCTCCATGAACTAATATAAGGTGTTTAGGCGATACTTTTTCTATTATTTCCAATAGTTGATTCCTTCCTGCATGTGCACTAAGATCGTATTTTTTAACAAAACAATTTACAGAGTGTTCTTTTCCCTCGATTATTATACTACCATTTTCAAGAAGCATTCTCCCATTTGTCTGTTCAGCTTGATAACCTGTCAATAATATCCCTGAATCTTTCCTATTTTCAAAATATGGTATATAATATAAAACAGGACCTCCATCAAGCATTCCCGATGTTGTCAGTATTATTGATTGATTTTTGACTGCTTTTTCCCTTTCTGCCTGATTTTTGATGAAATTAACTTTATCTAAAGATTCTTCAAGAGTTTCTCCATTTATGATTAAATCTTTATTTTTTATGTATTTATCAGCGACATCTCTTGCCATTCCGTCAAGGTATACCGGAATTGTAGAAGTTATATCTTTTAATTCATTCATAAGCATCATAATGAGTTGTTGAGCTCTTCCTATTGAAAATGTAGGTATTAATACACTTTCACCTTTGTTTATTATTTCTTTTATCTTATTCAAAAGTTTTATTTCAACTTCATCTCTGTTCTCATGATCTTTATCCCCATAAGTAGATTCACATATTAGCACATCTGATTCAGGAAATTTATCTATTTCAGCTTTATCAGTTATAGGAGTGTTAACTAAGCTTATGTCACCAGTGTATAAAATAGACTGATTATTAATTTCTAATCTTATTACTTTGGCTCCAGGAATATGTCCTGCGTTATAGAAATTTATCTTGCCTTCCGGTATTTTTATTTCTTCTTCTGAAGGTATTACAAGTTCAAGCACTTTATTTATGTCAGATTTTGCATATCCTACTTCTCTTTTCTCTATGCGTGATATTTTCCAGGAATCTTTAAGCAAGAGTTTCAATAGTTTTTTTGTCATTCTGCTTGCATATATAGGGCTTCTTAATCCGTTTGCATAAAAGTATGGTAAGGCTCCAGTATGATCCAAATGTATATGACTTATTAAGACATTTTGTATTGTTTCTAATTTTTGAGGTTTTAAGGGTAAATCACATGTATCAGGGGATATTTTTAGCCCTGCATCAAATAAGAATCTTCTTTGTCCGAATGAAGCTTCTATACAACTTCTTCCTACTTCTTTTCCCGCACCGTGAATATTAATTTTCATTTTCTATAAATAATATATTTTTTAATTCTTGATTTTTGTCTTTTTTCATCAGATTGATTGTTTTTTGTTTTCCATAAAATTTTATATCTTCTTTGATAGTATCTTGTGAATTTTTCATTTCTACAGAAAGGTTAATTGTATTTTCATCAGAACCACAATAATAGAGTTCTTTTATATTTTCAAGCATTGTTTCATTATTATATACAAATTTTGAGATTAAGTTTGAGTCTTCATTATTGAGGAACCAAGACCTTGAAACTATAATCTGAGCTTTGTTAGCGTGTACAAGTGATTTTTTTGATTCTCCATTAGCCACCACAGCCATCTGGATGAATTCATCTGAAAGTAAATATAAAGCCCTTGGCTTTCCGGCACCAGCGTTGGCGAGACGCTTTTTAGTAATAAGGCCGGAAGCCTCAAGCAATCTTAACTGTTGCGATACATTCGCAGCAGTCGTCCTTAGGTTTTTGGCGATTTCTAAAGGAGCGCAAGGTTTTTTGGATATTTCTTGAATTATATCCCATTTGGAGGTCGTAAATAAAATCTCTGTATCCATGATTAATCACTTAGTATAGTAATTACTATACTTATATTTAAAGTTTTTGATTTTGTAATAAATTTTATTAATTACAATACATATTTAATATAATTAAATATATTAGTTTATTAAGATAACTAATTTAAATATTTAACTATTTTGTTAATTATAAAGATATAGAGGCTGTAAAGCCCGAAAAAGAACTATTTAGTTATTTAAAGAAAATTTATTAGCCAGTATAGAGAAGAAAAAAAGGAAAAAAATAATCAAAAAAATCAAAGCATGCCTACAAGCTCCGCTATCCTGTTACTATAACCCCATTCATTATCATACCATGATATTATTTTGAGCATTTTACCTTTTATATTTGTATATTCAGGATCAAATATACTTGAAGCAGGGTTTCCGACTATATCAGAACTTACAGCAGGATAATCAAGGTAATCAATTATTCCTTTCAGTTCATTAGAAGAAACAGACTTCATTATATCATTTATTTCTTCTGAAGTTGCATCTTTTTTTAGTTCACATACGAAATCAGTGACAGAACCATCTGTTGTAGGAACTCTTACAGCAATACCATCCATTTTTCCTTGTAATTCAGGTATTACTTTAGTTACAGCTATTGCTGCACCTGTTGTTGTAGGAATCATATTTATTGCTGCACTTCTTGCTCTTCTTAGATCTTTATGAGGAGCGTCTACAAGTTTTTGATCCGCTGTGTAAGAGTGGATTGTTGTCATGAAACCTTTTTCTATTCCAAAATTATCATTAAGCACTTTGACTAAAGGTGCAAGACAGTTAGTTGTACAGCTCGCATTGCTTACAATATGATGTTTTTCAGGATTGTATTGATCTTCATTAACTCCTTTGACTATTGTCATATCAAGTTCGTCTTTCGCAGGGGCTGAAAGTATAACTTTTTTAGCACCAGCCTCAAGATGCATAGCGCATTGATTTCTTTCTCTGAATATCCCTGTGCTTTCAATGACGACTTCAACACCCAAGTCTTCCCACGGAAGATTTTTAGGATCTTTTTCAGAAAGGACCTTAATGGTTTTTCCATCTACATATAAATTATTTTCATCATAATCTACTTTCCCCGGGAATTTTCCATGCACTGAATCATGTTTCAGTAAATGTGCAAGAGTTTTTGTATCAGTAAGATCATTAACTGCTAATACATTTATGTTTTTTTCCATCATCGCTCTAAATACGAGCCTTCCTATTCTTCCGAATCCGTTAATTGCAACTTTTTCCATTTTTTCACCTTTTTATCATATTATTCAGACTTTTTGTCATCTGATTCTGCCTGTTCTTGTATTTTTTCTGCTTTTTCATTTATTTCTTCATTGTTTTGATTTATTTGATTGAGTTTTTTATCGAATTCTTTAAGGAATTCTTCATCTTTATTTATTATCTCATCAGGATTTATTTTATTTTCCTTTATTTCATCCATGAGCTTTTTCTCTCTTTCGAAAGATCCTTTATCAAAACTATCCCCTTTATTGAATTCGTTTTCTTCTTCTTCTTCAGGTTGTTCTTCTTCCTGATTATATGATTTAAAAGCTTCTTCTGCTTTTTCAGGAGGGACATCAAAATAATCATAGAATTTATCTGTGACTTTAACAATGTAACTTCTTCCTTTTTTAGATCTTGTTATCAAACCCATCTTTTCTAATTGTGTTATATGATCATAAGCTGAAGATGATCTTATTCTTACTATTTCTGATTGTAATACTGGTGATTTCCACGCTATTATAGCAAGAGTCTCTATAACTACATTAGGTAATTCTGTTGCAGGAATCAGATTTTCTGCTAAAGGCATGTAATCAGATTTAAGAGATATTTTCCATGTATCGTTTTCTTTTACGATTTGGAGTGAATTGTTATTTTCTGAATATTTTTTTTTAAGCCCTTCTAAGGCTTCATTTACATTTTTTTTATCAGTTTTAAGAATATTTAATATCTCTTCTTCATTCATTCTACGTGAAGATGCAAATAGAACTGCCTCAACCCTTTTTTCATTTTCAGTGAGCTTCATTTTATTAAACGGTAGGTATTGTTGTCTTTATTGTAATCTATTTTCTTGTCATTAACTAATTTTTTTAAGAAAGGTTCTGCTTGGTCTTTTTGAACACCAATGCTTTTAGATATGTTTTCAAGTTTTCTTGGTCCCAGATTTAGAAGTATAAGTATGGAATTTTGTATCATGACATTAAGACTTTTTGTTATTATCTTATTTGTCGAAGCTTCTTTCTTAAGCTTATTGTCTATTGTGTGTATTCTTCCTGCTAATTCTGTTAGAAGGTTTGACATGTAAGAGGCCTGTACATTGATATTAGATGGTTCGATTACCTCAATTGATGTAGGCATGTAATCCATTACAAAATTCATAAGAGTTAGGGAATCTTTAGTCAGGAATTCAATTTCTGCAAATGAACTATATAATGACTCTGAATCCTCTAGTTTTTGAGGAGATTCTATTGAATAATCTGAAAATGTAAATCTGGGGTCTTTTGAAGCTTTTAATATAAAAGCGTCCATTGTTTCTTTAACATGTTCTTCAGGTTTTCCCATTATTTCAACTATGGTTCTCGCTTGAAAGTATTTTTTTTCAAGTAATTCTTCTACTTTCTTCTTATCAGCCAATTGCGGTTTTTCTTTTTTTCCCTGTGCCATTTGTTAAGGATATAAACAAGTCTTTTTAAATTTTTCATTATTTGAGTAGAACTTTTAATTATACAATTATAAAAATGAGTGATATTGTGAACGAAAGTTTATTCATCAGGGTAAAATTGATTGAATTTACGCTCCTGTAAGTCGTTTTACTCCTTACCACAAATTCAAAAATTACTTCAAGACAATATCATCACTCATTTTGTTGCATGTGCATGAACAACTTCAGTAATTATAAACTGTATTTACTATTTGAATCTTAAAAAGGCAGCTATACCGCCAAGGCCATCAAGTTTTCTTGATGGTTCATTATCCCCTGAAATTATATGTATTTCCCCTTTATTATTTTCAACTTCATGTAAAAGATTTTCAGTATTACTGAAAGTATTTTCCATCCTTTTTTCTTTTATATAGTTGTTAGTGAGTATTAGTTTTTCAATAGCTCCTTTTTTAGAATATTCATTACAATCTTTTTCACCATAGCACACATTTCCACCCTGCATTATTTTTTTATTTAATTCTTCAATTATTTTTTCATCTTCTATTATGCGAAGATTATGCACATTTTTAATAACTTCTTGCCTTGATAAAGCTTCTTTAAGACCATTTTTATCTATATCCGAAACAGGAACGTATATAGTTTTTTTAGCGAATTTATAATCATTAAGGGTTTTTTTCATATCAGTATGCCAAAAATGACTGCTTGCACAGACTACTATATCCGGATTATAAAGGTCTACTTTTTCAGATAATAATTCTGCTAATTCAGGGAAAAAATTTCCTGAATTTTGATTATAATCTTTTTTTTGTACATTACCTTTAAGTTCTCCTATTTTGGTGAAATTTTCATTTTTTACTGAAAAAATATTACCTTGTTCTCTATCAAAAAGACAGGCTATTATATTTGATGACGGCGATTCTATAATTTTTTTTATCTTTTCAAGCTGGTATTTATACCACGATTTGTTTATTTTTACCCTACAATTTTCATCAATGTTTAATGAGTGATAACTTCCTTTTGGTATATCATCGGTTTCATTTTCCACTTTACCTTTAATTCTTAGCTGATTTTCTTGTAGTTCGGTTTCTTCTACTTTTATCTTAAGATATATTTTTTTCTTTACACTTCTAGCTTTTTCTTTCTCTTTATCGCCGATTGTTATCTTTCTATAAGTTTCTCCGGATACAATGTCATCTTTTTGAAGAATAGATTTTATTTCCCAAATGTCATCAAAATTTTCTGTCTCTAATTCAATTTCAGATTCTTTGTTTGTGTTAAATGGAAGCTTTCCAGGGTTTATTAATTTCATAAGCTAAGTTATTTATTGAAATTTATAAATTTTAGGTGTATATAGTAGGCGACATAAATAAAGAGTATTTTATATTGTGCAGATAATTAAACATTAATGATTTAATTATTACGAAATTTGAACACATCTATAAAAATAATAGAGTCAAGCATTGAAGTGCTAAATGTAAGGTATCAAACTTTTTTTAGATTTTACTCCATATACATAAAGATAATTCCAAAGTAAACCTTTTCTCTTTACAACCCTGACTAAAAATCCATTATCTCTGAATATATCTTCAATGGCTTCCAAATCAGAAAGCCAACCTCCATTAGGCAATACTTTATATAGATCAATGTATTCTAATACACAAATTTTACCTCCAACAGGCATCCTTTTATATATTTGTCTTGCTATGTTGTTTATATCTTGAGTATAACCTAATGTGCCTACTGATACAAATACATCTATTTTAGGTACATATGGATGTATTCTGCTAGTATGATGCTCATCATGTATAGTAGTGATATTAAGTGCGCCTTTTTTATCGACCCTTGTATTTAAAACTTCAAGTTCACCCTTTGATATGTTAGTGGCAAATATTTTTCCTTTATTTCCCACTGCTTCTGATAATTCTAATGTTAGTGTACCAACACCACATCCATGTTCCAGTATTCTTTTTCCTTTAATATCGCCAAGAAGGTTTAAAATTTCTTTTCTTACTTTTTTAGGTAAATTGATATTTTCCGTCCAATAACTTACTTTTGCAAATTTATCTGTAATTTTACGTATAGCATCAGGATTGTAATAAAAAGTCAAAAGCAAATAAATAGGTATTCCTGTCAATGCAAAAGAAAGGGCTAACCTAAAAGTATGAAAAGCTCCATGTGTTGACGATATCCAATATAATATAAGAATGATTAGTATCAAAACCACTATTATAGGTCCGATTTTTCCAA
This sequence comes from Nanobdellota archaeon, assembly GCA_051819685.1. GTDB lineage: Archaea > Nanobdellota > Nanobdellia > Woesearchaeales > DATGWN01 > JBNJGI01. The sequence continues at coordinate 14,824 of JBNJGI010000011.1, read as the reverse complement.
ATGGAACTTTGAAACCTCTCTTAAGATAGGGTTTTTTTATTCTCAATAAAGTTACAGAAATTAATGTAAAGGAATATATTATCAGAACTAAAGGCAGTAATATTTCTAAAAGAGTTTCATAAGATCCGGCACCAATAACTATAAGAAGCGATGTAAGAATTGTCTGAAAAAGTATTGCCATATGAGGAGTTTTATTTTTAGGATGTATTTTTGCACATTGGGAAAGGAAAAATTTGTCTTTAGCTAAAGCAAGAATAAGCCTAGGAGCTGAAACTATCCATCCTGCAACACTGCCAATTATAGAAAGGTAAACAAGCATTACAAACAATTTTTCTCCAAATATACCATAATGTATTTTCGCCAAGTTTGAAAGAGGCGCTTCCATGTTTCCTAACTGTGTCCAGGAGATTGTAGCTAAAGAAGTTATTACAAAAAGTATACTTATGACTGCAATTATGATAGTACCATATATTAATGCTTTTGGAATTACTTTACGTGGATTCTTAGTTTCTTCAGAAAGGAATGTTGCAGTCTCCCATCCGAAAAATGTTTCTGATATGAAAAATATCGCCACAAATACTTTTGAAAAAGGGTGTGTAAAAAAAGGAGTTAAATTTGATGTACTGAAATTCAATAATCCAGGTATTATAAGACCGAAAATAGAGGATAAAGTGATGAATGAAAAAGTAACAAGCATGAAAGAACTGGTTTTCATTCCTGAAAAAGCCATATAATTGAACATTAATATAAAAAAGAGACTGATTCCTATTTTAGCAATGCTGGGTAAAGCAGGGTTGAGATATCTTACAGCACCTACTACAAGCATCGCTATTGTTATATTACCTACTACTAAAGCGGTCCACCCTACAAGAAAAGAAGGGAAAAAACCATATGCTTGTTTGCAGTATTCATATATCCCACCTGATTTAGGAAACATACTTGCAAGTTCTCCAAAACACATCGATATATAAATTGATATCAGAGAAAGAAGCACCCAGGATATTATCGACATAGGCCCTGAAACACTCGCTCCTATGGCAGGAAGAAAGAATATACCTGTCCCCATAATAGAATTTATAGTTATGAGTAGTATTACAGGGAAACTTAATGTACCTTTTAATTCATCCATATTATCCTTTATAAAATCAAGCTTTTTTAAATAAATATGTACACTATACAGTGAATAAGTTTATTTTAAGCCATTATTACCAGCCTTAGGATTTATATAAAAAATAAGGTATATTATAATATATGTTATTAAATCTTATTTATACAAAAGTTATATTACATTTATTATGTTTAATCTTAATTTAATTTATAAATATTTGATACGATTTATTATTATGGCAAAAAAAATTAGTTATGAAGCAAAAAGAAAAAGCAAACAATTAGGGATTTTTTTCTGTGATGAAGAAATTGAGGAATAGTTTTAATTCATAAGAAATTAATGTTTTTGCCTTTTAATGAAACTTAACCTTAATGAAATATAATTTATCTTTATCCTTAATGATTTTTAACATTAATAATTTATAGAGTTTATGTTATAAAAAAACTTATCTATCAGATTTACAATAATAAAACAGAATTAATTAAATTTATTCAACCAACGAGTTTTTTCTCTATTCTTTCTAATTCTTCTTCAATAGATTCTAATTCTGTTTTATAAGCATTTTTTTTAGTCGAAGATTTTTTTTCCGAAGAATTCTCTTTGTTTGAAACTGCAGATACATTCTTATTTTTATCTATATCAAGATGATTTTCTTCTTTTGCTATGTGAACAGGCAACCTCTTTTTTAATCTGTTTAGATTAGTCCTTATATTTGTCAATAATTTTTTTAGGTCCTCTATTTTCTTTTGTTTTTGTCCCCTCACAGTCTTTAAACTTTCAACATCTTTCACTGATGTCAGAAGTTTTTTTGAACATTCTAATACATTTTTTCTAAGATTAAGAGAATTATGTATTCCTACAAAAATCGGTTCTTCCTTTTGTACAGTTTTTTTCTTTGCCATATTAGTTTTCAGGTTCAAACATTGTTTGGTTTATATAATTAATATTATTGTCTATATCATCAATACTACTTTTCCAAGACTCAAGTTCATTATCTTCTTTTTCTTTTAATTCTTCCACTTCATTAAGGACAGTTTTGGCTTCATCAACTTTTTCTTTTATTGCATTCAAGACATCAAGTACTTCTTTGTACTCATCTATTTTTACGAAAACAGGCATTTTTTCAGTCATTTTTTTATTCCTCAAATACTTTTTTATCTACATTCTTCATCTTATGATGTATATTTAATAATATTTCTTTATAATTATTCATTTTAGAAGTTATATCTGCATTTATATTTTGGATAACGTCATACTGGTCTTTCATATAATTAACTTTTTTTAATGCAGAGTCATTAGTTTCTACAACTTCTTTGAATGATGTCTTTTTTATGAATAAAGGACCTTCCTCAATCTCATCATCATTTTCATCTTTTAATTCTTCATTTTCATCATCATTATTGTTATCATTATTGTTATCATTATTTTCATATTTTTTAATCGATTTATTTTTTTCAGAAACTAAATCATCATTTTTATCTTTAGCTTCTGACGATTTTTCTTCAGCGTATGTTTTTTGATTATGTTCTTTTGATTTTAGCGGATTAATATTTTGATTAGTTTTATTGTTTGTATTTTCTTCTTCGTATTCATTGGAGAAAGAAAGCTCCAGATTATCTATATCAGGGATTTCCAAGTCTTGTATTTGATCGCTTTTAGAAGAATCATTACTACTTTCATTAACATTTCCTTCATCTTTATCAGTAGTGGAAGCAGTATTAGCATTATCATTAGCATAACCAGGTTCCAAATTTTTATTAGCTGAATCAGATGCCATCATTGGTTGTTGTTGGTTATTTCCATTGTTATTTTCAGAAACATCAGTTTCTTTTGTTTCAGTTTTCTCATTATTTTCAGCAGATTGTGGTAATGGTGGTAATTCGTTAGAATTTGATTTATCATCTGATTTTTCTTCAGAATTTGGAGGTGGCGGTGGCATGCTTTCAGATGATGGTTTAGGCATGGATGGTAACTCACCCGATGTAGTTTTAACTTTCTTTTTCTTTTTAAATAGTCCCATCATATGCTAAAAGCACCTCTTTTTTAAATTAAATCAAAAACATTCTATATAAAAGTTTGTATTAATTATATAATAGTATTATGTGAAATCGAATTCTACTTTTCTACCGAGTCCTTCAATCCTTATCCCTATTATACCACTTTCCGATATTTCTTGGCAAATACTACCTCTATCAACTTCTATATCTTTTATAAGAAAGCTTTCTTCAACAGCATCATTTTTAACTAAAAAAACATTGGACGTTCCTTTCTCTAATTCTAAACCCATAAAATCATAACTTTCATGTGTATTATCATTATTAATATCATATGAATCCAAATCAAAGACACATAATTCATCATAATCTTTTAGTCCTGTGAGATTAAAAATCCTCCTGGATCCATATTTACCCCTAACTTCATTTATAGATTCTTTAAAATCGTTTCTGAAATCTGCTTTTTCAAGACGATTCATATTAGAAATTATGTTGTTTACTGCCGATCCACCTAATAATAATATTACACCCATTATTATAATAGCACTTATATAAACAAAGCTTTGAGAGATATTTGCTTTTTTTACTTTTTTCATTTTTTTGATTTACCTGATTTTTTATTTAAATCTTCTAATTTTCCAAAAGCTGATTTATTTTTATTTTTATCTTTTGTTTTACCTTTAGAGGAAGATTTATTTGAACTTGATATTTTAGAAAGCTTATCAATTGAATTTTTATTTTTTTGTTTTTTAGTATTTTTTTTGTTTTCTTTATACTCTTTTTTTTCTTCACCTGAATTGTTTTTAACCATTTTTTCAAGAGTGCTCAGACTATCCTTAGGTCTTTTTATTTGTCCTTCATTTGATGTGGATTTTTTTGTTTTTTGAGATGATTTATCAGTGGTTCTTTCAGATAATTTATCAAATACATCCTTATTCTTATTTTTTGAAATATTTTTAGCAGAATTTTCTTTGTCTTTGAAACTGTCTTCCACAAGGTTTTGGTGTTCTTTTTTTAATTTTTCTGAATTTACAGCTTCTCCTTCAGGATGGGATTTGAAATGATGATTAATATTTTCGGAAGAGTCAAGCTTCTGCTTTATTCTTGCAGCTTTTTCAGATATTTCTTTTTTATTTTTTATATTTGAGTCGTTATTTCTTTTTATAGAAGCAGAACTTACAGATGATTTTTTGTCCGAAGGGTGATTTTTATTATTTTCATTCTGACTACTGCTTCCTTCAGAAGTAAAGTTATCGAATAATTCATTTCTATCTTTTTGAGCAGCTTCTTTTTGTTGGTCAGCAAGTTTTCTTTTTAATGCTTCTTTTAGAGCTTCTTTTCTGTTCTCAGAATCATTATTGTTCATAGACATCGTACCTGCAAAATTGTTTTGCTGGTAATCAGTATTGTCTGAAGAAGTTTCTTGACCTGGTGCTGAAGCAGAAGATCCTCCTTTATTATTATTTTGTTTTGTCGAATAGTAATAATATCCCCCTCCACCCATCATGATAAGGAGACCGAATGCCATCAAGAAATATATCCATTTATTGCTTTTCTTTGTGACTTCAGTCCTGGTATCTTTTTGGTCAAATCCAGGTTCTATTTCATCATTTTCATAACTTTCGTTTTTAATAGTATCATTTAAGATAATGTCATCATCAGGTAAATTTTCTTCAAAATCATCTGTTTTATTTATGTGAATACATTCATTGTTTTCACTACATACAAGGTCATCTGAATAACAATCACTATCAAATATACAAGATGTTCCAGGAGGGCAAGATTTGTTGCATACTTTTCCACAGTCCACTCCAGTTTCACCGTTGTTCTTTTTACCATCTGAACAGGATTGTTCATTAAATATGTTTTTATTTATAGATATGATTTCAGTTCCTGTACTTGAAGCTATAGATGAATATTGTCCTGCTTCATTCATAGCTCTGATATGCCAATAGTATGTTGTATCGTTAAGAAGTATTACATTTTTGACAGACATCACAGATCTTTTTGTCTGAGTCCAGTTTTTCAGCATATTCCATCCTTTTCTTCCGTATATTGTATCCCCTACAGCATATTCATAGAAAGCAATTCCTGATTCTTCATCAGTAAAATTGACAGCTCTTGCATCAAGTCTTTCTCTTGAAGTAGTATTATCTCTTGTAATAATTGAACCTTTTTCAGGAGGGGTTGTATCTAATGTGAAAGTTTTTGTTTTATTATATGTCTTATTTTTTAATTTACAAGATAATTTAAGCAGGTGTTTCCCTTCATCAATATTAAGGGATTTTTTATGTAATGTATTTCCTTGAGAGGATAATAATCTTGTAGAAACAGATTGATTATCTATACCGAAATAGCATTTTCCAGGTATGTTTGTTTCAGCTTTTATATCAATAGATTTTGAAAGCTCATATTCATAAGGTTTTATTATTTTTATTTTGTTTCCTTCTTCTAAGTTTACCTGGAAATATATTTTTTCAGACGGCGATATAAGTCCTGGAAGATTTATACATTTTATTTCAGCTTCATACTCATTCTTATCCTGAAGATTCATAATTGTAAAGCTTTTGTTATTGGAATAACATTCATCATTCTTATAGATACCATTACAATCACCTTTTTTATATGGTGTTTCCATGAAATCAAAATCATTGGTATGATTTTCCCCCATTTTAATTAATGAATATCTGCAGTTTGTAGGATCATCAGTTTTTATGTCTATTTGTGCTGAAAGAGGATAACTATTGATAAAAGGAACACCATTTATAATTTCGGAATTGGTGAAATTTATTTGTTCTATGACTGGAGGGGTTGTATCAACTTCAAGATTGTAAGAAAATTTATTTGATATATCACCTCCATAAGGTTTGCATTTGGCATATATTTTTGTTTTATTTTGTACTGTAATATTTAGTTTGTGATATATTTTATAATCATCTTTAAATGATGTTTCTTCTCTTAATTTTCCAAGATCAAATGTATCATTTTTTGTGATGATACATTTTGCAAGTCTATCAGATTTCAGGATTATTTCAGCATCTTTTTTTGAAAGATAACCTCCTATTGGTTTTAATAGTTCCAATGTCAAAGGTCTTTTTATATAAGTGAATTGTTTTTGTTCCTCTCCGATATTTCCGTTCTTATCCTCATACACTGCATTCAGATAATAAGTTTTATTTTCTTGAAGGTCATCTTTTATTCTGAGGTTATCCTTAAAAATGAAATCATCTTTAGAATAACCTCCTATAGAAGAAGTATTGCTAAGATCTGTATAGTTCAATGAAATTATCTTTGCAGGTTCATTGAAGCTGATACTGAAAACGGGGTTTTTAGTATAACTTATATCGCCTTCAGGGTATATTTCAATATTGGCTTCTGGTGCTGAATAATCATAGAATAGAGAGGTATCAATCATTGTTTTCATGTTCATATCATTGTAAAATGACATGTAAAGTCCTGAATAACCTTTTTTGACTTTATAGGATTCATTGAAAATATTCCTTTCCATTTCAAGTTTATCCGCTCTTTCTTTCCTTAAATAAAATGATCTGGTATTGAAATCATAATAATCATCTTTAGAATATTGCAAGTAATTTTCATTTTTAACTTGACCTGAAAATTCTAAATTAACTTTGTTTATAAGATTGTTTTCAAGAATTTCATCTTCTTTTGTTTTCATCAATTTATATTCTTCTGAGAAAGGTGAATAATAAATAGTTCCTTTACTATAAGTGTTATTATCAAGATCAGAAAAACGGAGATTCATTATCATACCGTTTTTGATATCAAAAGGATTCTGTATATCCAGACTTTTAATTTTATGTGTTTCCGGTGAAAAGGCTTTGTATTCATGATATCCTTCAGACAGGTTCCTTGATGAATATTCTTTATATATTTCATATAAATTTTGCCTTGATAGATTTATATTGTAAATATAATCATTACCAGATTTTGATGATTCTAGCATGAATTTTTTGATATCATTATCTGAATCATGAGATTTTATGTTTAATTTTATAGGATTTCCAGATGATTCTTTTTGTTTTATAATAATTTTAGAATCTATTCCGTTCACTAATGAACCATAAGGGAATGAAGTTATTTTGTTATCGATTCCTTTTTTTGTCGAGATTATTTTCATGTTATAATATTCATGATTATTTGCTTTATCTATAGTTTCAAGTATTATATTATTCATTCCATAATTAAGTTCAAGAGTCAGGGTTGATGAAAGTTTTTCCACTTCCTGAAGCTTACCATTGATATAAGATTTTATATATACTTTTTCATTTGATTTTAATGGCAGGATTATTTTTTCTGAATCAATGCTTGAAGGAACTAATTCTTCTGATGATTCATTGGATTCTACTTTATTAAGCATAATTGTCATTGTTTTTTCTATATCTATTTTGTTTAATTCGGAAATTTGTTTGGTGGATCCTAGTTTTAATATAGGTGAATCCTTATCATAGAATATGTTTATTGTCCTTTCTAGCTTTTTACTAGTATCAGGAGAATTACATATTACTTTCATTTTGTTCAAACCTTTATTGATTTGTCCCTGAAAATCATTTTTGAAAGAGTATGTTTCAAAAAGATCAGATGCATAAGTTTGTTGAAAGTTTCCTGTTTTTCCATTTATTTCATACGAACAATCAATATCTCTCATTGATGTGAATTCAATCATGAATTTTTCTGATTGCTCAATATTTCCACTCATATATTCTTGGTTCATGTATATTGTTTCAGGAAGATTAAAAAGATAAGGTTTTGATGTTTTATCTGTCTTTATTCCGATATGTTTAATTATTCCATCGTTACCAGCCCTATCTCTACATATGAATTTGAAGTCTTTATCTTTTGGTGTGTTAATGAAAATAGAAGGAGTCTTTTTTTCTTTTGAATAATTATTTCCAAGAAAATATTTATCCATATTTTCAAAATCTTCTTTATTGTTTGAAGTGTATCTACATTTTACTGGTTCATCGGAAAATACATGGAATGTCTTGGAAAATCTTGAAAATCCTAAGTATGTTTCTGAATCTCTTTTTATATCCAAAGGTTTCAGGTTTGAATCATCAAGATTTATAGAATATATTGGAAATCTTTTATCTATTATGATATTTATTATTTTTACAATTTTATTTCCATTAACATCCTCACATATTAAAGTGGATTCAGTGTTTATCTCTTTCCCTTTTTCAGATGATAAAGGTTCATTTAGTTTTACAGAATGTCGCGTCTTTCTTGAACTGCTTATTTGTTGTGTTATTTGACTTCCGGCATCACTTATATACTTTATCCTGCATGATGCGGGTTCATATGTTTCTAATTTTAATTCAGGAGTATTTTCATTGTAATAATATTCTCCATTTTTCCCATCATCTACAATAAAAGGGTTTATTTTATCTTTTATTATAAGAGCGTCTTCAAATAACTGGATGTTCTTGTTTCCAAGATTGTCATACGATGTTATTTTAACATCATGTTTTCCGATAGGTATGTTACTTAAATCTAATCTTGATTTCCAGCTATTTCCTTTATCTTCAATTTCGAATGTTTCATCTCTTATAGAAAGACTTATGCTTCTTATACCACTATAATCATCAGATGCTTCAAAAGATATATCAGCAGAGGATCCATATTCTATGTAATCATTCGTTTCCTGATCGATTGTAGGTAAGAATTCAGGTTTCTTGGTGAATGGTCCTGAAAGGTCGTATACTATATTTATGTTTTCTTCATTTCCTTTCTTTCCTGAAACAGATTCTGAGTAAACTTTCACATTGAATTTCTGTCCATGTTTCGGATTATTCCGGGATAACATAGAATTATAGGAGAAAGAACCTTTTGTACCAATTACTTTTTTAATATTCCCATTTAATTCAATGAATACTTTTTTATTGATTTTATTAAATGTCTTTAGGTTATAATAATTGAAAAGATCTATATTTTTTCCATAAAAAGCTTCTTTTAATTTATCATTAGATTTATCTTTGATAAGAACCCCTAATTTTTCTCCATCTATTTTACTTAAGTCAGTTATACCTTTGCTGTATTTTATAGTTTTTCCTGATTCTTCTTTAATTTTTACATCTATGTATCTGTCTTCTTTTGATATTGATATGTCTTTGTTTCCTTTGTAATAATCTTTACCTAATCCAGAGTCAATATTATATTTTTTTACAGATCCATCTTTAATCTCAAGATAGATTTTATCTTTGCTGAAGTCAAATACTAAAGCACCATAATTTCTTGGAGATTTATAATCAAAAAATATGTAGTACTGGCCAGAAATTTTGTCTTCCCCATTCTCGTTTAATATTTCATTGTATGTTCCTAAAGGTAAGTTGGTCCTTAACATCATCTCTTTACTTTCAGATGAGGTTTTTTCCATGAATGAACTATAAGTTTTTTTCAATCCTAAGGACATATCCAATATATTCTCAAATTCTTTATCTCTTGAAAAAGATATACTCGATTTTTTAAAGGAATCGTATACTTTACCTGTTACACTTAAGGAATTCTCGTTTGTATATTTAGGGATGCTATTGATGTATATTGAAGGTGTTGTTTTATCAACAAAGATATTCAGACATTTTGTGTCTTCTTCTTTTCCTCCATATTCTTCTAGCTTATTTTCTGTGGACATAAAACAGACCGTTCTTGGAGATTTTATTTCTATATCATTTCCTTGGTAAGTTTTATCAGGGTTACATGTATTTTTTGCCTGAAGATTGAAAATATTAGGTACAGGGTTTGTACAAAATTTTGTTTTATTACAGCCGAAACCATTCAAAGGATCATCCTTACATGAAAAGCTTATTTTGCCGTTGTTTATCCAACCTACACCTTCATCAATCTCTAAACCTCCTGCTTTCAATGTAGTAGAAGGTTTTAAGGTATCAATCGTGAATGATATCCTTTCGATAGCTTCCCCGTCATAATTGCAGATAACATAATAATCATATGTTTTACTTTGACTTAAAGATATTTGTTTAGAATGTATATATAAGTTTCCTGAAGGTTTGCTTTGCATAGTTTTATGAGAAGGTATGCTTTCGAAAGATTTATCCAAGCTTTCAGTATATTTGCATTGTACATCTTTAATTGTTTTTACTTTTAATTGAACTTGATTATTATCAATTATATTTTTAGGAGCAGGATCCCTGATTCTTGGATCAGCATCTAAAAGGATATCGTCATAACTTTTTTCCTTAATGTTTCCAGATATATCAGTGCAAACTATATTAAGTGAATAATGACCATCCTCCATTTTTTTGAATGATCTTTCTTTAAAATAACTAAATTCATCCTTATTTGATTCAAGGTAATCCTGTGAAAGATTGTCGGTATTTATGTTATTGTTATCACAATTACCAATTGCTTCACAACCTGAAAATTCAACTTCACAATAGACTTTCTCATTTGATGTTAACATTATGTTGACATCAGTTTTTCTATCTGTCTTGTAAGGTATTTTGTATTCAGTAATATTTATTTCAGGTGGTTGTGTATCCACTTTGAAATTTTCTTCTTTTATTATCTCAAGATTGCCTGAATGATCTTTTGCATAATAACGTATGATGTTTTTACCTTCAGATATATAGAATTTTTTTCCTCCTATCGGAGATATTCTGCCTCTTGAATCAATACTTCCTAAAGTAATTATTCTTTTTTTCAATTGACTATTGAATTCAGTTTTTTCAAAGGAATTTTCAAAATTGCACCAATTACTGTTTTCAGGGGATATACAGTAATATATATCTTTTACATCGAATCTTTCACTTTCAGTTCCTGTCTTATCATAACTTGTAAAATTTATTTTTATATACTGATTATTTTCAGGATTATATTCTTTACGACTCATTGATATAGTGGTTTTTGGAAGATAATCATCTTCTTTACAATCATCCAAACTATAAATTGAATGACCATCAATTTTAGGGATAATTACCTCATCTTTAAGATATTCACAATCATCTTTATAATCGATGTCAGCATCTTTGTAGCATCTATCTTTCTGGGAATCCCATCTGCAATTAGAATTTTGACATTGATCATCAGATTCAAGTATGTATTTATTAGTACTCTGATCTATAGATATTGTACTTCCATAACCGCAATCATCAGGATTTTGATAATCATAGCATGTTATTTCATTACAATCAGAACATTCATCTTCATTTATATTATAAGCGCAATTACCAAATGAACTACATATATCGGGAGGACAGGATGAGAATATATCATTATAGCTTCCACCACATTCCTGACATTCAGTGTCTGAAACATCATGACAGAAACCCTGACCTAATTTTTGATCTGTCACAAACCAGTTACATTGTCCTAATTGACAATTGTTTTCTATACAGGCATTTTTACTATTGTAATCACTACAATCTGAATAATATTGACAACTGAAGCAATAATTTTTATTTGTTTTTGAGTAATCATAGACACAGAATTTTTCATTATCATTTCCTTCACATTTATCTTCATCAAAATAAAGACCCATATAATTATCTTCTTCTGATGCACATTCGTCAATTTCAATACATTTAGTTCTTGCAGATTCTTTTCCAGAATCTATTTCTATACATTTCTGGTTATTAGTCCCATCATTTTTACATATTACAGGACCTGTCGGTCCAGTGTATATTTTTACTCTATTTTTATCATCACAAATCATTCCTTTAGTTACTTCATAATATTCATTATCTGTCTTAAAATTAAATTTTTTGGTTTTTTCGTCAGGAACACAGAAACTTCCTTCACCATATTTATTACCACAAATCTTATCACCAGAATATATTGTCTTTATTAGCGAAGGATTGCTTTCAATATTTCCAGAAATTGATTTAATATAATAACTATAATTTTTTTCCCATCTTATATCATCATCAATATAATTTATATTGTTACCTTCTAATTCTTTAATTTGATGGAATTTTCTATTATCAGAACAGTCACTTCCTTCACATTTATATATCTCGAAAATATCAGCACTACATCCTCCTGCATTGAATTCTAGTTTGATTTTATTTTTTCCGGGAACTACACCTATATATTCTATAACAGGTTTTTTCATGTAAAATTCGCAGGATGCAGAATCAAGTGTGAAATCTAATGTTGTTTCACCTTGTATAGTTTTTCTTTTATTTTTTTCGAGGTAACCTTGCTTGAATGCTTTGACTTGAGCGTTATTTATATTCTGAGAAATGTAATCTATACTGTAATCACCATTTTCATCAGTCATTGAATAATATCCATAATCTTTTATAAGAACAACAGCATTTTCTAATTTAACAAGAGGGGAATTTCCGGATTTACCTTTTACATTTCCTTCCAAGCTTGATACAGCTTTAGGTATAACCTGGATTTCTATTTCCTGGTCATTTGGTATGGAAAAAGAATCAGTACTACCTCCTTCAAGATTATAGTTTTCAGAATTGACTTTAAGGATATATTCACCTTCACTTAAACCTGAGAATGAAAAAATACCATCATTTGTTACTGAATAAGTAGAGTAACTATCATAATAATCTAAATCTTGATTTTGTTTATGGTCGTTATTGAAAATATATAAGGATACACCTGAAACAGGATTTCCATCCGGACCTATAACTTGACCTTTCAAATTATTGGAACAATCATCATCTTCAGCATCTATATCACAATCATAATCATTATTAACTCCATCAGAACAAAAAATTTCACTATTTTCATTACCTTTTTCACATTCTTCTGTGTTTTCAATACATTCTTTGTCATAACAGTAATAATTTTCTCCCGGTCTGAAACTCATTTTTGTAACTCTACCAGTTATATTATGGCCATCAGAAGGAGCATTGGAAGTGTTGCACCAGTATCCATTAAGGTCATTGCATGTTTTTAATTCTTCATCAGGAATTTCATCAGGACATTCCTCATAAAAAGTTCCTCCATTGTTCTCACATATTTCTCGAGTTTGTCCTGGTAATACAACACCCTCCATCATACAACATCCTTCTGCACTACATTCTTCTACATAATCAGCATCTGGATCAAAAACACTAGGATAACATAGTTTTTCCTTAAATTCTCCTTCACAATTACTTTTATCAGATTCTAACATAGGCGTACATATTTCTCCTTCATTTTCAACACAACATCCTTCTGCAATAGCAAAATAAATAGGTGAAAAAAGGATTACTAAGAATAGTAAAAAAAAGAAAAATACAGTTTTGAGGTACCTATTATTTTTATCTGAAACTTTCATCTACTAAAACTCCTCTTTTTAAATATATAAATGTTTTTAATTCTGATTACGAACCATAGTTCAAATGTCTGGATAAACTTGATTTGATTTGTAATCCTGTAAGTCTTTCCATTAATTATCACAATTTGAAATATTATTTCAAGGCAACATATTTATTTTATTTGCCTAATTCTATACAGTATTGTTTTTGTATTTGTTTTTTGAACTCAGGATTTATAAATTTTCTTTCGTATTGGGCTTTGCGTATAAATAAAATATATTTTATATGGCGCAGGATAATTAAACACTAATGGTTTAACTATTACAAAATTTGAGCACATCTATAAAAATGAGTGATGTTGCGAACAAATGTTCGTTCCTCTGGGCGAATTAGATTGAATTTGCGCTTTTGTAAGTCGTTTCACTTCTTACTGCAAATTCAGAAATTGTTTCAAGGTAATATCATCATTCATTTTGTTATAATTGTCAATATTTGACAGAATTAGTCTAGCCAGATTTCTGGGTTTTCTGCAAGGCAATATAACAATCTTATGTCGCCTACTACTCTTAAAGAAAATTTATAAAAGAGCAATTATTTCAGTTTAATATGAATTACGACGAGATGCTTAAAAGAGCTAGAAATAATCTACCTGAGAGTGCAAAGATAAGAGAGAGATTTGAAATTCCAAAAGTAAGAGGACATGTTGAAGGAAATAAAACAATCATATCTAATTTTCAACAGATTTGTCAAACTCTGAACAGAGATCCTAAAGCTGTTTGGAGATTCGTTCTTAAAGAACTTGCCTCACCTGGTGTTATGGAAAAAAATAGAGTCATTTTCGGAAGAAAGCTTTCTTCTGAGATGATTAATAAGAAAATAAGGAAATTTGCAGATCTTTATGTTATATGTCCTGAATGCGGTAAACCAGAAACTAAAATTGAAAAGGAAGGTAATAATTCTTATTTGAGATGTATGGCGTGTGGAGCTAAAACACAGGTTAAAGGATGGCTGAACTGATAGTAAAAAAGAATGTAAAGAACCAAAGACTACATGTTTCTATTTGTGATGATTATCTTATTGGAAAAAGACTTCAAGAAGGAAATAAATGCCTTAATCTGAGTGCTGATTTTTATAATGGAATCAAATCTTCAGAAGAAGAAATAAAAACTCTTCTTAATAAATGTGTTTCAGCTTCTTTTGTCGGGGAAGAATCTTTGAAATTAGGTAAAAATGTTTTCGGAAATCTTGATGTTAAATCTGTTGAGAAAATTCCTTTTTCTAATGTTTTTAGGATATAATATATATTAAAGAAAATCATTATTAATTTTTTATTGAGTTGGTTGAATTAAATTCAATATTTTGTTTGAATTTCAATGATTTGATTTCTTTTATCTATTTTGTGGTGAATTAAGTATAATACTTTTTTAACTACATTTGTTTGTGTGAAAGCAGTTTTTCGTATTTGGACATTTTTTTGTTTT
>JBNJGI010000010.1:0-32166 GCA_051819685.1 Nanobdellota archaeon | reverse complement strand
AGTTTTATTTTAAAATAAACAAAACATTTTTAATTGGATAAAAAAATTAATGATAGAGGTTTAAATGAAAAAAATAATATTAACATTATTAGTATTATCATTAATACCTTTTGCAACAGGAGAATGTCTATACGATGAAAATCCAGATTTAGAGGTAGCATGCAAAAAAGCAATAAAAAAATTCGCCCCATTAGAAAAAAGATGTGACTATCAATGTTCTTGGAGTAAAGGAGATAAATTTGGAGAAATCTATATTGAATATTCAAACAATAAAACCTATTTAGAAAACAAACACCAAAATTATGAATCAGAAGACATGGGTTATGTAAGATGGTTACAATATCACGAAGATGCTTTTTATGTTGATGGAAATTAAGTTTTAGGAGAAGATAATTCAGTTTTTTTCTACCTGCCTAATCCAAGAGATAATTATATGGAAGAATATTTAGCAATCACAATTCATACTACAAATCATGAAGAAGAAAAAGTAAGAGAACTTGGATTAGAAATATTAAAAGAAATTGACGGTGGGAAAATTGTTGAAGTAGAAGTTGAAGAAAAGGATGACAAGAAAACTAATACAAGGAAAAAAGAAAAAAAATCAAAACAAAAAGAATTGAATGAACCTATAAATGAAATAAAAGGTCCTAAAATTATAAAATCTGTTAAAAACATAACAAATGAAGACATCAAAAAAATTCAAGCAAAACAAGTTAGTGAAAAAATAAAAAAAGAAGCAAAAGAAATACAAAAAAAATTAGATGAATTACCAAAGACTAAAGATAAAACTAAAGCAAAAAATAGTTTGAAAACATTCTCTAAAGGATATGTTAACACATCAGCAAAAAGTGCTCTTAAAGATTCACTTAAAATATTAGGTAAAGCAGGAAGAAAATTTGGAAATGACGTTCCTATATTAGGAAAAGCAATTGAAATTTATGGCGAAACTACAGAGAAAATAACTAGTGCAATACCAGATGAAAAAATCTTAAATGGAATAAACCAACAAGAAATATTACATGGTCAAGGTATATCTTACACTCCAAATGCTTTTATAAAAAAACACGGGGAAAATAACAACTTAGAATATACCTCCAATGGAAAAAAATATACGCACGATAAAATTACAAGGTGGAGAGCTATAAGTGCTAATAGTAAGACTTATTGGATACCTTTAGATCAATATGGTAATGAAGTAGGTGATGTTGCAATCGAAGAAATTAATGAAGGATGGAAATTCTGGAGAAACGATAATGTAAAACTGATAAACAGAAGCAATACAGATCAAACTTTTGATGGGGGTGTAGAATATGATTTATAGATTATTTTTAGTATTAATGACATTATTGCTTTTATCTGGTTGCACAAAAGAACCTTTTTCCCATGAATTTTCAATAGAAGAAACTTTAATTTTCCAAGGAATTGATGCCAATGTAAGTTATACAGATAAAACTGTTTTTGTTCAATACGATTTGCCAATCGAAAGAAAACATGATCTTATATTAGCTAATATGTATATTTTCAGTGTAGCTAATGTTTATTATCCCGATTCTAAATACAGCTTATCTTATCAAGACAGTCTTTATTCTGAAATTGATGGTGAATATGTAACTAAATATCTTAATGGTGAAATCACTTTAGAAGAATTTCAAGAAAAATTGATTGTTTATGAAATATGATTTTTAATTTAAGAATTTGATATAAAGGCACATAAAATAAATTATGACATTGCCTTGAAACAACATTTTAATTTTGGATAAGGAGTAGAACGACTTACAAGAGCACAAATTCAATCTACTTCGTCCGGAGGAATTAATATTAGTTCGCAATATCATCACTTCTATAAGTGTGCAATATAAAATCCATAATGTTGATTATCCTATAAAAATCTAACACTAATAGTTTTCAGATAATTTATATTCAAGCGTATAGAGCCAGTCTCCGAAAGTAATCAAAGAATTAGGTTTTATATTTCTTGAACTCAATTGTTTTTTTCTTTCTTTAGAGGTTGCCAAAAGATAAACCAAACTATCAATTCTGAATTCTTCAGTTAATATTTTTGCAATCTCAAATTCCAAAGCAGTCGCATAACCTTTCCCTAAAATCTCTTCAGGTATATCCTTTTGCCCAAAAGGAGCATAATTATCAAGTATTAATCCATCTTTAATATGGCTGAAACTAATTTCTCCTATAACTTTTCTTGTCGGGATAATTTGGATTGATATATCTCTTGCATTTTCTTCACTCTCAGTATAAAAATTATATCCTTCTCTAATAGCATTTAAGTACATAAAAAATAGGAAATAAAAATTATTTATAAAATAAACCTTCAATAAGACCAAATAAAGAAATTCCTGTTAAACTTAAAAAAGTAATAATTGAACCTGCAATAAAAACCCCTATAATACATGCTATAAAATAATCTCTAAATCTTATACCAAAAATCTCAGCTACAACAGATCCTGAATAAACTCCTGAACCTGGTAAAGGGATTCCTATAAACAAACCAAGCCCGATAATACCGTATTTTTCTACATATCCATGCGCTCTTTTATGTAATTTCTCAATATAATTACTATAGATTCTATCAAAAAAACTAATTTTACGTAATATAACCACAATTTCTCTTAGAATAAAAAATGCGAAAATTGCTACAATAAGATTAGCTAAAACAGCAACTAAAAAAGCTATGTACCACGGAAGTCCATAAACCATACCCAGAGGAATTGCACCTCTAAGTTCAATCCATGGAACAAAAGTTGCAAAAAAAACTATAAGAATCTGTTTAAGCATTTTTCTTTTTCTTACTCTCATCATTAAACCACACAGTTTGCTGTGGGAAAGGAATACCTATACCTTCCTTATTAAGTCTATCATAAATCTTTTTTGTACCTTCATCTTTTGCAGAAAGAAAATAATCCATATCTGTAATCCAATAAAGGGCTTCAAAAAGTAGAGCGCTATCACCCATCTCTTTAAAAAGAATCATCGGTTCAGGGTTTTTCTTCTCGATATTCTTCAATTTCTTGATTTCCTGCATAACGATTTTCTTAACATAATTAGGTTCGCTACCATATTCTACTCCGAACTTTACAGAAATCCTTCTGGTTTTATCTGGTTTAGAAACATTAGTTATTATATCATTCGCCATAGTAGCGTTAGGGATTATAACTAATCTATTATCCCATGTCTTGACTCTTGTGGATCTTAAAGTAATTTCATGAATCAAACCGCTTTCTCCAGTTGAAAGTTCAATTATATCGCCCACTTTAAAATTTTTATCAAGAATCAGTTGTATACCACCTAGAAGATTCTTCAAAGCTTCTTGTAGGGCGAAAGCCACACCTATACCTGCTATACCAAGACTACCCAGGATGGGCCATATATCTATATTCCATATTTTCATTGCATAAACTGCAGCAACTATATATATTATTATAGACATACTTTTATTTATAACGTTGATTAATTGATCGTCAAGTTTATTTGAAGTTAACTTTGTTGATTTTTCAGACCATATAATAAGTAAAAGATCTCCTATATTTATTATAATTCTTGCTAAAATAAAAAGCATAAGAGTATATATTGCTTTTTCTATAGTATCAATATTTTCTTGCCAGAAATTCAGCTGCTTAAGCCCCATATCAATGACCCATAAAGTTATTATATATACAATAGGGTTTTCTATCTTATCTACGACCTCATCATCTTTTTTAGTTTCAGTAAGAGCTGCAGCTTTTCTGAGAATATTAGTTGCAATCATAGAAAACAACTTAGTAAGAACTATAACGATAAATACAACTAAAATAAACCTTACCCAAGGTATCCCAATCCAATTTTGAATAAAATTATTCCAAACCATTATTACTCATAAGCTTATCGGCAAATCCATTCCCGATAGCATGTCCTGTTTTTTGTGATACTTGTGAAACTAAACCAGATAATGATTCAAAAATGCTGGCTTTTTTTTGATATTTCACAATTTTAGCATCTATTTCTAAGATTTCTTCTAAATAATCGATTGCTTCTTCTTTTCCTCCGAATTCGTCAATAAGTCCATATTCGATACTTTTACTTGCACTATATATAGAACCATCAGATATATTTTTCAATTTTTCAATATCGATATTCCTGTTTTTTGCAACTTCCCTAATGAATATATGATGATGTTCATCAAGAAGATTCTGGAAATTTTTTTCCTCATCCTCAGTTGGTTCTCTGAAAGGGCTTCCGAAATCTTTATGGTCTCCTGAAACAAATCTTTGATAGGTTATATTATATTCTTCCAGAAAATCTGAAAATTCAAGATAAGATGCGATAACTCCTATAGAGCCGACAATTGATAATTCGTTAGCAAAAATCTTATCTGTTGAAGAAGCAACCCAATAAGAACCTGAAGCACCTACATCTTTTATATATGATACAGTTGGTTTCTTTTTTGATAAATCATTTATTTCATCAGCAATCTCTTTTGAAGCAACCCCGCTACCTCCTGGAGAATTTATCTTAAAAACTACACCCTTAATACTATTATCATCTTCAGCTTTATTTATATATCTAGAAATACTTTCGGAATAAGTTCTGTCACTATCAAAAACACTATTTCCACTTACAATAGGTCCTTCAATGTTTATTATAGCAACATTACCTTTTGAGAAATCATCTTCACTTGAAAACCCTTGTATCATAAAAGAAACTAAGGGTATACCTATAATTAATAAAAGAAATACCACTGCAACAATACCTATGTAAAGTAATAAGTTATTTTTTTCTTTTTCCTTTTTTCCCATAAAAAGATATCATGAAACAGGGTTTATAAATTTAATGGCAATTTAGTTAGTGACATAAGATTGTTATATTTATATATTGCCTTGCCGAAAACCCAGAAATTTGGCTAGACTAATTCTGTCAAATATTGAAACTTAAAATAAAATGATGATGATATTACCTTGAAGCAATATTTGAATTTGCAGTAAGAAGTGAAATTACTTACAGGAGCGCAAATTCAATCAAGTTCGCCCGGAGGAACGAACATTTGTTCGCAACATCACTCATTTTTATAGATGTGCTTAAATTTCGTAATAGTTAAACCATAAGTGTTTAATTATTCTACGTAATATAAAATGTATTTTATTAATGTTGGTGACTAATTGTTTTTTTTCTTCAATTGAAATTAAATTCTATAAATTATAAAAAGAAACACTTTTATTTTAATTAAAAAAGAGTGCCGGCACCGAGACTTTCAGAGGTTAAGACTGAACTTATACCTTTTTGAACTCGGGACTTCTACGTAACCCAGAGAGCTAATCATCGCGTTAGCTCATCGCTCAAACATATGAGCGTAGCGCTCTAACCGGGCTGAGCTATGCCGGCATCTTTATATAACAGAATTTTAATCCCATTTATAAAATTAACGGGCAATTTTTAAGAATACATTTTTAAATAAGCCGGAATACTTGAGCATATTAAGCCCGCGTGGTGTAGTCCGGCCAATCATTTTGCCCTCTCGAGGCAATGAAAATCAGAAATTTTCTGGTCTTCCGCACAGCGAAAGGCGAAGACTCGGGTTCGAATCCCGACGTGGGCATGATATATAATTTCACCTATTAAAAGAAATATATTAAAGAAATAGTTAAATATATCATTCAAAAAGTTTGCTCAAGCTTTTACCTTTATTAATTCTATCAATAGCCTCGGCAAACAAATCAACGAAAGAAATAATTTTTATTTTAGGGTCATTATTAATCTTATCAGAAAAAACAGTATCTCCTACCATAATAAGATCTATAAAATTGCATTTTGTAAAATAATCAACACCTTTGTTAAACAACCCATGTGTCGCATATACATTAACACTTTTAGCTCCTTTATTCTTAGCTACTTTTGCAGTTTCTATCAAAGTACTCCCAGAATCGATAATATCATCAACAATAAGAACATTCTTATCCTTAACATCCCCTGTCAATTCTATACTTTCTACAAAGCCTGCTTCTTTTCTTTTCTTATAACCGATAGCCATACTCTTAGCCCCAAAAGCATCCTTGAAACTTTCAGCTCTCTTACCACCACCCACATCAGGACTTACAAGCACAAGATCATCCATAATCTCAGGATATTGATCTTTAATATAATTAAATACAGTTTGATGTGATTGAAGTGTATCCATAGGCACATCATAAAATCCTTGTATAGAATAATTATGCACATCTAAAGTTATAGCTTTTGTAGCATACATATTAACAATATCTGCAATAACTTTTGAATTTATAGGAACTCGTGATTCGTCCTTCCTATCTTGTCTAGCATATTTAAGATAAGGGAAAACATCAACAATCTCTTGTGCAGAAGAATGTTTCATAGTATAATTAATAAAAGCCAATTCAGTAAACCACCTGTCGGAATTCTTAGAACTATCATGTATAAAAAAACATTTCCTTTTTCTTACATTCTTATCTATTTTAGGCTTAATCTCTCCATCTCTAAATTCTTTTATATTAACTTTATTAAGTTCATAATTAGAAGGTTCTTTTTCACTTAATCTCTCCCAGATTTTCTTTGCAAATTCCCAGCTACCACCTTCGGGATCTGCAATAATTGATGATTTATAAAAAGTCATGCTGGAAGGAATGAATACTTATTAATAAAATTTTTTAATTTAAAAATTAACCAGTAAAATTAAAATAATCCTCTAGTATTAAAGCATCAATATCATTAGCTTCCTTTGCCATCTGGAATTTACCTTTACCTATCTCACTTGCTTTACGAAGAAAATCTTCTGCATCTTCATCGATTTCCACACCTATCATAGAAACAGTAATACCTGCATAACTAGCTTCTGCAATCGCATTTAATGCTTCTTTCTTCGGATCATCTCCAGTAGTAGGTACTCCGTCACTAATAAAAATAAGGTGCTTAGTAAAATCCTTATCTTTTGAAAAAAGATTCATACTTGTTTTTATACAATTAGCAAAATCTGTTTCCTTACTTGCTTTCACACCTGCAAGATCCCTGATTACAGAATAAAAATCAGAACTAGGAGTTTTCTCAGCCTTAACCTTATCACCGAAAGCAATTAAACCCACCTTATCTTTATTCTCAATAGCCTTGAAAGCCAAAGCCATACCTGCTTTTTTGCTCATTTCTAATTTTTTCCCTTTCATACTACCTGAAGCATCAATAGCATAAATAATTTCCACATTACCTTCTGATTTCCTTTCATAGACCTTCAAATCTTCAGAATTAACTTTCTTATGTCCTCTTTTAAGAGCTTTTTTAACGCTTTTTCTTATATCAATATCAGAATATCGATCTCCCTTCAAAAAATCCTTACTATCCTGTTTTTCACCATACATATCTTTTTCATCACTCTCTTTCTTACCAAGAATGCCTTTTGCTTTAAGATGTTCTATCTCTTCTACATACATAATCAAAGATGCAAGTTTAACGCCTTTTTCAGTAACTTTATGATCTTCATCAATCAATCCTTTATCTTGCATAGATTTTATTTTTTGTCCTATTTTAGATTTAAGTTCATCCTGAAATTCAGGTACTTTACCATTACTTTCAATATAATCAGGAGAATAACCGGAAACTTCCTTTATAATTCTTTCACCATACATCTGTTTAGCCTGATTAAAATTATTCACCATCTTAGAAAACATCATATCAGGGACAAAAGATCCTACACCTCGATTTAAAGATTCTTCAAGAAGTCTCCCATCTTCTGCATCTTCATCACTTTCAATAACTGAACGCATCAGTTTATCTTCTTCGAGATTAGGTGAAAGACTACCACTCAATTCTTCAGCTTCTTCCTGTTTATCTAATTTATCGGATTCCTTATCTAAGTTACCCTGAACCACTCTCTTCTTTTATATCCATATCTTTCTTGGATGCGAATTTATCAAATTCTTCTTTAATAAAATCTTCAGCAGTCTTAATATACTTAATCGAAGGTTTAAGTTCAATTCTATGAGCCAGGACGGACATTACAGCATCATAAATATTTTTACCATTTACTGAATCTTTTCCTTCAATATAAGCATTACTTTGTGCCCTTTCATACAAACCTATAGAAGCTCTTACTGAAGGATGTCTCGAAAGGTTTTCACTTTCTCTTAAACTTCTGACGAACTGAACTGTATTATGAAGAAGCTGTCCGGGAAAACCTACAAAGCTTTTACCATTATCTTCCACTATTTTTATCTCTTGATCTATTTTTTCAGGATATCCTACATAAATAAGATCGAACCTGTCAAGAAAAACAGGACTAAGCTTTTCAGTTGAACTATCTTCAGGATTCATAGTTCCTATAAAAACAAAATTTGCCGGAAAATCTACATCATAACCACCAATTGTTGAATACTTCTCCTGAAGAACCTGTAATAATGAATTCTGTATTTTCTGTGGACATCTATTTACTTCATCAAAAAACAAAACACCATTATCGGCTTTGAAAATTTTTCCAGGAATAAAAGATTCTTTACTTAAAGGTCCGTATTCAAGAGCTTTTATAGGATCTATATCACCTAAAAGATCTTCTGCGGTCAAATCCGGACTTCCCTGGACACGAACAAAACTAGCTCCCTCGGGAAGAGCTGAAGCTACACATTTAGCGAAAGTAGTCTTACCACATCCTGGTGGGCCTACAAGAATTATGTTTCTTCCTATAGATAAAGCGGAATTGATTTGTTTCTTAACCTCATCCAGACCTATTATATCTTTAAAAATATCTTCATTAGGAAGCTTCTTCATTAAATACTCAAAAACATCTTTATTATTATTATCAACCATATTATATAACCTCAAAACATAAATGTAATCAAAGATGACTTTTAAATTTTATCATTGGATGAGTAATTCCGATTGATAATAATAATTAAAAAATATTTCAAAAAAAGGTGCGGTAGATTATTATCAGCAGAAAAAAGGATCATCAACATATTCAGCACATTGGATTATAATATTCCTGTTTTCAAAATAATTTTTAATAGGTCGTAACTTTTCTTTAATATTAATAGGTAAGCATGTACCTAATGACCAGGGAAGGTTCGTAAACATTCTATGAAGTGCTAAAGAATAGAGGAATTTTGTATATCCATGCTTTTCATCAATTCTTTCCATATCCTCTTTAATCTTTTTTTCTTCCATTTCTACAGTAATGCTATCATCTTGTATTCTATAAAAATAGCCTATGTTGCTTACAAATCTTGGAATAATATCTTTGATTTCAGCAAGTTCCATTGAAGATAAAGTTACATCTCTATCTTCTCCTGCTGCAATTAATGGGTCAAAAATACTTTCCTGGTTATATACATTTTTATTATATTTCTTAAGTTCTTTCAAAAATTCAATAGACCACATTGAAGCATGATGAGGAAAACTATGGTAACCATTCTTAAATCCCATTTTAGAAAAACCTTTTATTTTCAAAGGATTATTGTCTTTAAAGGCCAAAAATCTAGAATAACTAAAATCTCCTTTTAATCTTTGCTTCAGACTGTCTTTTGGCAAACCATCATCAGAATGAAGATAACACACATATGAAACATCATTATTCTGAATAAACATTTCAAGACCCATATTTATAGCATTAGAAGCAGTTTTTCTGTCATTAACTGATCTTTCTCTTTCGACTAAATTAATTCTTTTATCATTAATACAATCTATTAAAGATCTTACATCATCTCTTAATGGTGATCCATCATCAATAACATAACTCTTAAAATTGATTTGTTGTCTTTTTAGACTTTCTAAACATTTTTTTAAATATATTAAACGGCTTTTTTTATGCGCAAAAACAGGTACTACTACACCTACATTATCATCTTCTTTGATAAACATTCAAAATCAAAATTTCAACTTTATTATAAAGTTTACTATTTAAAAGTAACTAAACGAAATCCATAAGATTACCCTTTCTGCTCTTAATACCTAATTGATCAAAAACCTTTTCAGAAATCTTATCACCCAAAATTTCCTTAACTTTAATCTTGTTAGAACTAATCAAACCAACATTCTTAATATCTGCATCAAAAAGTGCTCTAGCCCTAACTCTTCCTACACCTTTCAGTTTAAGCAAAGGAAGCAACTCACCTTTAACACCATCTTTAACTCTTATCTGAAGCTTGTAAAGATCATTAATAAGTTTTTGAAGATTCATCACTTTAGCTATCTCAGCTGTCGATTTTATAATCCATTCTGCAGAATCAAGCTTAGCTTTAATTTCTCCTGGTCTTATACTATACTCTTTAAGAAGAAAATCTTCTTTCTTCTCATTAATCCATTCCATAAAAAATTTAGCTGTCTTGAAACTCTTAAGAAAATCATCAAATTCAAAATCCATCTCTTCAGGAATTTCCTGCAGGAACAAATCCTCATTTTCAGCTATCTCTGAATAAATCTCAAGCTTTTCAGAATTAGATATCCTCAATAAAGGTCTCATTTCTAAAGTATTCGATATAGTATGAACAATCCCGAACAAAGGAAATTCTTTTTTGTCAGAAGCTTTCTTTAAACTATCAATAATCCTGCTGGCAGTATAAGGGTCAAGATAAAGCTCAGAAACCCTTCTTCCAAGCTGAGTAGCTGAAAGCACATTATCTGAACCAAATTGGTCAGCACCCATAAAATCAGATTCTTTCTTCTCATTAACCAAAAACTCCCATTCTTTTAGATTTTTCACAACTTTAAGAATAATATCCTCTAACAGGTCCATATCTCCGAAAGTCTTGGCATAAAAAGTATCTTTAAAAAAATCAATAAGTTTCTCTTTAGAATTACAAAAACCACATGAAATCAAAGATAAAACATGAGCTCTCAAAACAGGTTCTGCAGCAAGTTTTGAAAAAATATCTTCAACCTCTCCATTT
This sequence comes from Nanobdellota archaeon, assembly GCA_051819685.1. Classification (GTDB taxonomy): domain Archaea; phylum Nanobdellota; class Nanobdellia; order Woesearchaeales; family DATGWN01; genus JBNJGI01. Next base: position 21,295 of record JBNJGI010000010.1, on the reverse strand, counting down.
ATATACTCGCTTTTTATAATCTCAAAATCTTTATCACTTTTTGCAATAACTATACTCTCGCCTATATTTTCTTTACCCGGACGCCCTGCCCTTCCTGCCATCTGCTCATATTCCATAACAGGAATAAACTGCATACCCCAACCTGGAGAAAAACGTTTAAGATCCTTTATAACAGTCCTAAACGCCGGCATGTCTAATCCTGCTGCCAAAGTTGGAGTACAGCAAATAAATCTTATTTTTCCATTCCGGAAAGCATCCTCTATAATATTCTTTTGTTTTGAAGCTAAACCTGCATGATGAAAAGCTATCCCTTGTGAAATAGCTTTTGCATTTCTTTTGCATTGTTCAGTAGGCTGTGGAAGAACATTCAAAAAAAACTCTGAAAGATCTTCAAGATTTTGATTCTTACCATATTTCTTCTTAAAAAATTTCGCTATTTCCTCTGCTTGTTTTTCAGCAGAATTCTTTGAAGAACAAAAAACAAGAGCTTGTTTATTTTCCTTTAAAGTATTGTTACAAATATTTATAACTGGATCATTCGATACATCAGAAATAAAGATATTATCGTTTGTCATATTAAAAGAAAAGTATTTATTTTTATAAATATTACCTGATAATATTGACATAAAATAACGATATTGTCCTTAAGTTACAATATTACAAAAAAACCTTAAAAAAATACAAAAGAGTTTACATAAATTCAAATTTTGTTCTTATTTTCTCATATTAATTAAAAAACTAATTAATATTTTATAAACTAGACCATAAAGACAATACATACAAATAATTCCTTAAAAATAACATATCCATAAAAATCAAACGAAACCTATAAAAATACTTTATCAATCCAATAATAAAAAACTAAAAAAAATAAAATGGAAGCAAAAAAACTAAAACAACTTTACCTTGAATTTTTTAACACTAAAAATCATAAAATATTGCCATCATCCTCACTTATACCAGAGAATGATCCTACAGTTTTATTTACAACTGCAGGAATGCACCCATTAGTACCTTTTCTTATGGGACAACCACATCCTTTAGGAAAAAGACTTGCAGATGTACAAAAATGCATAAGAACTGGTGATATCGATGAAGTTGGAGATTCATGTCATCACACATTCTTTGAAATGCTGGGAAATTGGAGTCTAGGTGATTATTTCAAAAAAGAATCTATAAAATGGAGTTATGAATTCCTTACAGAATGGCTAAAACTAGAAAAGGAAAAAATTGCAGTAAGCTGTTTCCAGGGAGATGAAACAGCTCCGAAAGATAATGAAGCAGCAGAAATATGGGGATCTTTGGGAATAAACAAAATAACATACCTAGACAAAAAAGAAAACTGGTGGGGTCCTGCAGGAACGACTGGCCCTTGCGGACCAGATACAGAAATATTCTATTGGGCATCAAAAGAAGCAGTCCCTGAAAGCTTCAATCCTGATGATGATAGATGGGTAGAAATCTGGAACAATGTATTCATGCAATATAACAAAAAAGAAGATGGAAAATACCATCCATTAGAACAAAAAAATGTAGATACAGGTCTGGGTGTAGAAAGAGTTAGTGCAATATTGCAAGGCTATGATGATAATTATCTTACAGAAAGATTCTGGCCTATAATAGAATATCTTCAGAATATTTCAGAAAAAGAATATTCCGGACACAAAAAAGAAATGAGAGTTATTGCAGATCATCTAAGATCTGCAGTATTCATACTGGGAGATGAAAGGACAGTCACACCTTCAAACATAGACCAAGGATATATACTAAGAAGATTTATCAGACGGGCTATAAGAAATATACGGGAACTTGGTATCAAAAATAATATCTGTAAAAAAATAGGAAAAATCATAATAGAAAAATACTCTGAAGAATATCCCGGACTTAAAGAAAAAAAAGATTTCATTGAGAATGAACTAATAAAAGAAGAAGAAAAATTCACAAAAACCCTTACACAAGGATTAAAAGAATTCGAAAGATTATCTCATCAGATAATATCTAATGGAAATGATACGCTAAGTGGTAAGAAAGCATTTTTACTTTTTCAAAGTTATGGGTTCCCTTTAGAAATGAGTAAAGAGCTTGCAAAAGAAAAAAATCTTAAAATAGATGAAGAAGAATTTAATAAAGAATACGAAAAACATCAGGAACTTTCAAGAAAAGGAGCTCAACAAAAATTCAAAGGAGGATTATCAGAATCTTCAGAAATAACTAAAAAATATCACACAGCTACACATTTATTGAATGAAGCTCTAAGAAGATTAGTAGACTCTAATATATCACAAAAAGGTTCAAACATAACACCTGAGAGATTAAGATTTGATTTCAATTTTGACAGACCTTTAACAGAAGAAGAAAAGAAAAAAGTAGAAGATGAAGTAAATAAAACAATCCAAGAAGGACATGAAATAACTTGTAAAGAAATGAGTCCTGAAGAAGCAAAAGAAAAAGGAGCGCAAGCAGAATTCGGTACAAGATATCCGCCAAAAGTATGGGTATATTCCATAGGTAACTATTCTTTTGAAATATGCATGGGACCTCATGTAAATAACACCAAAGAGCTTGGCCATTTTAAAATAAAGAAAGAACAAAGTTCAGCTGCAGGTATCAGAAGGATAAAAGCAGTTTTGGAATAATAAAAACTTTTATAAAAATGTAGTATAATGGATTTATTATGAGAACAATAGCAGATAAAATAAAATTGCTGAAAGATGATAACATTAAAAAAAGATTCAGAATAATAACAAGAAAAAATAAAGATTCACCTGCTGCAAATTATGGATGTGTTTACAGAACATACAGAAAACCTGAAAGCAAATATCCTATAAACGATACCATTATAGTTTTCTCTAAAAAATTAAGGGATAAAGATGATATGCAGAAAGTTATTGAAGATTGCACATTCTGGGGAAGAAATCACGGAGAAATGCACATGGCAGTAGCGGTAAAACCCCTTATAGAAGAATTCTTTGAAAGAAAAAAAGTAAGAGATGAGAAAAAACAAAAAAGATATGATGAATTCAAGAAAAAGATGGATATCTAGTTTTAATACAGAATTTGTAAATTCTAACGATTAAAAAGCATTATTGGTTTTCACCATATAAAATAAAATGAATTGTGATATTGTCTTGAAGTAGTTTTTGAATTTGCGGTAAGGAGTGAAACGACTTACAGGATCGCAAATTCAATCAAATTCGCCCGGACAAAATAATTTGCCTTTACAAATTGACTTGTTCGGGGGTTTTATACCCTCCTACATTCCTTAAACTTTTTTAAGGCCAGGAACAAAGTAACTATACCGCACTAAAAGTTTCTACTTGTTGAAACCGCCGAAAGGTTTTCCTTGACAGCGTGCCGGAACAGTTTCACGAACATTTGTTCGCAACATCACTCATTTTTATATATGTGCTTAAATTTCGTAATAGTTAAACCATTAGTGTTTAATTATCCTGCGCCATATAAAATATACTTTATTTATGTCGTCTACTAAAAATTCGTTAATTATATAAATAGAAAATCAGGGAAAACTAATATGCAGATAATAATGGAAAAAGGCTACGCTGTCGATAAAGATGTAGAAATAATTATAAATTCAGCTAATGGACTTTTAATGCTTGGATCGAGTGGTGCAGGTAAAATAAGAAAATTATCAGGGAAACTAAATAAAGAAGAATATCAGGAATACACAGCATTATTAGATAAATTACCCTTACAGATAAAAGAGTTCTATCAAAATCAATACAAAGTACATGGTTGGGAATTAGGATATGCTCAAATATCCGGCTTAAAGCTCTTGTTAAAAAATGGAAAACCATATGAACCAGGTCAATCAATATTTGATCAAAACTGGAAAAAAGAATCTAGAAAAAAAATAATTCATAGCATAACAATGTCTTACGATACCTCAAAAAAACCAGTAAAAAGAATATACGGCACAAAAAAATCTGTCAAAGAATCATACAAAAAAGCCTTTGAAATAATAAAAATAAAAAAGGCAAAATCAGTAGCTCTACCCATACCCATCTCCCGTCCTGGTTATGGGATCACACCTCAAGAATCATATGAAGTCGTTAGAGACACATTAAAAACAATAAAAAATATAGATATAAAAGTAATACTATGTTTTGACAATAAATATACAAAAAAATATCTGGATGATCTAAATGGTAAAAAAACTAAGGCTTTCGAAAAGAGCGATTAAAGAATTAAATCAGAAAATAGAAAAATTTGGAATAGAATTCAGCAAAAAACAAGCAATAGATTATATCGATGACAAATACTATACATTCGATAATGAAACAATTTTCTTTTCTTATGAAAATAAGATAATACCTACATTAAAATATATATTAAAAAATGAAATCGACATACCTGAAATTATAATTGACATGGGAGCTATCAAATTTATTGCATCAGGAGCTGATATCATGGCTCCAGGAGTAAAAGAAAAAAGTAATTTCAGTAAAGGAGATATAGTTCTGGTAAAAGATGAGAATAACAGAAAACCTTTAGCAGTAGGGGAAGCGCTTGAAGACTCTGAAAATATAAGAAAAGAAGGAAGATGTGTTAAGAATATACATTATGTAGGGGATGATATATGGAAAAAAAGATAAAAGTAGACGACAAGATGCAGAAAGGATATATTTATTATATAACTGAACCAGAAGGAAAAAACTTTGACGAAGAATTTAAACCAGAACTTACACCTAAAAAACTACTAGAAATCGGGATATTTGGTGGTAAATACATGACCGATTGTAAAAATGAATTTCCGTCAAAATGGTTCAGAAATGCTAAATTATCACCTCATTCTCATGACCCGGGTAAAAATTTCTTTAACATAAATGCATCAAAACCCTTAACTTACTGGAAAAATAAAGGATGGATACATAAAGATGATCCTCGTGGATGGTTTCAGTGGTATTGTCGGTATTATATGGGACGAAGACATGAAGATGATAGAAGACAGATAAAAAGATGGAAAGCTATGAAAAGGCATATAGCCCAGGTAAAGAAAAACTGTAAAGAAAAAGATCTTGAATGCAGAAAAAAACAAAGACAAGCATTACTTCATTGGGCTTATGACTCAAGAAATATCTGAACTAAAATGTCGCATCTTTTCTACTACATCTCTTGAATGAGGTTCAATTCCTTTAAAATCAGCTATTTTCTCTGAAACAAGCTCGAAAAACATAATAGTAAAAACAATCTGTGAAAGCTTATTCCCCTCAGGCATCTCGAATTCCAGGACTTCATTAGAAGATAAATTCTTTATATATTTCATAAGACTGAAAGCTTTTTTAAACTCATCACCTTTAGGATAAATAAAAACAGGAACAATACAATCATTCTTTACGCACAAAGCCTCAACATCATTATACTCTGCTTCAGGTATAGTACTTCTGACAGCATACATTTTCGCAAAAAGATTGAAATAATTTATTACAGCGAAGCCCACACCTGAGAACTCATCCCAATCATAAACAACAGGAACTTTTTCTTGCAATGCATCTGCAAACCTTATAGCTTTATGGTTCTGTGAAAAACCCCTTACTTTATCAATAGACTCCTCCATATAAACATCATCAATATCCAAAATTCCAACACCTTTAAGAAGATAAAGTGTTGAATAAAGTGATATAAATAAAGAATTGGAAGAATTCCACTTATTTTCCAGCAATAAAGAATAATAACCATTTTTTTCAGCATCTTCTGCAAGAGCTTCAGACGAAGTTACAACAACAATATTATCAGTCAATCCCTGAACTTTCTTATAAAAATTAATTATGTCTGCAGTTGCACCAGAATAAGTTATTATAATAACCAAAGAACGCTTTTTAACAGTAGAAATCTTCCCCTCATATGATACCTCTACAGGAACAGAAGGTTTTAGATCATGAACAATTCTTTCAACAATACCAGATTTCCCAATACTAGAAAAAATTATATTACTATATTTTTTTGAAAGTTTTTTGACTTTTTCCTCCTTAAGTTTTGAAAAAGCTTTATGTGCAAATTCAATCTGCTCAAGTGTATCTTTTTCTTTCATATATTAAAATTGTTTTCAGGTTTTAAATAATTAACTATACACTATTCAGCGACATAATCATCTTACAGAACCTGAAATAAAATGAGTGATGATATTGCCTTGAAGTAATTTTTGAATTTGCGGTAAGGAGTGAAACGACTTACAGGAGCGCAAATTCAATCAAGTTCACCCGGAGGGATTAATGTTCGTTCGCAATATCACTCATTTTTATGAATGTGTCTCTTAAATAGTCAGCGATATAATCATCTTACAGAACCTGAAATAATATCAAAAATAATTTCTGCTAACTTTTTTGAATCATGCCTTGCGATATATTTATCGCCTGACCTATATTCCTCAAGCAAATCCGCTTTGATAGCATCATCGACATCATCTTCTACAAAAAGACTATCTTCTTCCTTATACTTATCAACAAGATTCTTACTTGGCTTATTACAATTGCAAATAACTAAATCCATACTAATCCCTGAATGCTTTTCTATTTCTTTAACAAAATTACTGGCTTTAAACCCATAACTGCCCCTCTTAGTTACAAGGTTACATACATACAATACTTTAGAACCGGAACCATTAATAGCATCAGTAATACCATCCACTAAAAGATTGGGCATTATACTACCATAAAGATCACCTGGACATATTATCACATAATCGCTTTTTATTATTTCATAGACACTTTCATCATAAGCCTTAGCCGGAGGATCAAGCCATATAGACTTAATCTTATCACCAAGAGCAGGATAACTTACTTCGCTCTCACCTTTAAGATAATCACCTTTTTCAGTCATACCGTAAAGATGAGAATCATCAATAGAAACTGGTAAGACTTTTCCTTTAATTTCAAGGATTTCTGAAGCCTTTTTTATAGCCTTACCCATATTACCTTCTATATCACAAAGAGCTGTAATAATCAAATTTCCCAGATTATGGTCCTTAAAATTTTTACCCTCAGAAAACCTATATTTAAAAAGTTGTACTAAATCTTTAAGTTTCTTTTCTTTAGAAAGTGCAAGAAGACAATTTCTTAAATCACCTGGAGGTAATATCCCGAAATCTGTTCTCAACTTACCTGAACTTCCTCCATTATCCATAGTAGTCACAATAGCAGTAATATCCATATCATACTTTTTAAGCCCTCTCAAAAGAGCATATTGACCTGTACCACCTCCTATTACAACCACTTTTTTCTTATCAAAATCAATATAAAGCAACTCCTTCAAATCATTAATATTATAATCAGCTTTTTCAAAATAATTATTTTCATTAACATCTTTAAGTTTTCCTTTTAGAATCCTTATAGTCTTCATACCTAAAAAGTTACCCCAATATATTTCAGAGTTCAATCTATCTCCGACTACAAAAGTATTCTTTGAATCAAGACTGAAATCATTTTTAAGATTTAAAAAAACATCTTTTTTATTTTTATTATCAGAAGGATCATTGATGATAATCTTATCGAAATAATCTCTTAGTCCAAGAATATCTATCTTCTTATTTTGCCTTGAATATTTACCATAACTTACAAGAAAAAGCTTAAAGCCTTTCACTTTCAATTCATTAAGAACTTTATTAGCTTCAGGATAAGGCTTAATATCCGTAGATATTTCATTAAAAGCATTTTTTATCCTATCAATAATACTTTTTTCATAACCTTCACATATAAAATCAAATATTTCATCACCAGGATGTTTAAAAGAATAATCTGCTTGTAATTTATAAGCTTCATCAAAATCTTCTGCAATACTTTCTTGAACCATAACTTCTCCAGCTCTTTTTCTGGCTTGATGCACAAGCTGACCCGTACAATCAAACAAAGTATCATCCAAATCAAAAATAATAGCTTTAACCATAATAAGAATAAGTTTCTTAATTTTATAAAGTTTAGGCAATAATTAGTAGGCGACATAAGATTGTTATATTTTTATATTGCCTTGCAGAAAAACCAGAAATTTGGCTAGACTAATTCTGTCAAATTTCGTAATATTTAAACCATTAGTGTTTAATTATTCTGCGCCATATAAAATATACTTTATTTATGTCGTCTACTAAATACTATATAAAATAAAAATAATTTTGCTTTGAAACAATGAATATAAACACTTAATGAGTTTAAAATCCAATACATTATCCTGAATTAACTTTACAATTAAATTAATTTCCAAAACAATCAAAAATATTATTTATAAACGATAATTCTTTTATAAATAAATCAATTAAACTTAAAAAAGATGAATACTTTCAAAATATTATGGCAGTTAAAGAAAAAGATTGGGTTTCAGTATCTTATAAAGGTACACTAAGTGATGGTACAGTTTTTGACACGAATGAAGGTAAAGAACCATTAAAATTTGAAGTTGGAACTGGAAAAGTTATAAAAGGATTTGATGATAACATTGTCGGAATGGAAGAGGGGAATAGTAAAGAATTTACAATACCATGTAAAGATGCTTATGGTGAAATGAGTGATAATAATACACAAGAAGTACCTATGGATTTTTTCAAGGATGTAGAAAAAGTTGAACCTGGCCTTGTGTTTATGGCACAAAGTGCAATGGGACCCCTTAAAGTTAAAGTTCTTGAAGTTGATGAAGACAATAAAAAATCAAAAGTTGCTCTAAATCATCCTTTAGCAGGAGAAGATCTTACTTTTAACATAAAAGTGGATAAAATTCTAAGTGATGAAGAGATTGAACAAGCTAAAAAAGAAGAGCAGGAAAGGATGGAGAAAATAAAACAGATGCAACAGCAACAACAACAACAATCTGAATCAGGTTCAGAAGAATCTTGCGAAGGTTGTAGTGGATGCGACACATCAAAATCTCAATAAATAAATAATTTTTTTTTAATTTATTTCTATAAATATTTAATTCATATGTAATTCTATAACATCATTATCTTCAATTTCATGTTCAAGATTTTCTATCTTCTGACCTTCAAACTTAGCAGAACTTCCCCACAATCTTGCGAAACGAAATTTATCGATAAAATCTTTATGAAGCTTTGAACAAAGATCTTTCAAAGTATCCTCTCTTTTCATAATCATAGGTTCTTCAAGATCCGCTTTCTTATTGATTTCCTTAAGATAAATTCTTATAAAACCGAATTTATTAAAAATCATCTCTTTAAGTTCATCTATATTTATATTCTCCTGTGCTGATATAAATAAATCAGGTTCAAGATAATCAATATCTTTCTTTTTCTTATCATCCAAAAGGTCTTTTTTAGTAACAATAGTTATTCCTGGGACATAAACCTTATTATTCTCAATCACATCTATGAATTTATCAGCATCAATTTTGCTCCTTATAAGTATATCGGCATTAAGTATCCTGAACTGTTTAAGAATAGTCTTGATAGTTTCATCATCAAGCTCTGGAGTATCTACTGTTCTTGAAATATCTATGCCTCCTTTCACTTTCTTTTTAATCTTTACATCCGGAGGACTCTCATTGAGTCTTACATGAGATTCATATACTTCTTTATCCAATTTTTCTCTTTGTTGAGGTTTAAAAGGATCTATAACCTTTATAATAAGATCAGCTGTTCTTAGAACTTGCAGAACTTCTTTACCTCTTCCTGTACCACTGGCAGCACCTTCTACAATACCCGGAACATCAAGAATCTGTATTTTAGATTTTTTATATTCAAGAATACCTGGAATCACTGAAAGTGTTGTAAAAGCATAATCTGCAACTTCCGAATCTTTATTAGTAAGATTATTCAACAAAGTTGATTTACCGCTTGAAGGAAAACCAAGAAGAACAGCAGTGGCATCTCCTGTCTTTCTGACATTATAACCATAATCTGAAGAAGCATTAGAACCCTTTCCTGCAGACAGTTTTTCTTTAAGACTTGCAAGTTGGGCTTTCATTAATCCTATTGCATGTTGTGTCTTTTTATTATATCTTGTATTGGATATCTGTTCTTCAAGATCAGCAATCTTCTGCTTAAGAACATCTCTTGCACTTCCTGATTTATCTTTTTCCTGTGTTTTACCTACAGGATTTTTTTCTTTCTTCTTCTTAACATTTTTTTCTTTTGGCTTAAGCCTTTCAAGAACATCATCTTTATCATTATTTTTTTCTTCATTTTTAAAAGAAGTATTTTTCTTTTTTTTCTTTTCTTTTTCCTTTATTTTTTCAAGTCTTTTTTTTCTTTCTTCAGAGAGCTTTCTAGTATCTATTTTTTCTCCTTCTTTTTCTTTCTTTTCTTCAAGATATTCCTTATAAGTCTTCTTTTTTCTTCTCATACTACTTAAAATTAAAAACCCCTTTATATTTTTTTGCTGGTATTGGCACATGTAACAAAATGAGTGATAATATTGCCTTGAAGTAAATCTTTAATTTGCGGTAAGGAGTAAAACGACTTACAGGAGCGTAAATTCAATCAAGTTCGCCCGGAAGGCTGAGCATTTGTTCGCAATATCACTCACTTTTTTGATTGTGCCCTGGTATTGGCTTATATACCACAAGATAATTTACTTACATGAAGAATACAATAATATACTAAGAATTCGTCTTAAATTAATTTTTAAGAATTATTCCCTAAAAAGCTTCATTTCACAAACAGATTATGTTTTTCTTCACCTTCAATCTCTTTCAATATTCTCTTCATTATAACTTCATCAGGGTTAGGGATGCTTTTTACTCTTTTCTTAAGGTCTGCAAGACTTTCAAAAGGTTTCTCTTCCCTCTCATCGATAATTTCTCTCATATGTTTTTTTCCTAAACCAGGAAGAAGTTCAAGCTGATGCATTCTTAAGCTTAAAGGACCTGCATTATTAAAAAAATCTATAAACCTTTTTTCGTTCTTTCCTATAAGTTCTTTAATAATAAATTTCAATTCATTGCTGGCAGTCCCTGTAAGTTTCATTTCACTTATTTTACCATTAATATGATGTATCTTATCCCTTTTTCCTTCTCCTATATAAACTTCTTCACCTGGATTACAAAAAACTTCTTTTTTTGGAACAAGTTCCAGAAGAGAAAAATGATTTTTCCCAATAGCTTGAGCAATAGAAGTCTTTCTGTGACTTGGAAGATTAGAATTAGGATATCCGTTCGGTAGAAAATCTAGAACTACTGCGTATTCTTCTTTCATCCTTTCTTTCTGTTCTACCGACATTTTTAATCAAATTTTTACAAACTAACATTTATGATAATTAAAAATTACCTCAAATTTATAAAACTTTGGTATTTATAACACATGAAATAAGTATAATATTACCTTAAAATATATTTAATTTTGCGATAAGAGGTGGAACGAGTTACAGGAGCTTAAATTCAATCTAATTCACCCTGATAAAATAGATTTGCCTTTACAAATTGATTTGTTCGAAGGGTTTTATACCCTCTTATTTTAATAATTTTGCTTCTAAAGCAATAAAATAAAATTCTTTAACTTATGTTAATTTAAATTTACTATTAAGTAATAACAAAATTTATAAATATTATAATTTACCACTTTGTCATGATTAAATTAAGGCCTGTGTGGAAAATTTTAACATTTATTTTGGTTGGCGTATTTATAGGTTTATCTTTAAAATTACCTCATTCTTATGAAATACCTATGACAGATGGCTTTAATACAGAAAAAAAATCACCAACTGACAGGATTAAGCAGGATCAGATAAAAGTCACAGATAATGAGGTTATACTAAAAATAAAAAATGCTTCATGGTCCAAATTTGCTGACACAAATTCAATGGATCCCTTACTTGATAAAGGAGCTAATGCTATTCAAGAAAAACCTGTTAAAAATGAACTAAACGAAGGGGATATAATATCTTATAGACCTAAAGGAAAAAACTATCTTGTAATACACAGAATCATTGAAATAGGCGATGATGGAGAATGGTATGCAATAGTTAAAGGTGATAACAACAAATATCCTGATAAAGGAAAGATAAGATTCAATCAGATTGAAAAAGTATTATTAGCCATAATCTATTGAGATAAAGTCCCGCTCAAAGGAGCTTTTCCATAAAAAGAATATTTTTTACCATTAACAATATTATTATAATTTACGACAAAAGGGAATTTATAGTCCTTTTTTCCATCATAATTATAATCGAAACTGAAAACACTCTTTTCACCCGGTTTCAAAGTTTTATCATTCACATCGACCTTTATATCATCTATCCTAAAACTTTTAACGATAATTATATCTTCCATATTATTATACAAGCTAATTCTTCCTTCACTACCATTAAATCTTTTAGCTATCACAGAAATATCGGAACTTTCCCAATATTTATTATAACTCCTCTCTTTCATCTCTTCGGATAATGAAGGCATACCTCCTACAGCGATATAAGAGATTATTGCAATAGTTATTACTACTGCCAAAATTACTATAAATTCCAGATTAGTCTGACCTTTTCTTCCCATATATTATTTTAATATAACAATACATTTATAAATACATCGCATTCGCAAACATTTATCTATAGTAAAAAGGTGTTATTATTGTCTAAAAGATCACAAAGAAGAAAAAAAGCCAAATCAAAACAAGTTAATTTAAAGAATTCGGCTGTGCAAGAGAAAGTAAATCATAAAAAGCCTGAAGGTGGAAAATTCGAAAGATTCTTTTTCAATCATTATCACAAACTTATAATAATAACACTCATTATACTTCTTTTAGGTTTATTCCAGATAGGACTTAATACAGTACAAACGGGTTCATTCATAAACAAAGGTATATCTCTTGCAGGTGGAAGCACTATAAATATAGATAAGGAAATAGATATAAATGCTTTAGAAGAACATCTTTCTGAAAACTTTAATGAATATGATTTTACAGTAAGGGAAATCACGACAACCGGAGAAAACACTGTGATAATCGAAACCACTGCTTCAGAAGAAGAACCTAAAGATGAGATTATAAAAAGCATATCTAACAATTTCGTAAAACTCGAAAATAATGACTATTCTGTAGAAATCATGGGAGCATCTTTGGGAGAACAATTTTTCAGGCAGGCATTAGTCGCATTAATTGTAGCATTTATACTTATGGGAACCGTAGTCTTCATATTTTTCAGGAATTTCACTCCAAGCATAGCAGTTATATTATCAGCTTTCTCAGATATATTTGTAACTATGGCTATTGTCAATATATTAGGGATAAGGCTTTCTACAGCAGGAATTGCAGGATTTCTTATGCTTATAGGATATTCTGTTGACACTGATATATTGTTAAATTCAAAAATGCTCAAAGGAGGATATAAAGATTCATTCAAAAACTTCTTAATAGCATTTAAGACAGGGACTACAATGAGCATAACAACAATAGGTGCTGTAGGTATAGCTTTAATTTTCACAACATCAACAACCATCAGACAGGTAATGACAATAATAATAATAGGTCTTATAGTTGATTACATAAATACATGGATCCAGAATACAGTCATACTTAAATGGCATCTTCAGAAAAAAGCAAAAAAAGGTGGTAGCAAATGAATGAAAAAATAAAAAAGCTATTGACTAACTGGAGATTCTTGTTATTTGCTTTCTTTTTGCTTATAAGTATATTCCTTATCTCTTTCATACCTGGAAGAGAAGGTGTAGCGATAAGAGGTATTGAAGAAGGAAGTCCTGCAGATGGAATCATTCCTACTCCTCCTTCCGATATAAAACCTATGGGTAGAGAAGTTATAAAAGCCCTTAATGGAAATAAGATAAGCAATGTAAGCGATTATTATGACATGACCAATTCTTTAAAAATAAATGATACTCTTATAGTAAAGACTAATGAGAACACTTATACCCTTGAGATAGGACCTAAAATAAATAGAACTCCTTTAAACAAGACAAAAGAAGTCACTTATGAATATTTCAATGAAACTTTAAATAAGACTGTCAATGGGACAAAGGAAGTCCAGCAATTCAACAAGACTGTAATAGGTCCAGAAAAGCCAGGTATCATGGTATATGATGCTCCTGCCACTAATATAAGGAAAGGATTAGATCTTCAAGGTGGAACAAGAGTTATTGTAGAACCAGTCAAAAACATAACAGATGAAGATTATAATCTTATCAAGAGAAACCTTGAACAAAGACTTAATGTATTCGGTCTTTCAGATGTGACAATCAGCATAGCTAAAAACTTTCAAATGCAACCTGAGCACATAGTCATAGAAATAGCCGGATCTACAGTACAAGATATTTCAGATCTTGTATTAAGTCAGGGTAAATTTGAAGCAAAAGTCGCTAATAACACAGTATTTACAGGAAGCAGTGAAGATGTAGCTTTTGTCGGGCGTGGACCTCAAGATTCAAGAATAGAGGGATGCAATAAAGTTGAGTCAGGACAAGTATGTAGCTTCTCTTTTCAACTAAAACTTACAGAAAAAGCTGCGAGAAGTATGGCTGATTCTACAGAAGAACTTGAAGTTGTTCCTTCTGAAGATGGAAGTAAAAATTATCTCAGTAAAGATATACAATTATACCTTGATAATAAGAAAGTGGATTCATTAAAGATTTCTGCAAAGCTTAAAGGAAAACCTGTAACAGATATAATGATAAGTGGAAGTGGAGCAGGAAAAGATTACGGTTCTGCATATGAAAATGCGACAAAAAGCATGAAAAACCTACAGACCATAATAGAGACAGGAAGTCTTCCTTCAAAATTAAAAATTGTAAAATCTGATATAATATCCCCTACTCTTGGAAAAGATTTCACTCAAAACGCTATTAAAGTAGGATTAATAGCTCTCCTTGCAGTGCTTACGATCTTATTCATCAATTACAGAAAGATATCTGTAATTATACCTATAGGTATAGCTCTTATGTCAGAAGTAATAATAATTTTAGGTGCATATTCTGCTTTTAACTGGACATTAGACCTTGCTGGTATTGCAGGAATAATAATAGTCTTAGGAACAGGAGTAGATCATCTTGTAGTCATCACAAATGAAATCTCAAATAAAGATTCAAATGATCATAAAAATTGGAAACAGATGGTAAAAGGAGCGTTTTCCATAATATTAGGGGCTTTCTTGACAACTACTTTCGCTATGTTCCCACTGTTACTTGCAGGGGCAGGGTTGCTGAGAGGTTTTGCAATAACAACTCTTACAGGACTTTTTGTAGGAGTTCTTATAGTCAGACCATGCTATGCTAAAGTTCTTGAATTATTTAAAATTTAAAGCAAACTGCATAACTTCTTCAAATATTATTTTCGGGTTTGAAAATTTCTTAGCTTTTTGGTAAATATAAAAAACACTTTTACCTGCAATCTCTTTATTAGTAAACATAGTGGTAGCCACTTTCACATCATTATTTCTAATAGCATTTAAAACAGAATAAACATCTTTATCTGAATCGATAAGAGAATATGTTCTCCCAAGATCTTTAAGATCATGGACATCAGAATCTCCAACTAAAGGAACCCTGAGATCTTTTGAATATTTCAGAAGAGTTTTATTAGGATTAAAATATTTCATATAAAAATAAGAAAATTCCCAGGCATCAAAAACATCAAAATATCTTAAAACTTCAACGCCCAGACAAAAACTAGTCTTATGAAAAGGATGAGGCGCAATAATCAAACAATCTTTATTTTTTTTCTTATATTCTCTTAAACTATCAAAATCTTCAATGTTTTCGGCTTCATTATCGCAATTAAGAATCAATACATGTTTTCCTTTTATAGTCTTTTCAATACCAGGAATAAGTAAAATACCTCTCTTTCTCGCAAAATCAGTCGCTAATTTATTATCAAAAAACTTATCGTGCATAGTTACAGCAATAACATCGAACTTTTTTCTGATAGCATCCCTTATAAGATCATAAACATTATATTTAATATGAATATCTTTCGGATCGTCCTTTATATGTGTGTGTAATTCTGCTTTCAACATTTTTCATATACCACTTTCCTTTTTCTCTCACTATTCTCATTCAATTTAACTAAAATACTATTAGCATCTGAAGGAGAAAGCATTTCTGATACATAAACACCTCTTTCTTTATCAAAAGTGAAATCAGCTTCCTGTTTTTTTCCTCCAACATTATAAGAAAATCTAATATTATCTTTTATATCTTTTGTTGGAGATATCAATACTCTTATACTATCATTTTCGCTAGCATTTATAAGATCATCAAGATTACTCTGCTCTATATTTCTATTCCATGAAAGATTCTCTTTCAATACATTTTTAACATATTCATAAACCTCATTAGTAGCATAAAATTTATTCTCATTCTTAATATCATCATGAATACTGCTAAGATATATATTTTCCATCCGCCCTATCTTAGATCCGGAAGGCAAAAGAGTGCTAAAATCATCCTTATCTCTTTCACCATAAGTTTTAATAAGTTTATCAAGTCTTGAAACGCACTCAATAAATTCCTTGCCTTTATCATCATCACTATTGAAAGTATTTTTATCATTAAAATAATTATTAATTTTCTTTAACTTTTCAGAAATTTCATTATATCGATAAATTTTAACAGAATCATCATTTGTCTTATTGACAGCTCTTCCCACATCGAAAGGAGAAACAATTTCACCTTGAAAATCATAGAATCTTTTTCCTATATAAGTATTATATTCATCAATAATTCTCTTTCTTTCAATAATAGAACTTTCAGCAACATCTAATGGTACATCTTTGTCCAGAATGTTCTTATAGTCATTAGTTGCTATACTTTCAAATTTATCCAAGTCATCTCTATACTCATTAGCCACTATATCTTCTATAAATCTATACCTTGATAATCTTTTTATCCCTTCTGAAGTTATTCTATTAATTTTTGCAATACCCTTCTCCTTCATCATAAGGAGTTTAGTAGCAAGAACTCTTTCATCTTGAGAAACATTTCCGTCTTCATCCATATTATCTAGCCATTCATGAATCTTATCTAACATATTCATATTCTTTTTATCGATAACATCTTCCTGAAGACAATCTTTAACATAATCAGTTTTGTTCCTCAAAAAATCCCTTTCTCTTTTCCCTAAATTCAGCAATCCTTTGTAATTTTTAACATCTTTTTCATCCAATATAAGAATATCGTCAAGTTTTTCTCCAACATTATCATAATCTACCTCAAAATCCTTTGTAGGTATATAAGAGTTACTTTTACCAACATCATATTTTGCAGAAAGGTTCCTTTTAGCACAAACAACACGCAGATTTCTGTAAATATTCCTTGAATTAGCTATACTCACAAGCTGATTTAGATTTCTCCATAAACCTTTCTCTCCTTCCTCACCAACATCCATTGCTTTCAGTGCATTCTGTCTTTCATGAGCCTTATACAATAATTCATCTTCTAAAGAATCAGCTTTAGATTCTTCTCCCTTTTTTCTAAGCACTGTAATCTTTTGCACAATCTCATTTTCTTTTTCTATAATATCTTTAAGTCCTTTTATATTCTTATAGAATTTCCTGAAATCAGAAAAATACATCTCTCCGAAATTTCTGTTAATATTTTCTCTTGCTTTTTCAAAACCTGGTAAATAATTTCTAATACCTGCTGCTTCAGCAAAAGTAACAGTTTCATACTCGTCATTCAAAAGAATCTCTTCAAGAGGTATTCTCACTGGAAGAAGTGAATCAGCAGCTTCTCTTAGTATAAAATCATGTTTTCCGCTTGTAGGATGCTTAAAAGAAACAAAAGAACTAAGTCTGCTTCTGATATTATAAAAAGGCTTTAAACCATTTGATTCGACATAATCAATTATATCAGAATCATTATTTCCTAGAAAATACTTGATATCCTTTATTATACCGCCTAACAAAGTATTCTTATCTACAGGTTTAAGATCACAAAGTATCTTACCAAATTTCAAAGCATCTTCTTCTTCCATATCAAGTCTTTGATCAAAAACTCTTTCGCACACCTCTTTATCCTCTTCACTAAGATAATCAAGGTTTCTCTTGATAAAATTAACATTACTCATATCTCCATTATGATCACGGAACCATTCTTCTACATCCAAATTTTTGGAAAAGGCATCTTGTCCGAAATCAAGAAGTTCTTTTACAGCATTAAGAAAATCATCATCATCTTGTTCTTCTTCACCTAATCTTTTCACCCTATTTTCAAGTTCAGATTCTTTTCTTTTCTTATATTTATATAAAGATTTTTCAGCATTCCTTTCTACAAAGTCCTCATCTCCAAGTCTTTGAGATATTTCCAAAAGCATATTATAATGTTCAGGACCCACAGTTCTTTCTCCTAATGAAGCAGGGCCTTTATTTAAAGGGCTTGAAATAGCTCTTATTTTTTCTTCAGGACTTTTAGCACTTACGGAAATTCTGTAAGGATATGCTACTCCTTGTCCGCAAAGACACCTTGCTGAATATTCATGTGTTCCTTTTTCTCTCCCTCTTCTTTTGAAAATCTCTCCCTCTCTTCCTCCCTTATACTTAAAATTAAGCTTATGCTCATCATCTATTCTTATACCTTTTTCAGACATCCATGAAAGAAGATTCCTTATAAAAGAAATACCTGCTGTGTTATTGTTATTTTTCATATCAAGATAATATTCAAGAAGATTCATTCCTTTTTTAGAATCTGAATCTACTATTGCTTTCCACAAATTCGGTAAATCCTGTTTTTTCAAATCATCAAATGAAACCATAAATCCTCTTGTTTATTACTTAAAAGGGAATAAAATATTATTTATAAATTTGCTGTTGAATTAAATACATAAACTTGTTATATTTTTATATTGCCTTGCAGAAAACCCAGAAATTTAGCTAGACTGATTCTGTCAAATATTGATAATTATAATAAAATTAGTGATGATATTGCCTTGAAGTAAAGCTTGAATTTGTGGTAAGGAGTGAAACGTCTTACAGGAGCGTAATTAAATCAAGTTTACCCGTAGAAATAAACATTTGTTCGCAATATCACTAGCTCTTGTGATTTTGCTAAAAAAAGAATAATTTTATAAAAAATTAAACTATTATAGTAACATGGCTATAATAACTCCTGAATTAAAAAAATTCGATAAAAAATTAGCGCATCTGTCAGCAAAATATAAATCAACAACAACTCCAGTCAATATATTTGATATAAGACGAAGAATACTAAATGCTGATAAAGATGGTAAAGCAAGTGCAGAAGAAATATCTGAACAAGTAGGAATACTAGGATTTTCTTATAAGTATAGACAGAAAAATTTTGATGAAACGATAAAAAAATTAGAACAATTAAAAATACCTGGTGGAGCGTTAAAAAAATTATATAAGCATAAGATTAAAGAAAATAAAAAAAAACTCAACATGCTTGCCTCAATAGGAAAACCTGATTTTTCAGAAAAATCCTATCAGTTATATGGATTTCCTGACCAGGAACTTATAGATAAAGCAAAAAAAATACTTGAGCTTGAATCAGTTATTGATAATGGTGAATTAAATCCTCAATCAGCTAAAAAAATGCTCAAAAAATATCTTGATTCATTACACCTTGATTGGAAAATAACCACAAAAAAGATGTTAAGCTATGCTTCTATAACGCCTTCTAAAAAAACAGTAACATTATGTTCGAAAAGGAAATTTTCAGAAAAAACTATCAAAAGGCTTGCAGTCCATGAAATAGGCACTCATGGAGTTAGATATCTTAATGCAAGACTTCAGCCTCTATCCATATTCAAAAACTTCCCTGGATATTTATCTACTGAAGAAGGTCTTGCTGCTTTTAATGAAGAGCTTAACGGATATTTAAGTGATGAAACATTAAGAAGATATGCAGGCAGAGTATTAGCTGTTGACTATGCAAAAGATCACGACCTTATTGAGACATATGTATTCCTAAAAAAATATTTTGATAAGAATAGTGCATTTAATATAGCATTCCGTGTAAAAAGAGGATTACCTAATTCAGAAAGTAAAGGATGCTTCACGAAGGATTATCTTTATCTTAAAGGATTTTTCAGGATAAAGAATTACATAAAAGACAACCCTCTTAAATATCTTTATTATGGAAAAGTTAACATAGATTATGTCAAACTAATAAAAAAACTGGAACCAGAACTATCGAAGATAAAATTCTACCCTCCCATGGTAAGCAATTTCGAAGAGAAAGAAAAACTTGCAAAATACTAAATAACTCTTTCTATAATATCTTTCCTTATATTTCTTTTAGCAAGAACTGCTTTTATACCTTCCTCATCATAACCTTTATCCTTAAGTTTTGAAACTATTGCAAAAGCTATTTTAGGTTCAAGAGCATCAATCTTCTGTTTCATAATTTCTTCTTTACTAGTATTATCCTTTAACTTACTGGAAATTTTGTTTTCAGCCCTGTCAAGAACATCATTAATTGAAACATCTTTGTTTCCTTTTTTCTTCACCAATAAAAAAGATAATACAAATATAGAAATAAAAAAGAAAACTATAGAATACAAAATATATGACGATAAAACTTTTTTTGTATTATCGGACCCTCCTTCAAGTTGCATACTGGAAACATTCTCTTCGCTATCGGAAGGTATTTCTACATCAGGCTCTTTATGGTTTTCAGAAACATTCTTACTTTTATTCTTTTTTACCACACCTTTATTTTTAACATAATCCTTATCTGCTATCACAAAATAACCCATATTATCTGGATAACTTTTAAAAGTATAAACATCACCCTTTTTATACATAAAATCAGTTTCTACCTTTTTCCATAACATTTCATCCTTGTTAAAATGATATAAACTGACAGCCTTTTCCTTACCATCAAAATTTTCTACCCATTTAGAATTCACTTCAAATTTTAAAGAAAAGCTTATATCATCGATATTATCAAGCTTATCAGTAATACTAAAATATTCATAGGAAATTCTTCCTATTAAATACCTGTCAATCGGTTTTTCGATTGTTGAAACTCTAAGAGCGGCCCCAGATTCAGAAGTCATCAGATTTATATTTTTCAAAGCTATACCCATGCTTTCAGTATCAATATTAGAAGTAGCTGAATAATCCCTGTACCTTTCAGAAGCAGCATCCGCGAATGTGATAAAATTTATCATGAAAGCTAAAAGAAATAAAATAAATATAAGCCTTTCCAAAAATCTTTTAGAAAAAAATATTCTATTGATACTCTTAAGTCCGCTTTTTTCTGAAGGTTCCATAGGGTATTAGTATACAAATTTGTATATCTGTAAGGTTATAATGTTACTGATATATATAAATGTTTTGATTTAGTTCAATGGCATAAATTTTTATATTGTCTTGCAGAAAACTGAGAAATTAAGTTACTCATTTTTATAGATGTGCTCAAATATTGTAATAGTTAAACA
>JBNJGI010000009.1:0-33704 GCA_051819685.1 Nanobdellota archaeon | reverse complement strand
GTAAAAGGATTCTGTTCAGTAAAAATAAGTGCAGGCATACCTTTCATTTCATTTATGAGTTTTTCCACACCTTTTTTCTTTTCAGATTCTTTTTTAAGAGCTAATTTAATAAGTGATGATTTACCTACAATAATTTCAACCTTATCTCTAAGCTTTTCTCTCATTGCTTGAAGCTGTGGTGTAGGAAGTCCCTCGACATTCACAATACCTATAATAGGATATTTTTCTTCCTTTTCAATAAATTTTTCTACCTGGCTTTTCTTCAAATCATTTGCCTTAGTTTTATATTCCATTTTAATCAATCTTTATTGGTTTAGACATTGTTAGTTTTACGAACATATTCTTAATGTTCTCTTTTCCTTGTGGTGTATGTGAAACTAATGCATTATATAATGATAATATATTTTCTTTCAATTCATCTTCTGACATCTTTTCATTACCAACTGAAGCTTTAACAGATAATGAGGATTTTGCTGTGATTCTTATTGTTCTCCTCAATCTTTCAATAACAGGTTCTATATTAGCTTTAGGTGCTAAAATCCCTCCTGATTTAGGGTTTGGCATTTTTCCTCTTGATCCTAGTATTTTACCAAAAGCTTTAGCTATTTGAGGCATTACATTAGCTTGAGCTATGAATAAATCATATTCTTCTGCAAGTTTTTTTACTTTTTTCTTATCTTTTCCAATTTCGTCAAAATCATGAGCTTCAATAACTTTATCACAATACTCATTTGCTTGTTCAACCAGTTCAGGTCCTACTAAAGCACATACTTTGTTTTCTTTACCTTTAGAATTTGGTAAATTATGGAAAAAATCAACTTGCTGATCATTCTTTTTTAAATCAATTTCTTTAAGATTAACTATTAAATCTACACTCTGTGTAAAATTCTTGCTATTTTTTTGTTTTAGAAGCTCTTTCATAGCTTCAATAACTTTGTTTTCGTCCATTTTTATTTGTCCCTCCTAAAATCTTTAGTTGTACGGGATACTTAGAAGAAAAATATATCCTTTTATAAAGGTTTTGTTTTATTATTAAAAATATGATCTTGTACTTTTTATATTGTTTTGCAGAAAACATGAACTTTTGTTAGATTAATTCTGTCAAATTTCGTAATAGTTAAACCATAAGTGTTTAATTATTCTGAGCAATATAAAATACATTTTATTATGTTCTCGACTATTATCGATTTAATAATTGAAGATTATAAAATTATTATAAAGATAAGCGAAATTAGCTCAAAAAAAATTAAATGTTTAATAAAAAAATAAAAATATTATTTTCTGTTTAAAAGACTCTTTATTATTGATCCTCTTCATCTCTCCTAATAACTTTTACAGCATCGAATTTAAGAGTTATAGGTATTGAGACTGCAGCTTCTAACAGTTCAACAATAACTTCTCCTTTCTGTCTGTCAACTCTTGTAATTTTTGCTTTCTCTCTCTTGAAAGGACCTGAAATAATTTCAACAACATCATTTTTCTTTATATTGACTTCTTTCTTACCTGTATCAAGCATGCTTTCTACTTCAGAAAAATCTACAGGCCTTGGTAAAATACCTCTTGCATAAGGTATACCATAGATAGATCTTTGTGCTTCTTGTATATCAGTAGTTTCAATAAAAATATAGCTTCTCATACCATGTGATTTCAAAATGCTGTAGGCATTGATTTTCTTTTTCTTTATATTGCTTTCCAGAAAATCAAAAACCTGATCTTCTCTGTTGGCTGTTGTTCTTATAACATAAAGTTTAGAATCTCCAAAATCTTTCTCAGGTTTAGGTTCTTCTTGAGTTTCTTTATTTTTATTTTTGATTACAACAGTGTTAACATCTTTACTTTCATCTTTTTTCTCAGCTTCATCCTGTGGTACAGAAATGAGCTCATCATCCAAAAATTCATCAAATGTGTTTGCCATTTTTTATATTATTCCTTTTAATAAAAATCCGTATAAAATCATAACGGTAAAGCCAATAAGTCCAATCAAAAGAACTCCTAATCCTGTTATTTGGAACACTCTTGTAAATTCTTTCTTAGTTGGCTTCTTAGTAACTTTGAAAACTCTTATACATTCCTTTATAAAATTTTTAATGTTTATCATCTTAATTTACAAACTCAATACCAAGTTCGTTATCTTTTTTTTCTCCTTCTTTTTTCTTCTTGCTTTTACCAACTATTTGAGGTGAATCAACACCTGTAACAATAAGTAAAACTCTGAGATTATTAGCAAGGTCTTCACTTATCTGAGCTCCCCAGATAATTTTCGCATCTTCATCCAATCTTTGAGAAACAGCTTCTACAACAGTCCTTGCTTCCGAAAGTGTCATTTCACTTGAACCTATAACATTAATTAATGCGCCACTAGCTCCTTTAACATCGACGTCTAATAAAGGATTATTTATAGCTTTTTCAACAGCATCTAAGGAACGGTTTTCACTGTCAGATTCACCGACACCTATCATAGCAACGCCTCCATCACCCATAACTGCTCTTATATCAGCAAAATCAAGGTTTACAAGACCTGCTTTTGTAACTAACTCAGCAATACCTTTGACAGAATTTGTCAAAATCTCATCAGCAACTTTAAATGCTGTATGTAAAGGTAGATTAGGTGCAAGCTCTAATAATTTCTCGTTAGGTATAACAATTAATGTATCAACATTTTTTTCTAATTTATCAAGACCATACATAGCATTCTCATAACGTCTTTGACCTTCCATTGAAAAAGGTATGGTGACAATGCCTACTGTCAGGCATCCTGTTTTTTTACAAGCTTCAGCAATAACAGGAGCAGAACCTGTGCCTGTACCTCCTCCCATACCGCATGTTATAAAAACCATATCTGAATTTCCTATAGATTCTTTAATATCTTTTTCAGATTCTTTTGCAGATTCTTCACCTCTTTGTGGGATGCCACCTGCTCCTAGACCATTTGTTAAATCTTTTCCTATAAGAAGTTTTACATCTGCAGATGTATAAAGTAAGTCTTGTGCATCAGTATTTACTGCAATTGTTTCAGTACCTTTTATACCGACTTCTGTGATACGATTGATAGTATTGTTTCCGCCACCTCCACAACCAATAACTTTTATTGTAGCTCTATGCTGTTTAAGTAAGGCAGCCAATTCTTCATCGGCAGAATTCTCTTTAGATATTGATTCCGCCCTTTCTGATGCCGAGTTTATTATATTATCCATTTTATATATTAAATTCAATCCAATATTTATATAATTTATTCTTTATCCTTTACTTTTTCGAAATTTATTTCTTTCAATTCAGGAATTGCTTTTTTGATTCTCTCATCAAATTTTTGTCTTATCTCTTCAGGAAGTTCTGATTGTAAGTATAAAGTTAAATTATTATCATTCAAATCATATTTTAACTCTCCGAAGTTATTTTTTATATAGTTTTCTACCTTTTCTTTAGTATCATCTATCTTTCTTAATACTTCTACATCATATTCAACTTCCTTGCCTGCTAAAGGGTGGTTAAAATCAACTAAAATTCTTCCTGAACCCACTTTTTTAACAATAGCCATTTGATTGTCGATATTTACTGATAAACCCGGATAAGGTGTGATATTATCTTTTTTGAATTTAGAGGATGGAATCAATTGCACTTTTTTCATATCTTTTTTTCCGAAAGCTTTTTCAGGAGATATCTTGAATGAATATTTTCCTAATTCCTTTCCTTTAAGATTTTCTTCTAAACCTTTTAATAAAGTACCATCTCCTACACAAATTTTTACAGGCTTAAAATCAGCGTTTTTCAATCCTGCATTTTTTCCTACATCTTCAATAGTAGTATCAAAAACAATACCGTCATATTTGCCAGTATAATTAAGTTCTATGAAATCTCCGTTTTTTATAGTATCATTAGCCATTTTTTTGTTTATTTTGATTCTATAACTAGGTCGTTTGGACTTAAAGAATCAATTTAATTAAAGGATTTAATGTTCTTTTATAAATGTTTTGCTGAAAATGAGACATAAAATAAAATAAGTTGTGATATTGCTTTGAATCAATATTTTTATTTGTGATAAGGAGTAAAACGACTTACGGAGTCGCAAATTTACTCTTATTCACTTAAAGGATTAAATGTTCGCAATATAACTAATTTTTATAGGTGTGCCTTTATTTCAAATGCTCATAAAAAATCATGTTTTCATTTGCGATATTATCCTCAGGAATGCCTATATTTTCATATAATTTATTCAAACTATTATATAAAAATCTTCCTTTACCATTTATATTATCTATTACAGTTTCAAAAATCTCGGGCCAACAGTCACTTTTTCTATTTTGTATTTCTCCAATATTTGGTTCTATACTTGTAGCTGATCCATGATTTCCTGAACTAATTCTTTCAGTTATGATGACAGAATATGTTTGATGTTTTAAACCTTCTCTCACAACATCCAATCCTGCAGTATCTGTTTCCATACTCAAATCAGATAAGACAAGATCATATTTATTCCTCTGATCATAAGCATCTCTTATTTTCTTTATTGCATCAGATGCATTTCCTGTAGCGTCATAATCAACAGGAAGTTTTTCTAAACAATTCATAACTGTCGTTAGATTGGTCAAACTATCATCAACTACTAATATTTTATTAATTCCTGATTTTCCAATTTTTTCTTCAATTCCCATTTCCTTACCTCCTTATGTTTTTTATTTTTCGTTTTCCTTTTTTAGTCCATATTTCTTAAATTCTTCTGATGCAATAGGTATGTCTTTCGGTTCATTCATCATTTGGTTTGTATTCGTTCCACCCTTGAATTCAGGTTCTCCGTTTTTATTAACAAAATATGTTCTGAATTGAAACTGTTTTCCATTAGCAAAACTGTGGTCAATTTGAGTTTTTGCTACTATCGCTCCAGTACCTGTTTTTGGGTCAGTGTAGGTGCTTTCTATGCTTGGCTCATCATAATTCACCATCCTGCCTGAATTAATTAAATGTCCTTCTGTTGGATTTACCATTTCGTATCCATAAAATTTCCCGTAGGAAGTACACTCTTCTCTGATTTGTTCGATTGCTGGGTTTATGTCTAGTGTTTGAGGTTCTTTTATTTCATCTGATTCCTTAACACGAAACTCGAGTGTTTCTGTTGTTTCATTTGAACTTGCCTTTAAAACAGTTTTATCATCTGCTATTGAAACAATTTCAACATCCTGGAAATCCTTACTCCAGTCATCACCGCTCGAACTCATTCCTGATCTGTAAATAAAAGATTTTGATTCATAATCTCCTCCTTTCCTATGTACTGTTATTTGTTTAGTATACTGCATACCTCTACCTGTATTTATACTTATATCTTCTATAGTTACTCCTATGTTATTTTCAAGATCACAGGTTGTTTCAAGGCCTCTAATACCTCTTTCTTTTTTCTTGTTCCTTATGTAATCAACAAATTCAGGCATTAATTCCGAAAAATGGTTGTAAGCGTCTTCTCCCAATTTTTCAGCTACTCTGAATTCAAATTTGATTTTTGATTCATCTTCTTTCGTATTCTCTAATTCTTTTTGAAGTTCTTCCTTCCTTGTTATCTCTTCTTCTGTAAGTTTGTCTCTTTCATACACTTTTCTGAAAACTTCTTCCATTCTTTCTTCTGTAAATTCAGGGTATCTTTTTCCGTCTATAGATAAATTGTAATCATCGGTATTAGTTCCAAAATAATGGCAAG
The DNA here is from genome assembly GCA_051819685.1 of Nanobdellota archaeon. Classification (GTDB taxonomy): domain Archaea; phylum Nanobdellota; class Nanobdellia; order Woesearchaeales; family DATGWN01; genus JBNJGI01. Next base: position 28,021 of record JBNJGI010000009.1, on the reverse strand, counting down.
TTTCATTTTCTTCAAGTCCAAGTGCCTTGACGATTTCAAAATTTAATTCATAATGTTGCGCATCAGGTATTTTGGTTCCAGCAGTCATGTTAACAAAGCCCAGTATGTCACCGGTTTGAACATTGTTCATACTATATATTTTGAGCAGACCCTCTCCCAAAACAACTTTTTCATATTCATCCATGCCTTCAGCAATTTCTTCTACTTTTCTTAATCCTTCTGAATTTAATTTTTGTCCTTTCTCTTTTATGCATTCTTTTGAATCAGGTCTAAAATCTTCATAAACAGTTTCTTCAAACAGTTCTGGATGTTTTTCTTTGTCTACTAAATCACCCATCTTATTTTTTACATATTCTATTGCAAACTGTTCCTCGAAATCCAATTTTTCTTTACGATTTCCGAAATTTTCTTCTGCGCTCAAACTATCTATTTCAGAATTTATTTCCTCAATTCTATGTTCATTTTGTTCATGTTCTTTTTTTAATTCATCAATTTTTGTTTCTAGGTTTTTCATTTTATTATACCTCCTAATTTTTTACCTCAATAATTATATTTGTTATCTTGCATAGCGTTTCTCAACTCATTGTATGCGTCACTCCATTTCTTATTACCGCAGTCATCTGTTTTTGTAATCATGCTCGGTCGGTTAATGAAATCTGTGTTTGTTATCCCTGTCAAGCTATTATACATATCTCTAGGCCAATCCATTTTGGTACTGTGATGATCTTCTGAAGTGCAAACTACAAAAGGTATTTTTTTACCCAGGCAATCTGCCACAACCCTTAATCCATTTTCCCTCACATCATCATCCATATCATTTTTCGGAAAGAACATATCCGTTATAACTCCGTCATACTCAGGAATTTTAGCAGGTATTCCTTCCTCTTTTATCTGTTGACTTAATTTTTTATATCTTGAAATTTCATTATCATTGAGCATCTTAACAAAATCAGGATAATTTTTTTTGATCTGTTTAATTATGCTTTCATCATTTAATTCATCTCTTCCATAATTATTCAATACTGAAAAACTTGCTTCAAGTTCCTCAGGAGTTTTAAAATCATCATCGTCGTACCTTCTAAGAAGCTCTTCATCAAATTCAGGATTATCTTTAAGACTTTTTAAAGCCCTGGTCGCATCTGCATAAGTTGAAACATAATCTGTCTCCATCATTTCAACATTATCGAAATATTCTTTTGCTCTTTCTAAATGTTCAGGGTTATCTTCTATAACCAACAATTTTTCTAGGTTTTTCATTTTATTATACCTCCTTTTACAATGTTATTATACATTAGTAGTACTAAGGTAATATATCAATATATTCTCTTGATTATCATGATAATATTGATTTTATAGAAACATTTAAATATATAAAGTGACTTGTAAACATTATGAAGCGTAAATTAACTAAACAAACAAGTGCTTATGTTATGACATTACCTTCAAAATGGATAAAATCAAAAAATCTTAAAGGGGGTGATGAGTTAGATGTAAATGAATTTGAAGGAAATTTACTTATAAGTTCAGATACTAAAAACAATAAAAAAGAAGCAGACATAACAATAAATTCTAAAGATCACTTTTTAGTAAAAATACCTATAATAACATGCTATTGTTATGGTTATGATAAAGTTAGATTACATTTCAAAGAAAAAGAAATTTCTGAAGCGATAAAAAAATCTATAGAAGAAAACTTATTAGGATTTGAGATAATTGAGGAAAAAGAAAATTTGATAAGTATAGAATCCGTAGTAAAAGAGTCTGAAGAAAAATATAATGTGTTATTAAACAGATCCTTTTTCATCATATCAGAGCTTTTTGATATATTGATACAAGATATAAAAGAAAATGAACTTAATTCAAAAAAAATTGTAGGTGAAAATGTATCTAAAATATTTAAATATTCTAATTATTTAAGAAGGAATTTATATATAAGAAAATATGATGTTCCTTTTTACAATGATATGCTAATATTATTGAGCATTATAAAAGATATAGCTAAAGAATTCTCAAATATATATAGTTATATCAAAAAAGATATTACGAATGATGAATTATTGACATCATATATAAAAAATACACAAAAACTTTTTTATGAAATCACAAGAAATTATTTTTCAAAGAAAGATATAAGACTTAATAATGAAAAAGCAGAAGAAGAAAGAAATGAATATTTTGATATGTTATCTTTACTTGAAGGCAAAAAAAATCATCTGCTTATTTACTATTGTAGTATATTAAGGAAAAAAGTTCATAAATTAACAGAATCATTACAAGAAGCTACATTAATTAATGAACTAAGTGAGGAATTCAAAAATGGAAAATTATAGAAATATTTCAATTATAGATAAGAAAGAGCTGGGATCAATATTTTATAAAACATTCACTGTAACTAGAATTCATCTTGAGAATATAGCATCTTTTTGTAAAGAAATGCTTGATTTTATTAGAGGAAATTACAAATATACAAATCTTAAATCAATAGTCACCAGACACAATCTTAATAATTTACATAAACATGAATTAAAAAAAAAATGGAAAACATTTCTTTATGAATATTTTAAGAATATAAAATTTAGTGCTGATAATCTTATAAGTGATGATTTCAAAGCTAATTATACTAAAATACTCAATTTTACAGATGAATTACCTGAACTTCGAAAAAATTCAAAAAAAATAAAATTATTTAGAAATAATCTTGAAAATTTAAATAAAATATTATATAATGATTTAAGTCTAAATTATCTTAAAAGAATTGATGATTGGTATGCAGTTATCTGTAACAAAGCGATTGGAAATATAAAAGAAATCAGTAGTTTAGATAACCAGCAAAATAATTTTCAAAAAATAAAAAGTTATCTGGAAAATAAAATTGTAAAAATCTTAAATATTATAAGTACACAGATTAATCTTTCAAAATATGAGTTATCGCATAATTTATGGAATAAATATATTTTTGAGATAAAAAAAAATTATCCTCATAGATACAAAATTAATTTAAAAGAATTAAAAAAAGGTGATATCTTAGTTAAAGTATTCGATAAAGGAAGTATAGAGGAAGAAAATAATTTTAGAAAGAAAGCGCTGAAGGCTAGCAAAAAAATCCATGTAGCATTATATGTTGGGGTATATGGATGGAAAAAAAAACCTAAAATTATAGAATCACACAAAGGCAAAATAAAAGTGAACGATTTTTATTTAGAAAATGGTTGTTATTATGAAGTTTTACGATCCCCTTTAAATGAAAGAAAAATAAGTGAAATAATAAAAAATATAATTCAAGTAGCTAAAAAAAGACCTTTGTACAGTAAAAAAAATGCTATTAAATTAATAAACGATAATATCAATAACTCAAATGAAGAAAAAATGAAAATTAAGGATTTTAAAAGTAATGAAAACCTTTTTCTATGTACCTCTTTAATAGAAGCTTCATTCAGGAAAGCAGGAATAAGTCTTACACCTATATTAAATCCTTTAGAAGTAACTCCTGCTGATATATCAAAATCTTCATACTTGCAAATGATAGGTATATTTAAATAAATTTAATCAGAAATATATAATGGTCCTAAATGTAATAACTTCTTTCCAACTGTTTGTAAATGGAAATCTCCAGGATCATATGTAAATGCATCTATTGTACTTGAAAGGTCAATTTTTCTTTTATTTAAATAATTATTAATATCTGCTCTTACAGTAAAATCATTAATATCATCATTTAAAATAGCTTTATTTTTTATTTTACTATCTTCAACAGAATATATAAGTCCTGCAACTTTAAGGATACCTTTAATATTCTCACTTTCAGGATCAATTTTAAGCTCATAATTTATAGGTATAACATCATCATAAGGATTATCTTCTGTCTTATCTTCTATAACAATCTTGTTGATTTTAGTAATACCTTCAAGTTTTAGTTTAATATTTCTTTCAGGAACAAATCTGGGTGTAAAATTAATAATTGTACTATTATTTTTTTGACTTATACAGCCATCCCAGACATCAGTATAAGTTTTATTTTCCCTATCAAAAGAATAAACTAAATTATCACTGCAATGGTGGAATGGGAAACCTTTTGAATTTTTTAATATATCTTTTCTTTGAAAATCAGAGTTTCCTAAAATATCAGATTCATCTCTCATACCATCCTTTGGTGAAAGAAATAAAGTACGATTGTTTCCAGATTGATTTTTTCTTGAATAATTATGAGTTGGTACCAAAAGGTTTTGGAAATGGTATAGAACATAACCAAGCTCATCTACAGCAGGATTTTCCAATAAGAAATCGTTATATTCAGACCTTTTAAAAAAAGTTCCTTCTTTTTTGTGCTTATGAACAAAATTTTTTTGTTGATCGGCCAATATTTTCGCTAATGATTTATATTTAATACCAGTAATCTTTGGTGAATCTGAAAATACTCTTAACCCTTGTATAGTCTTGTTTTGATCTATATCTGAAAAGAAAAAAAACCTTCCTAAATTAATATTACTATCAACTACTTTTTCTAATTTACCTTGCATATATAGTGGAATTAAAAAATACTTTTAAATTTAACTGTAAAGTAGTTATAATCAAATCAGGTTTTATTAAAAAAAATTATATTATAGAAATTTCAATTTCCAAAGATATAAGGAATCTACTTATAGTTATCCTTCATAGAAGGTAATATATCAGGAGAAAACTCATTATAGAAATTTATTTTTTGAACTCTATCATCATTTATAGTTACTGAAACAAGATCATCTTGTGATAAGTCAGGTCTTAATCCAACATTAATACCATCATTTTTTTTGTTTATAGTTACATTCCACGTGTTATTTTCACCAAAATTGTATTTATATTTTATTTTATCAGTTATACTGTGGAAAGGAAAAATCATAACTCTATTGTTTTTTACTGGAAATATATCATTTTCTTTAATCATGCTTTTATTTTCATAGATAGGCGATAAAAAACTAGGATAATCTAAACTTTCAACTGATTCAGGAATTAAAAGTAACATTCTGTTGAATTGAAAAGGTTTCATAGATATTTCTTCGGCACCACTTTCTTTAAGAGTTTCAATATATTCAGCATAAGAGAATGTTTCATTATTTGATAATTTTTCTTTGACAAATTTTCTTACAGATTTTGAACATTCAAGTTTATTATTTTTTATACCGAAAAATCCAATTATGTCATTCAAATTCTTTGTTTCCTCATTTGTGTTATACATATATATGTGGTGTTTTTAATTATTTATAAATCTATTGAAATTAGTTATTAAATAGTGATGATAAATTATTGCTTTATGAATAAAAAAAAAATTAAACATAATCTGAAAAAGTCCATAATGTTTTTAAAAATGTTCTATCTCAAATCAATAAGATTTTCGAAAATTATTTTAAGGCTATATTATCATTTATTTTATCAAATTAACAAAAATTTAAAAATGAAAAACAATTATATTGAAATATGAAGAAAATTATTCTAGATAACACAGAACCGGAATTCAATGCTGATAGTTCAGGGCTTGCAAAAGTGATAACTTCAAGATTAGGTCTTTTGCCAAGAAAAAAAGGATCTAACGACGGAATGCATAACATTCTTTTACAATTATATGAAAGGTCTAAGGAATCTACAAAAGAAAAGGATCCTGAAAAAGCAGTGATGACAGTTGAAGATATGGCAGCATTTGCAGGGATTACGAAACAGACAATGTATGACTATTTAGAAAGATGGTTAGATATTGAACTTATATCAAAAGTAAGTTTTGTAGGTAAAGATAGGAAAACAATAATAGGTTATAAACTAAACGGATCAAACCTTGAAGAATCTTTTAATAAGACAAAAAATATTGTGTTGAATAATCTTAATATCACTGAAAAATACATCCAGGATTTGCAGAAAATTATTAAAAATGAAAAGATAAAAGCAAAAATGAAAAAAGAATGATTATTCTTTCTTCTTAGAATCCTTTTTATCGGATGTCTTTTTTTGAGTTTTAGCGGAAGAAGATTTTGAAGAAGTTTTACTCTTACTTGAAGCATTCTTTTTTGCGGTTCCTACAGATGATTTCTTTTTATCTTTGCTAGATTGTTTAGCCGTAGATTCAGCAATTTCTTGCTTCTTATTATTTTCTTCAGAACTTTTATCCTGTTTGTCATCAGTTTGTTTATCCGAAGATTCTTCTTCAGTATTCTCTTCTTCATTAGACCCTCCTTTAAGATCTTTGACTGCTCCTTGCAGTTTATCTTTAATTCCTCCTTCGCCTTTATTAAGAATGCCTTTTGATTTACTTTCAGCTGTCTTTCTCTTTATTCCTACTAAATTAACAAAAGCTTCAACAAAAGATTCCTTACTTTTATCATCTGTCTTCGTTTCAGCAGTAATCTCAACTTTAATTTTAGTAGGTGGATTGGTAATCCCTCTTGACCAAAGGTATTCATTTAACTCTTCACCGACAATTATCTTATCAGCTTTTGAATGTTTAAAAACAAATTCTTTAAGAGACTTGACCGCCTTTTTGGCTTTTCTTTTGAAAGGAGCTTTTTGTATATCCTTCCTCAAAGGTATTGTATAAATCTTAGCGTCTGCCATTTTAAACTTTCGTTTTATTACGCCTCCATGATCTTTTTACATCAGTATGTCTTCCTGGATGTACTTTCTTATTTTTACCATACTTCTTAGGTACTGTCCAAAAAGGAGCCCATCTAGTCTGACGTCCTTTCTTAATTATTCTTAGTTTTTTTGCAATATGGATGAAGCGTGACATTATTCTTCACCTCCTTCAGAAGATTTTCCTTGTTCTCTCAAACTTTTAGCAGCCTTAGCGATAAGTTGCGTACCTTTAGTATCAAGAACTCTTCCTTTATGCCCTGAGATCACAACTTGTTTTACAAGACCTGCTTTTTCAAGCTGTTGTATAATTGTCCTTATTATTTTTCCGGAACCTTTTTGAAAATGTGTGGGAGCATATCCGTTGTTTTTATTACAACCATATTTTCTCTTTAATTTATTAACTCCTAAAGGTCCTAGAATAGCAATTTTTCTTAAAATTGAAGCTGATCGACCATACCACCAATCATTTTGGCTTGGAGGTCTCTGCTTACCTACACCTGTCTTGACAAAATTTGCCCAGTCAGGCATCTTGCACTCTTCATAATTTTTCAGTTCTTCTTTAATTGAACTTACCAAGTGCATCCCGTTATATGATTTTATATCCATTTTAATCAAGCTATATTTCTATATTTTTTACACTCTTAGCCAGAAAAAATTCTTGGCTTGAGCTCTTGATATGTATGTGAAATTAGTACCCTTTATAAATGTAAGTGTTCAAAAGAAAAAAATTTAAAAATCAAAATGACAAAAAGCAGGTATGGTAAAAAAAGAGGCCGATAATAAAGGTCAAGAACAGAATAAGTTTAGTGATATGAAGAAGAAAGTTATGGACATGGTTTCTGATTTTCTTTTAGGTTCTGTTAAAAGTTCAATTAAAGAAGTTTCTGATGATTTTGTCATCAAATTGAGGAAAACTTTGATAGACTTCGGAAAAACTACAATCCAATACATATTTATAGGAATCATTATGTTCTTAGGCTTTATATATCTGATTTTCTCATTTGTTCTATTAACAAAAGAATATTTAAAAGTATCAACAGGTATTTCATTGCTTATCTGGGCATTTATATTGATTCTTTTCGGATTTCTTTATTCAATATTTTTATCTTCAAAAAAAAAGGATAAAGATTGGAGAAATTAAAATGGCAAAAAAAACTACAACAAAAAAGAAAACAAGTTCTACTGCTTCTAGACCAAAGAAGAAAGCAGCAACAGCTGCAAGTAGGACAAAAAAGAAGGCTGGAGCTTCAAGCTCTAAGAAAAAAGCAACAACAACTAAGAAAGCAGCTCCTAAGAAAACCAACCAACAAAAAGTTCCAAAAACTGTAATGGAAGCTGAAAAGAAAGTAGAAAATGCTTCTAAGAAAGCTATGACTGCTGTAAGGAAACATCCTAGAAAAGCAGCTACAATAGCGGCAGGAATTACAGCAGCGGTTGCAGCAGCTGCAATGGCTTTCGGTAGAAAGAAAAAATAAAATATCTTTAATTTTTTTTATTTTTAATATATTAATTTAACTCTTTCCGATATTTCTTCACTTAATCTTTCCTTATCAATATCTGTTATAAATTTATAGGGAAGAATCCTAAAATCCTGTTCAAATGTTTCAACATTGTCATAGATCCATTCATCTTTACTTGCCTTAGGCACACTTACAGCATATTTGATAAAAGGATTATTTTCTTCCTTTCCTGTCCTTTGGTTGAATACAAGATCGATGCTGTACTTCATAGGAACATCAATATCTCTCACTCTAAATTTATGTTTAGGAGTGGATCCTAATGTATTATTTATGATCATTTCTTCGTCGGTTGGTGAATGAAATACTTTGAAAACATTATGGCTATGTGCTACACACAATGATTCAAGGCCTTTTCTTTTCAACTCTGAAAAAGTTTTAATCTTCCCAATTCCTGAAGTTTCAGTTTTTACTCTATTACACCTTTGATTATGGTAAACATGAAAATCCTTTAAAAATAATTTATTATCTTTATTTATTCCAGAACATGTACCTATTAATTCTGTAGGATTCCTAAAATCTGAACTCACTTTATTCGCTGCAAAATAAAACTGATCAATGAGTTTTTGTGTTAAGAAAATATTTGGATAATGTTCTTTCTTAACTTCATCAATTTTCCGATTATAAGAATCTATAACTATCGATTGTGTTTTATTATAATGTTTCCTTGCACCTTCATGAGTAAAATCATTTTCTTTAATCGCTCTTAATAATTCTCGGGTTTTACTATCTAACATTTTAATATTCCTCATATCTATTTTTTGAAAAGCTATTGAAAAAAAATCTATATCCTTCCTTAATATCATCCTTTATAATATCTGAAAGCTTAAGTCCTATTATACAATTCGGGATTACAATACTCGGATTAGGCTTATAAAGGCAACTTGAATCTTCTTTAGAAACATCTCTGACTTGTTTTTTTTCCGGATTAAATGAAATTTGACCTTGTGTTATACCAACTCCGCCATCAAGATAAGGAATAAATTTTTCTTTACAATAATCGCTTAGAATATTTCTTGTAAAATTATTATCAACACATCCTATAACCATATCTGGTTTATCTAAATTATCTAAAAATTCTTTATCCACTTTTTTATCTATATTTGAAAAATTATCGAAATAAGATGATATTACTTTACCTTTATTTTTTCCGACATCACAAAAGACTTGTCTATTCATATTTTTTGTTTCAAAAGAATCAAAATCAACAATACGAAAATTATCTTTCATATATCTTGAACCCAAAGCAAAATAATTACCTATACCGCCTGCTCCTACAACCAGTATATCTCTTCCTTCAAATTTATTTTTATTATTATTCATAAATAAAGGTTCTTTAATTGTCTTATCCTTATCATTAAGTTTCATAACTGATTTTCTTATTTCATCAACACCTATAGTCGCTAATATTGATCTTGATTGGAGACATTCATTATTGGTATCTACGGGTAATATATTATCTGAATATTTTCCCATTGAATTAAGAGGATAAAGAACGGAACCTTCTTCGTTGAAGTCCATACTTATAAAACCACAAAATAGTGATTGTGAAGCTTTATAGGCTTCTTGTTTTTCTTCTTCTATTTCAGAAATATCCATTATCAAAGATGGCCTCCAATCTTCAAGATTAGCTTTCTTGAAATTATTATCAAAATATGTTATATCGCAAATTGAAGAAAATTTCAAGAAATGATTATCATCGAAAATCTTATCACCAGTTTCTTCACCAAAAACATAAGCTGCTTTTACTCCCAACCCTGCCAGGTTAGCTAAAACTATATCGCTTAAAGGATTGTTTCCGATAACTGCAACTTCTAGATTATTAATAATATTTTGTTGTTCTTGTGTTATCAATTCAAGATTTGATTGTAATTGTTCATTTGTCATTTTATACTTTTTGTTCATTAAAACTGTGAATTGATCTTACAGGTCTACATCCTTTAGAATATCCTTTAGTAAGCATATCATAAGTTATACGGAAAACCTTTCTTATATCAAAAGCAAGATCTGTCGATAATCCTGAAGATTTGTAATCTATATTGTTCTGTATCCATCTATCTTCACCATTAAAGCAAATTTTTCCACAATCGAAAATGAATGGGTGTTTTTTGTTATTAATAGCTACCGGTTTCTCAAAAACATAATTAGATAATCTTTTAAACAAATTAACTCTTAAACCTATATTTTCAAAACAATAATTTTCTCCATTATATTGAAGAATTATTTCTGGATAAACAGCTTTAATTGCATAACCATTATCAATTTTTTTAGCTCTGAAATTTGAATTGGTCAATCCAAAACTAGTTTCTTCTAAAAGAAATTTCATATTGGCATCTAAAGAACTTAGCTTATGGGATATACCGAAATTATCTCCTTTTATATTAGTATATAACTTATTTGATTTTTTCTTATCAGAAAAGATATAACAACCTGATTTATTTAGATATATTGGATTGAATTTTGGGGCTATAGAATCAAAGAATGAATTTTTCCATTTTTCTGCTTCTTTATCTGAAGAATTTAATAAAGGGATAAGACAATTTTTTACAAATACATCAAAATTGTTCAGACTACCATTATTTTCACTGACAACCTGGGTGGCATTTCCTAAAAGACTGAAATTCTTTTTTTTCCCTTTATCTTTTAGGTAAATACCTGTATTGAAATTCATAGGTCTGTAAACATTATTCTTATAAACCATTATTTCACCCAAATTTTGTACCAGATTGTCAAGAGACATATCAATAACCACCCTCCATGTTAGAAGAACATAACAGAAACATCTCCTGATATTCTGCATCCTTATCTGCTACTTGAGTATTCCTTTGATGGTAAAGGTTATCTTGATCTTTTACTATGTCATCAAGATTAACATCGAGAGGATTTTCATTTTCTGATGAAATATAACAAAGATTGAAATTTTCATTATTTCCTTCATTATAATCGAAATTGATAGCTTCAACAAGCTCTCTTTCATTTGCATCATAAGGTTTATTCATACCATCACCTTCAGCATCAAGCATATATTCAAGTAGTTGCCTGAAGGATCCATCTTCTTTATTTTGATCGATTTCTTTTGAAAGATTCATCGATTCACCGGGTTTTGTTATTGAAACGATTTTTGTCATCATTTTTATCAAAAAAGTATAAACTTTTTCTTTTAATATACCTTTTCTAAGAAATTCCGGACATTTTAAGGGGTTTCAGAAAATATATATCGATATAAGAAAAATTTCCCTAAAAATTGAAAATACTTCGAAAAATATTTAAAGACTTTATAAAATAACTTAAGTATGTTATTGAAAGCGATTTTTGATTCTATTGAAGAAAGAGAAAAGAAAGCTCTAGAAGAATATAGAGAATTGGCTAAAAAGGTTTGTGATAAAGATGTTAAAAAAATGCTTCTAAAAGTTGCTGATGATGAATTACAGCATAAAAAATTTTTTTCGGATTTCGATGTTTCTAAAATAAAAGGTGTTTCCAGTGAGGATATAAATTATATAGGCGAAGACATAAAGAAAAAACTTGGAGAAAAATCTGAAAAGCTTCCTGCTGTTGAATGTAAAGAGGATGTTATTAATACAATCAATGTAGCTATAAAAGCAGAGGAAGAAGCAAGAAACTCTTATAATGTTCTTGCGGATAGGATTCCAGATGAAGATATAAAGAAATCTCTTAAAAATATCTCAGAACAGGAACAATATCATATCACTGTTTTACAGAAAATTAAGCTTGAAGTCATGCAAAAAAATTGGAAAGATGTATTTTCTTGATTTTTTCGGCACATAAAATAAGTGATAATATTTGAAGTTGTTTTTGATTTGCTGTAAAGAGTTAACGACTTACAGGAGCGCAAATTCAATATTATTCACTCTGAGAATTAAATGGTTGTTCGCAACATCACTCTTTTTTATTAATGTGCCAGTTTTTCGTTACATTTTTAAATGGGTTTTTTATTTCATATCTTATTCTATGCCGCGGTCGCATAGTCTGGTATTGCGCAGGATTGCTATGAGCTGTAAGTTCATTAGAGACCTACAATACCGCAATCATCCTGTCCCTTTCGGGATCGTGGGTTCAAATCCCACCCGCGGCGTTTTCATCAATTTTTATATTTCTTTTGTTTAAATTTTCTATTATTGCTTTTTGTATTAGAAAATTTGCAGCTGTAGATGCATCCATGTGTTTTAATTCAGGATCTAGTTTCATTAATTTTTCTGTTTTGTCTTTTATTCTTATTAGTTTTCCCATTTTTAATTCCCCTTATTAATATTATAATGATTAATGGTAGTGTTACAATACCCCATTTATTATATGCGAATATGTTGTAAATTTGACTTATTAAGATTCCCCATAATCCATAATAAGCCCATAATTTTATTTTTTTATTGTTGTATATTGTATTTGTTCCAATATTATAATGGTCTTGTTTTTCTACAATTACTAAATTATCGAAATTGTTGTTTTCTTTATTACCATCTAAATGATGAATTTCTTTTCCATTTATTTTTTCTTTTCCGTATTTTTTAGTTGCTTTCCATCTATGAACTAACATATTTGAGTCACTGAATCTTAAATATCCATTTTTGTCTTTGTAAGTTTTTTTATTCATTTTATATTTAGATATTATTTATGTATTTAAATGTTTCTTTTGTCACATTTGTGGCTTTTTATTAACTTTAGTATAAAATATTAATTGTTTCATGAGTTATTAATAACAAATTATTTGAATTAAAATAAGTGATACAATACAAAAAAGGGTTAAAGTTGATATGCAAAAATTTGTATCAGGATTATTTGCAATATAATCCTGATGCTTCTATTGATGAGTTTAAGTCTTTTACTATAATTGTTGTATCCATAGAACTAATCTCTTTTTCAAGTTCTCCTAATTCCAAATATTTTCTCTTTTCTTCTTTAAATTTTCCAAAATTTCCAATCATTTTCCGAAATATTTTGAATAATCTTTTTTAAATTATATGATTTTTAAATTTTTATGTTATTGGAAACAAAATTACCAATGATCAATTATAGAGAAGGAAAAAGAATTTTTAATTTCCCTGAAGTTGATTTAAGAATTCAAAATAAAGGCAGATTAGAAGTATATGTGAAAGCACCTTATCTACATCCACAAGTATTTCAATCAGAAAGAGAATGGTTATTAATGGATGTTGATCCTATATTACCCAAACTTAGAGAAAAAAATTTAGGTTCGATGTTACCCTTAATAGTTAATTATTTGGAAAATTGCCAAGATGAAATTCCTTGTCATAAAAAATATTTAAACTAATATTGATAATAAAAAATACTCTAAAACTAATATTCGTTAATTTTTTCTAGTAATTCTTTTGCTTTTGGATCTTCTTTGAAATGTTTTCTAACAGGTTCTAAAAAAGAATTTATGTATTTAGCAACTGCGTTTTTAAGATCCATGGGATGTAAATCTCCTTTTACAAAACTTTCCTCAAGATTTCCATAATTATCAAAAGACAAATTGCCACCATATTTTTCAGGTCTTTCAATTACAAAAGAATCTTCAATCTTTTCAAAAATTATGTATCTGCAATATTCTAAAACAGGATTATCTTTTGCTTCACCTTGAGGACAATAAGCTTTTTTGAATTTTCTTTTTATATCCTCTTCTGAATCTGTCATAAAGATCGCTGAATCAGGATTTGATTTCGACATTTTTTTTGCTATAGCTGCTTCAGCTCCTGAAAGTTCCTCATCTTTCGATTCTGTAAGCCCCATCAACATATGATGATGAACAGCAATTGGTTTTTTATATCCTAATTTTGGAGCTATCTCTCTTGCAAGAACATTAACTTTTCTTTGATCAAGACCTAATTGAGCAATATCTACATTAAGTTCAAATATATCTGAAGCCTGCATACATGGATAAAAAATTTGTGCAGCGCTTAAAGAAGATTTTTCACTTCTGCCCATTATCTGAGCACATCTTGTTATACGTGAGACAGAATTTATCTTCCCGATTTGGATGACTCGCAACCAATAATCCTGGTCCATATTTTCAGAAGCCCATAAAAATTCGACATTTTCCATATCCATGCCGCATGCTTTCCATACTTCTATGAAATATTTACCTACATTTCTTATTTTTTCTAAATCTCCACCCATTTTGTTGTTCATCAGAGCAAACCAGTCAGCAACCCAGAACTTGAAATATATACCTGCTTTAGTAAGTTTATTGACATTAATTGCTCTCAATAAACCTTGAGCAATATGTATTTTACCGCTTGGTTCAAAACCATCATAGGCAATGATTTGTTTACCAGAATTTATTTTTTCCTTTAAATCCTCTTCACCGATTATTTCTTCACCGACTTCCTTTATCAAAGATAATTTTTCTTCTGTATTCATAAAAACCAATTATGTAGTTAAGTAAAAAGTTTAAAAATCTTTTTGTTTTAAATGTTACTATTATATGATAAGAAATATACATTAAAGACGCAATTATTTTATAAATTAGATATTAATCTCTTCTTTTTATGGAAAAGGTAAAAGCAACAAATGTATATAAAACATTCGATATACCTAGTGAGCCTATAGGTGCGAAAATTGTTGATATAGCAGATAAGCTACTTCATCCGATGAGAGGTAGTAAAGATATAACACTTTATCTTTCTGCAAAATCTGGAAATATAGCTTTGAAATTCAGTGAAGATTCAAGAACAAAAATCCTGAATGCTCTTAAAAATTGTCAATATAATAACGGAGAACTATATATAGAAGAAAATCAAAATGAAGTCTATATTTTATATGAAAATAATTCTAAAAGTGCTAATAATGATGTTGCAGATGATTTCATCAGAGATATAAATAGTAAAAGAACTAAAAATATTTCAATAGAAACCAGAGTTTTATCTAATAAAGGAAATCCTATTTTTTTACCAAGTCATTTAATTAATGATATAAAAAGTGATTTTGAAGATGAAAACGCTTGTAGAAAATATGATTTTTATTTAAGTCCTAATACTATTAAAAAATCATTTGAAGAAGGGAAAAGGATAGAAATAAATAATGACGCAGTTGTAATTAATAATAAAAAGAATGGCTGTTATAGACAAGAATGGTCGCACAAACCTCATAATGATTGTTTAATGGAAACAGTTTCATATATAATCAATCATAATGTTATAACAGGTCTAGATTTAAGAAAAAATTAAATTTAAAATTTTATTTTAATATATATCTTTCTTGATTTAACTTCATTTACCAGAACCAGTTATCAAGACCTTTAATTTTTTCTTTGCCTGAAATATAAGGTCTTAATTTTTTAGGAATTGTTATAGTTCCATCTTTATTCTGAAAATTTTCTATTATAGCTACAAGAGCCCTTGAAGTAGCGATAGCTGTATCATTTAATGTGTGAGCGAAATATTTATTCCCTGGTCCGCCATCCACCTTGATGTTCAACCGTCTTGCTTGAGCATCTGTGAGATTTGAACAACTACCAACTTCTATGTATTTTTCTCTTCGAGGAGACCATGCTTCTACATCAGCTGATTTCGATTTGAGATCAGCCATATCACCGCTACAAATCTCTAAAGTTCTTATAGGGATTTCTAGTCCTTTGAAAATATCCACAGTATTATTGAGCAATTCTTCATAATACTTATAAGAATCTTCAGGTTTGCATATAATAATCTGTTCTACTTTATTGAATTGATGTACTCTGAAAACACCTTTTTCATCAATACCATGACTGCCGATTTCTTTCCTATAACAAGTTGTATTAGCAAAAATTTTGATAGGTAATTGTTTTTCTATTATAGATTTTCCTTTAAACATACCGATAAGACTATGTTCTGAAGTACCTATTGTATAAAGATTTTCACCTTCAATCTTATACATCATATTTTCCATTTCTGCAAAGCTCATCACACCATTAACTACTTCTTCTTTAATAAGATTTGGAGGTATCACATAAGTATATTCATTTTTCTTCAGATAATCCATAGCATATTGTCTCAAAGCTTCTTCCAGCTCTGCAAGCTCACCTTTAAGAAAATAAAAACCATTACCTGAAGTCTCTCTCGCAGAATTAAAATCAGCTAATCCGCACTCCTCAGCAAATTCTGCATGATTTTTTACATCTTCTTTTTTCTTGACAGGTTCCCCGAACCTTTGTATCTCGACATTTTCTGAATCATCTTTCCCTACAGGAACACTGTCATGCAAAATATTAGGTATTTTCATTAATAAACTATTAATTTCTTCTTTAAGATTTTCACTATCTTTTTCGATATTTTTAATTTTATCAGGAATCTCTTTAGCTTCTTTAATAATATCCGAAGCATCCTTCCCCTCTTTTTTAGCTTTATTTATATTTTCAGATAAATTATTCCTTTTAGCCCTTAAGTTTTGTGATTCAGATAAAAGTTCTCTATATTTTTTATCTTTTTCCAGAAGATTATCAACAATATCTAACTTATCCTGTTGATATTTCTTTTCCATATTATCCTTTACAGCTTGAGGATTTTCCCTGATGAATTTTATGTCTAACATAAATCATTGACAAACCTGTCTAGTATTTAAATTTGGTGGTTAATTATTACATGCAACAAAATGAGTAATAATATTACCTTGAAGTAATTTTGAATTTGCGGTAAGGAGTGAAACGACTTACAGGAGCGCAAATTCAATCAAGTTCGCCCGGACAAAATAATTTGCCCTTATAAATTGACTTGTTCGGGGGTTTTTATACTCTTTTACTTTCCTTAAACTTGTTTAAGGATAGGAACAAAGTGACTATACCGCACTAAAAGTTTCTACTTGTTGAAACCGCCGAAAGGTTTTCCTTGACAGCGTGCCGGAACAGTTTACTGAGCATTTGTTCGCAATATCACTCATTTTTGTGATTGTGCCGGTTAATTATTACATAAAATAAATAGGTGTTTAAATCAACAATATATTTATAAAAGAAAAATTTAATATTTTTTCCATGAACCAAATTGATAAAAATCCGGAATATAAAAAAATATATAATTTTGTAAAAAACAAATTTGATAAAACAAATCATTTTAAACATGGTCCTTTTGATGAAACTTTTTTTACATTAAGAGTTTATGAATCAGCAAAAGATATAATTAATAAATTAAATAAAAAAGTGATGAAAGAGCAAGTTCTGGTTGCTTCTATTTTACATGATATAGGAAAAATAAAATTAAAACCTTCTAAAATTTTCAAAAAAAATAATATTATAAAAAATGCTTCAGAAGAATGGCATAAACATTCAAGATTAAGTATTCCTATTGCTGAAAAATATCTGCGGAAATTAGGACATTCTGAAAACTTTATTAAAAATGTAAGCTATTTAATAGAAAATCATGATTTAAGAGGTTCTAAAACTAAAAATAAATCAATTGAATTAAAAATCTTACAGGATGCAGATTTAATAGCAGATATTGGTTTTGCAGGATTTATAAGACCTTTCCTTTTTAGCGGAAAATTCAATAAACAATCTATTATAAATTCTATAAAAAAAATCCAAAATTATGATCGAACTAAAGGTTGCAGTGAAATTAATTTAAATGAAGCTAAAATCATTGCTGAAAAAGAAATGAAGATACAGAAATATCTGGCCAAAGAGATATCTAAGGAAATAGAAAGTGATTTGCTTTAATATTAAAAACTAAGATTCAAACTTAATTAAATATCTGAAAAAATATTTATTAAAAAATCAAACTCAATTAATTTTCTTTATCTGTGCAGTATGAATATGTTCAAGATTCCTATGTTTTGAAGGATGTATTTTAAAGAAAGCTGTCTGAAGAATTTGTAAAACATCACCATGGGAAACAAGAAGGATATTTCTATTAAAATACTTATTTTCCATTTCTTGGACTAATTTAGTTGTTCTGTTAATTATATTTTCTACAGATTCAACATTATTATTTTTATGTCTATAATCAATTACATCATAATCCCAGACTTTTTTATAATTTTCATCAGACGTTTTTTCAAAATCACCAAAATATCGTTCTCTGAGCAAAGAAGAAAATATGACTGGTGAAGTTTTTAATATATTAGCAACTAACATTGCAGTTTCTTTTGCTCTTAAAAAATCTGAAGAAAATATGATAGTGTTCTTGTCCAATGAATTTTCGCTTTCTATAGAATTTATCACTTGATTCTTTCCCTTAAATGTCAAACCATATCCAATCTTTCCTGCTGTCGGTTCGCTTATAATTATATTCTCAATATTTGCTTTACTTTCTCCATGACGCATAAAAAAATAATTATTTTTTAATTTTTTAAAATCTTTAATATGATCCATATTATCAGAACATTAAATGTTTATATAAATTTAATTAATCTTAGTACAAATCCATATATTTAAAAATGCTAATGATAAAATAATAATATGACAGAAATTTTCAAATCAAACAACAAAAAAGGAGTTCAAATATCTTCTGAAATAATAAAAAATAATGGGATTGTGGCCTTTCCTACCGAAACTATATATGGATTAGGTGCTAATGGTCTTGAACCTCGGGCTATTAAGAAAATCTTTTCAGCCAAAGGAAGACCTATAGATAACCCTCTTATTCTTCATATTTCTTCAAAAGATGACTTATATAGATTAGCTTTTATTAATAAAAAAGCTAAAAAATTAATAGATTCATTCTGGCCAGGACCTCTTACAATTGTTCTTAAGAAAAAAAAGATTGTTCCTAAGGAAGTAAGTGCTGGTCTTAAAACTGTAGCTGTCAGAATGCCAAAACATAAACTCACAACAAATCTTATTAAAAAATCAGGTGTTCCAATAGCTGCACCATCAGCTAATATATCAGGAAAACCAAGCCCTACAAACTTTAAAGCAGTATATGAGGATATGAATGGAAAAGTAGATGCTATAATTGATGGCGGTGAATCAAGAATAGGTATAGAATCTACTGTGATAGATATGACTAAAAAAAAACCTGTGATACTAAGACCTGGAGGAACTACTAAAGAAAAAATTGAAAATGTGATAGGAAAAGTTGATAAACATCCTTTTTTATTAGAAAAAAAAGCAATCGATTCACCTGAATCACCTGGTATGAAATATAAGCATTATTCTCCTAAAGCAAGAGTGATTTTAGTGGAATCAAAGGATAAACTACCATATTTGATAAAAAGATATAAAAACTTTTGTTTAGTTACTTTTCAGAAGAATATCAAAGGAGATAAAAAAACAGTTTATGTAAAAAATATAAAAGAGTTATCTAAATCTCTTTATAGTGTATTAAGAGAATGTGACAGGCTTAAAATTAGGACAGTCATTGTAGAATCTCCTCTAGAAACAGGATTAGGTCTTGGTGTTATTAACAGATTAAAAAAAGCTGCTGATCGAGTCATTTAAAGTTTTTAGATATATAATATTTTATATCATTTTTAGAAATTTGTCATTTTAATATATAAAAAAATAAATTTCTGCACATAAAATAATAATAATGAATTTGAAAAGTTATTGGATACATGTGAAATAGAAGATTTTTTATGAGTGTGTAAAAAATTATTAATCTATAATTTAATTTTAATAGTAATATTATTTAAGCTTAAAAAAATTTAACTTATTTAGTAAATTTATGTTTTAGTGTAGTATAACATTTAACTACAAGCAAATAATGTAGTATAACATTTCACTACTGTGGTATAAAGTTATTTTATATAAAATATTAATAAGTTTAAAGATTAAATTGATAATCTTTGTTTTTATTATAATATTAAGATATAATATTTTTAATTTGTAGGAAAACGCTACACTACATGTATTTAGGTGATTTTAAGAGTAACTTAATAATGGGTGGCGACATAAATAAAATGTATTTTATACTATGGCAGAACATTTATGATTTAACTGCGATATTTGACATAAGTAATCTAGCCAAATTTTTGAATTTTTTGTAAGTCAATATAAAAATACAACAATCTATTTAGTTGAACTATGAACATATATTATAATGTAAAAAAATATAATTTAATCCCAAATAACACAATCACTTAAATATACAAAAATCTATACTAAAATATTTAGTCGGAAAAATACCTTAATACTATCCTCAACATACCACTTTTTACACAAAAGTAAACTTTCTATATGATTAACCCCCCCTCATCATTCAGAGTATCAAAAACTAGTTTTTTGTATTGATTCGGAATTATTTCTTAATTTATATGAAGATTATATAATGAGATCTTAGATTAGGAGATAATCCCATAATTTTATCTTATCTCTTGAAAACACTTATTCGGGATAATTTCGAAAGATTAATATAACTTTAAATTAAAGGCAAAATAATGGTAATTTTGCTATTATTAGCAATATTAAATATCTAATTCTCAATATTTTAGTTAAAATTAGCATTTATTAATTTTTGATTGCTATATATAATCAAAACATTGTTTTGTGACAGTAAACTTGTATAAAAAGCGTAGTGTTATGTTGCGCTACAACAGTAGTATAGAATTTTAAATTTTGTAGTATAATGTTTTGCTACAAAGTAATATTATAAGTTGTAGTAAAATGTTTAACTACAAATGTAACTATTTTACAACATAATTAGAAACAAAAATAGTTTTCGTTTCACTATGATAAATAGTGTAACATTTTACTACAAAAAATTAATTTAATATTTTTTTAGATATTCCATTCATGTTATCTTTATAATTTTTTGCTAGATATAAAAAATTCTTATCTGCAAAATTTTTTTTGTTTATAGGGTATTTTTTTATCATTAAACTTTCGATTGTATCTTCAACAACATGAACTGGTAATGAAGATCTTAATGATATTTCTTCTATACTTAAAGGTTGGTTACTTGTGTATAAAACTAAAAATATTTCTTTCTCACTTTCAGATATTTCTTCAGAATTAACTTCAGTTTTATTGTGCATGAAATTTTTCATCATATAACACACATTATCCATTTTCTCTTCAAGTTTATCTATTTTTTTATTCAATTCTTCAAGATAATCGTAGTTTGATTGTACTTCGATGGAATTTTGATTTATACTTTCAAGATGTTCATCGAGTTCATTCTTTACATTATCAAAGTTACATTTCATTTCTTCTTTTATTCTTTCTACTTCGTTAAAATTGTTTAAGTTTAATTGCAAACTAAACACCCCCGTTATTTGAATTACATATCCTATTTATAAAATTTTAGATTCATTTGAATATACATTAAAACAATTCTTATATATAATTACATTCGAGGAAATTAGCCAATATATATTTTACTCTCCTAATTTAGATGCTTTTAATGTTATAAAACAATAATATTTTATATGTAATTAAAAGCATATATATTAGCAGACGAAATAAATAAAGTATATTTTATATGGCGCAGGATAATTAAACACTAATAGTTTAACTATTACGAAATTTGACAGAATTAGTCTAGCCAATATTTCTGGGTTTTCTGCAAGGCAATATCAAAATATAACAATCTTATGTCGTCTACTATATTAAAGAAAATTTTATAAAACCAGTTAAATATTTTTATAGAAAATGAATGTAGCTATTTTCAGTGACACTTTTTTACCTCAAATTAATGGCATTGTAACAGCTACTTTGAATCTTGCTAAAGGTATGGCTGATAGAGGACATACTGTACACCTTATTGTCCCTAAGTTTAAAACAGGAGAAGAATTTAAGTATAAAAATGTGAATGTAGTAAGAGTTCCTTCAATGAAAGCTTATTTTTATGAAGGTTTCCGGTTTTCTCTTTTTTTTAATCCTTTTATTTTTAACTATATTAAGAAAAATGATATAGAAGTTATACATTTTGAGACTCCAGTTACTTTAGGTGTAGAAGCTATCATAAATGCTAAATTAAGCAAAATTCCTATTGTCGGGACCTTTCATACTTTTATAGCTGATAAAGATTATTTGAAGCATATAGGTATGGATAATAGGTTTTTTGAGTTAGTAACCTGGAAATATATTAATTTTTTCAATAATAGTTGTGATCTTGTTACTTCCCCTTCTAATTTTACTGCGAAAGAGCTGCAAGATAAAGGGTGTAAAAAAGATATAAAAGTTATTTCAAATGGTATAGACCTTTCTAAGTTCGATAATAGCAGAAAAGATTTGATTAAGAAGAAATATGATCTCAAGGGTAAAACTCTTCTTTATATAGGAAGAATTGCTTACGAGAAAAATATTGAGATATTACTTAAAGCTTTTTCTAAAATAGTGAAGGAAGAACCACATACTAAATTAATTTTAGTGGGTGGAGGGCCTCAAGAAGCTATAATCGATAATATTATTGATAAGATGGGTCTTGATAAAAATGTAGTCCGAACTGGTCCAATACCATATAATGAATTAATTAAATCAGGGATTTTTTGGGCTTCTGATATTTTTGTTACTGCTTCTGTAACTGAAAATCAGCCTATGACAATTCTTGAAGCTATGGCAAATAATCTTCCATGTATTGGACCGGATGCTAAAGGAATACCAGATCTTATAGAAAACAATAAGACAGGTTATTTATGTAAACCTAATGATTTTAATGATCTTAGTAAGAAAATCAAAAATCTTTTGAATGATAAGGATAAATTGGATTTGTTCAAAATAAATACTAATCAAGAAATTAAAAAACATACTGTTGAAAATATTGTTTCAGAATGGGAAAAAACTTATGAAAAGCTCACAAAAAAAACAAAAAAATAAAATAGTGATTCTTTCGGCTATGAGATCAGGTTCCACTTTGTTGAAAGCTATTCTAGGTTCTGCTAGAGATGTCTCTCATTTACCTGAAGTTGATTTTCAAAAAGAAAAGAATGTAAAAAAATATAATAAATTATGCGAAGAAAGTATAATAGTTTTTAAAAAACCGGCTTGGTTTAATGAAATATTTGATTATCCGAAACTTGTAAGGAAAAGGCGTTTCAAAAAGATAATTCTTTACAGAAACCCTTTTGATTGTATTTATTCTTTAAAAAAGATGATGCATGTGAATAAAATTCCTTTAATAAATGGTTTTTTTAATTGGTTTTTAGTTTATATATATTGGTATAGTGTTTATGATAATCTTTATAAAAAATATAAAAAAGATGAAGAAGCTCTTTTTATCAGTTATGATGACTTTATAAAATATCCTGTTAAAATTAGTAAAAAACTTTTTTATTTTATAGGTTCAAATAAGAAGAGCGGTACTGATAAATATAATATGCATCAAAAAGGATGGAAATGGGGTATTGATGACAATAGCATTAAGATTAAAACTGGCAAAGTATGTAATAAGAATAAACCTAAAAAAGATGCTAAGCTTAAGGAAATGATAAATAACTCAAAAAAAGTTCAGAATCTTGTAAAAAAATACAATGATTTATTATAATTATATTATCTCAAATCCGGAATTTTCTCTTGCTTCTTTATATGCATCATTTAGTTTTTCTTTATTTTTAGAATATATAGTATAAAGCACATCCCCTTCAGCAACTTTGTCTGATTTTTTCTTATGCAAAAATATACCTGCACTTTTTATTGATGGACAACCTGACATTCTGGCAATTTTAGACATTGTTTTATTATCTATATGTCTTACTATACCTTTTTTATTCGATTTTATACTTTTTTTAAGCGGACCTATATTAATTTTTTCAGGATCAATTATTTTTTTTCCTTGAACTTTTATTATTTCCTTCATTTTCTTATATGCTTCTCCGTTTTCAAAAATTTCACGGGCTTTTTTTTCTCCTTCTTTGATACCGCATAATTCAAGTAGCTCTCCAGATAATATAATTGATTTTTCTTTCAAGTCTTCTGAACCTTCGCGTGAATTCATTAGCGTATATAAGATATCTCTCGCTTCTAATGCAGGTCCTATTCCTTTACCAACTGGGTTGCTTCCATCAGTTATAACTGCTTTCACATTCATGTCAATTCTTTTACCTACGACTTCAAATCTATGTTTTAACATCTTTGCTTTTTGTTTGTTTTTTATTTTAGCTCCTTTCCCATATGGTATATCTATCAAACAATGTGTAGAACCTGAAGCTTTTTTCTTAGCCAGTACTGAAGCCAACATCTGTCCTACGGGATCAAGGCTCATAGGATGTTCTATTTTTATTAGTAAATCGTCAGATGGCGCTACATCCATTGATCCACCCCAACATATACATCCGTTAGTTTTATCAACAACTTCTTTTATTTTTTCTATAGATAAATCAACTTTAGACAGAACTTCCATGGTATCTGCAGTGCCAGCAGGGCTTGTAATTGATCTCGAACTGGTTTTTGGTATTTTTATACCAGCTGCTGCAATTATTGGTACTACTAAATTTGTTGTCCTATTGCCTGCAACTCCTCCTATACAATGTTTGTCTGCTATAATTTCGGAATTAAATTTCATAGTTTTTCCGTTTTTCACCATTGCCTTTATGAAATTTACAGTTTCATCTACATTTAATTCATGTATGAAGCATGATGATACGAAATAAGTTATTTCAACATCAGTGAGTCTTTTTTCTACAACATCTTTTATAATAGTATTTATCTTTTCAAAAGAAAGTCTTTTTCCATGTAATTTTTCATTAATATAATATACAGAATGAGGTTTTGTAGATATATTTACTTTTATTTTTGATTTTTCTTTTAATGATAATTTATTTTTAAGTTCTGTAAATATACCTGCTTCTCCTTTTTCAATAATATTATTGGATGAATTAAGTCTTGTCTGTATATCCACAATAGCAGTAAATATACCTTTTTTGCTTTTAATCTGGACTCTGTCACCTGGATTGAATCCATGTTCATATGCATCTTCTTGACATAATAATATTATTACAGGTCCTCCTGTTGAAATATTAAGGTTTTTTACTTTTAGTTCTTTCATTTTATATCACTATTAAAACAATACCGATAAGCATCGCAGTTATTGTTAATATTTTTTTCTTGATATGTTTCTCATGGAAAATTATACCTCCCATGAATGCACTCATTAATGTCGATGTCCTTTTTAAAGGTATTATAAGACTTACTTGGGCCGTTGGAATAGCAATTGCTGCAAGTATGAAAAAAGTAGATATATTTGTCAATATACCGTTTATAAATATTTTTGGATTTGAGTAAATCTTTTTTATTGTTAAAGGTAATTCTTTGTTGAATGTAAGGAATAATGTGAGTATCATAAATATAAATAAATATGTAAAAAACATATTACTGAAGACATTTGTACTTTTTATGAATATTATTTTATCTATTATAGCTACAATTGATATAAAAAAGCAAAATATGAATACTTCGAAAATTAAAGAGACTCCTTTTTTAGATATTTTTTTTATAAAAGTTGTCTTAGGGGCTTTCACATGATGATGATTTAGGAGTATTTCTAAAAATATTGTTGAGATTACAATTATAAATATTCCAATGAAATTAGTTATTGAAAGTTTTTCAGATAATATAAAATAAGATAATATAATAAGAAATGCAGGTGTTATATTTGCTATAGGAGTTATTAGAGAAACTTCGTATTTTTTTAATAATGATAAGAAAATAGATGCTGATATAAGTAATAATATAGCTTTTATAAGATAAAGATCCCATATATCACTTATTGAAAAGATTATGTTTTTATTGAATATTATAAATACGATTGTAAATGCAGTAAATGATTCTACTAAAAGAAGTTGTAAAGGTTTTATTTCCTGGTTCATGATGTTTTTTGAAAAAATATCTTTCATTGAGAAAAATAAAGCTGAAAGTAATGCATATATTATCCATATCATGAATTATTATTTTTGATTTCTCTTTTTAAATGTTATTAGATATTGATAAGTGGTTAATTAAGGTTTTTTATAGAAAAAGGGTTCTAAGAGGTATTTTTACTATTTTTAATTCTCAAAGTTTAGTGACTTTAAATGATTAGACATCACCTGTTGATCCCAAAATGATGGCTACTAAAATAACTTCTAAATATGGATTGAATTTCATCTGCAGAATAATTAATATAAAACATTTAATAGTATTGCGAAAATATCATCTAGACGGGTTTTTGAATTATGTATACTCTTGTTAAGCGAGGGGGTAAGCGAAGAGATATGAGCAGCATCCCCTTCTGACGTCCTTATCAATTCAAATAAAAAATTTATTCAAGAAATAGTTTACTATATTCAAATTTCTCTAATTTATCTGCAATATCTTCATAAGACTTACCACAAATCATTCCACCTGCTATAAAAACTTCCTGAGTTATATCCACAAGACAAAAATCAGGCATTTGAAAATTATCTTTTTCTTCTAAAGTTGTAAATTCAAAATCAACAACCACGAGACCTGCTAAATCATCTTGAAAAACATCAAATTCTGCAATTCTGTCTTTATAATCATAAAAATATCTTATTTTTCTAACTCTCTTTCCTTCAAGTTGTTTATTTAAAACATTGAATTCAGTTTCAGTAAGAATTATTGTTTGTTCTTCTTGATGTGAAGCATCTACATCATTAACAGGCTTTTTTTTTGTTAATTCGAACTTATTACCATTTTTTCTAAGTCTTAATTTTGGATGATCACTAGATTTTGGAATATATACATCTATAATCTCTTTGAAATTGCAACTTTTCAAATTTTCAGGAAGTTTTTTTGCTAAGTAAGTTTTTTCTAATTCATCCATAATATTTAAGATAGTAATAAGAGCATTATAAAGATTTCTATCCCGTCGAATATAATCTTTTATATACGAAGTTGGGGAATTTAATGGGTGCAGAGCTGAGAATTTAAAATCCAGAACAAGGCTTTTTGTAGCAATTAATAATTGAATTATCAATAAAAAAACATTAATTATAGAATAACAAAAAAAAATGATTTTCGAAACCTTTTTAAAAAGGTTATTTATCCAAATAAATATGGTTCAAAGAAAAGGCGGAAGCCGTAGAGGGACAAGACAAATTTTAAGGAAAAAACAAGGCACTCATGGAAAGATTAGTCATAAGAATTATCTACAGACATTCGAAAAAGGTGAAAAAGTTGTTTTTTCAGCTGAGAGTGCTGTAAGTGATGGAATGTATGCTAAGAAATTTCATTCAAAGGTCGGTATCATTGAAGCTAAACAAGGTTTTTGTTATATAGTTTCTGTTAATGATGGGAGTAAAATGAAAAAAGTTATAACACATCCTGTGCATTTGAAAAAGATTGATAAAAATGGCTCAACCAAAAGTAATTGAAGAAAAGCCTGTTGATATTTATCAGGTTTTGTCTGAATTAAAAAAAATAGAAAAAAAAGATGAAGAACTTGGCTTCAGATCGATGAGGACTAAAGAATACATCGAGGAAACTAAACAACTTTCTGAAAAAAAAGCTAAAGAGATAAGAGATAGTATTGTGGCTTTAAATATTCCAAGAATGAAGGAAGAAGCTATCTCGAAAATTATTGATATTAATCCTGTTTCAGTACAAGATCTTAAGCAATTGATTAATACTTTTAATGTCGCTATTAAGGATGAATATATCAAGCAGATTTTTGATATTCTTAATAAATAATCCGATTATTTTTTAAATTAAATTTTTTCTATATTGTATTTGTTAGGGATTTACTCATAAAAATACAAAAGTAAATTATATTTATGCCAACGTCGCATAACTGTATCGACGCCGAATCCCTTTAGAAAAGGTATTCGATTCCCAAAAGTAAATTATATTTATGCCAACGTCGCATAACCTGGTATTGCGCTGGTCTCGAAAACCAGTGGGTTTCCCATTCTCGGTTCGAATCCGAGCGTTGGCGTTTTTTTATAGGATTCGAACGAAGTTGTTCAAACTTGTTTGAACTCAAGGAATTTATAATTCCGCAGATGAATCCGAGCGTTGGCGTTTTTTTATAGGATTCGAACGAAGTTGTTCAAACTTGTTTGAACTCAAGGAATTTATAATTCCGCAGATGAATCCGAGCGTT
>JBNJGI010000008.1:0-36505 GCA_051819685.1 Nanobdellota archaeon | reverse complement strand
TAAATGTTTCGCTTTTAGATTGATATTAAAGGTTATTTACTTAAGAAATTTAATTTACTATAAAATCAAGTTTTTAGGGATGAACTAGAAATTCATGATCTCCGATTTAAATTCTTTTTTATTTGAAAATTTATCTGGAAACCTAAAAAAATCGAATTTAGCATGAAAGAACACGATAAAGTTCATTATTTATTAAATTCAACAAACATTCCTTTAAAAACATGAACTGCAGTTCGCAATATAACTCTTTTTTCGGAGCATGCCTACTTCATATACCTTAGATAATAATTTTTATTACAACTTGATATTAGTAGACGACATAAATAAAGTATATTTTATATGGCGCAGGATAATTAAACACTAATGGTTTAACTATTACGAAATTTGAGCACATCTATAAAAATGAGTGATATTGCGAACGAATGTTCGTTCCTCCGGGCGAACTTGATTGAATTTGCGCTCCTGTAAGTCGTTTCACTCCTTACCGCAAATTCCAAAACTACTTTAAGGCAATATCATCACTCATTTTATTTTAAGTTTCAATATTTGACAGAATTAGTCTAGCCAAATTTCTGGGTTTTCTGCAAGGCAATATAAAAATATAACAATCTTATGTCGCTGACTATACAAACGAAAATTTTAAATACTAGTGTTATATATACCTAACATAAAATTAAATAAAACTAATAAAAAAATTAGTTCTTAATAACTAAAAAATGAACAAAATAAAATTACTGGGATTTTTAGGATTTCTGGGTTTGCTAGGAATCTGGACAAAAAATTATGGGTTTTTTGGATTCTTTGGCTTTTTCTCTTTTTTTGCCGCTACATCAAAACAAGATGAACGATTAAACATTAATGTCTATAAAGCAGGATTTAATGGTTTTGTTGCATCTCTCATAGGAATAAGTCTACTAGTAACTGCACATTCAATGGAAACAGGTTTAGTTTTTATAGCAATTATAACTGCAGTCATATTTATAATTATGATACTTATTTTCGTGATATCTTTAATATTATATGAGAAAAAAGGTCTTAAAGTATGAAAACAAGAATTAAGGAGTTAAGAGCAAAGTATAATCTTACTCAAGAGCAGCTTGCTGATAAGATTGGTGTGAGAAGGGAAACAATCTTATTTATCGAAGCAGGAAAATACAATCCTTCATTGAGACTCGCTTTTCAGGTTGCAAAAGTATTGAAAACCAATGTGGAAAACATTTTTATTTTTGAAGATAAAGAACTCGGGATAAAATAAATATTACTTTTAATAAACTCAAAAATAATCTTCAACTTTTTTCTGTTTTTTGCTCTTTAATAATAAACTCCTTTCAAGAACTTTTGAAATATCTCTATTAAACTTCTTTTTTGAAAAAACCTTTGCAAAATTAATCATCAAATCTTCAGATCCAAATTCAATAGGATGATTTTCCATAGTTTTTTTTACAGCCTCACGAACAACCCACACTCCCAAAGGTATATAATATTCATCAGTAATATATCTTAACACAAGACATTGTCCTTGTTTTTTCATATCTTCAAATTTTTTAGCTATAGAAATCCTTGATGCATAATAACCTCCTTCTGTCTCAAAAGCATATTTTTTCCTCCCATTATGACTTTCATAATCAGTAGTATAACTATCCTTATTCCTAAAAAACTCAAAAAGTTCATAACTAAAAATACCATCGAAAACAAGTATTAAAAAATAATTTCCTAAATAACTACCTTTGAAAGCTATATTTCCTGTAGTTTTATAGTCTTTTATCTTTTTGATAATATTCTTACTAACATTATCATCAACAGCTGTTATGCTCCATTTTGTAGGAACCATTTTCCTATTATCCTTTAATCCTAAAGAACCTGAAGAAAGAGCTTGTGTAAGATAATCTTCTCTAAAACCTTTATCGTAAAGTATATTAAGTCCCTTTGTTGAATTCAGATCAGTATCAGAAATTATCTTTTCAACTTTCAAAGGTATTTTAGGATTACTTGTCAATCTGAATTTTTCCATCTCACCTGAGGGCCCTGAAGGAAGGTGATGTTTGCTGAAATTCATGTTATTTTTAGGTACATCTTTAAGGTTGACTTCAATATTAGCAGGTTTTTTAGCTAAAGCAATCTCTTGTTCAGAACCGATATCCTTTGCTTTTACTTTCCTCTTTTTCCGTGAATTTATAAGATCCATCCTTGCAGAAGCAATATCAGATATCTTTAGTTTATTTTTTATCCAGTAATTCACATCATCATTATGATTATAATATTCAGCAGAAAGAACACCTACATTGACATCAGGATAACCATATTCTCCGATAAATATAGAATTAGAATCTCCTGAATAATCTTTTTTCAGTTTTTTCTTCTTGATTTTCGGTATTATCTTATGCCTGAATTTGATAAAGTCTTTTTTTGAATCTATATTCTCATCCATAATGTCTAAAATTTTCTCATGCCTTTATATTTTTTCAATTTTTACATATACTAGAAACCGCGGGATATTACAAACAAAAATTCAGTTTTCTGGGTAAATAATATTGGATTTACGCTCCTTTATCTTGTTTCACTCCTTACTCCGAATTCAAAAACTAATTCAAGGCAATATCATCACTTATTTTGTTGCATGTGCTTAAGGAAAATATGCTATGTTAAATTTCATTTTAAACAACCAGTTTTTTAAGTCATTTTCAATTGTTATACAGCTTCATCATCTTGTTCTCTGTAATGGTTAGCAATATAAGGTTCTTTATAATCACAATTCATACAATTGTCCATTGCTTGATAAGCTCTAGATCTTACTGATGATATAACATCTTTTGTATGCTCATCACTTCCAGAAACTATAATTTCTCTGTGTGTTATCTCTATTTGATGTTCTAAAGCTTTTAAAGCTTCGTTTCTAGCTTGATGTGCCTCAGGCTTTTCATCTATTCTTGTGTTTTCCTGACCTTCTTTACATTCTTCATAACATATTTCGCAGTTAATTACTGCTCTTTGGTATGCCATTTTCTTTATTTTTTTTATTCATTTAGTTTAGTTTGCATATTTTGTTTCAGAAACTATTTTATCTCTATAGACCAATTCCTCACAAATATTGTTTTCGTCCTGAATTCTTGACTCAAAATCAGTTTGAACATCATTAATTAAATATCTTTGAGCTCCTATTGTAGTAGGTCTTGGAGTAAGTCTACAAATTGCAATAGGTCTGCTTGAGTAAATTTCTGTTCCATTACTTGGAAGAGTGTATTTAGGCTCTTCTAAAAAAGGCAAATCTATTTTCTCTATCAGTTGATCAATTGCCTCTGAGTTTTTATCCTGAATGCTAAAAAACATACCACTTCCCATCGAATCTACAGCATCATATGCAGCTACACTAGGAAAATCAAACCAGAGTCTGAATTGTTGTTTTTGATTATTCCAATAAGGTTTTAGAGATTCCGGATGAGTCCTAGTAGCTAGAATAATTGGAAGATAAGATGAATGATCGGGGAATAAATCATTTGTTCCTTTCTGATATGCTTCAACTAAATCTGCTACTTCCTTTGAAAATTCCTCATTACTTTCACACAGATTTAAGACAGAATTTATCTTGCTTAAATTTCTGTTGTCCCTAGAAGAAAAAGTATCTTGTTTTCCTCTTCTATTAGCTGGAAATCTAACCTGGAATATTCTATTTCGTACTTTTTGACTTTCTGAAGCTCTTTCTCCTGGGTTTTCTGCTAGTTTTCTTATATTTCTTACCATTTTCTTGTTTTTTTTTTTTAATTCATTTAAGTATATTTAAAATTAAAAAAAGTAAAAAATTTTTTACTTCCTCATTACTTATATGTTGTTGAAGGGGATTGATATACAGTATTCAAAAGTTCTTTCCAGTTTTTAACATCTGAGTATCCTGCAGGGTTTTCTTGTTCTTCTTCTATTATTTCATTTATTTCTTCACGTGAAAGATCCTCAGTAGAAACTATGCCTTTTTTTTCTGTTTTTACTGCTTCTGGAAGATCCCTTTCATCAAACATTACAAAATAGGATTCATTTATTCTGAAAGCAGGCCGCATTCCTGATGTTCTTGCTTTATACCCTGCTTCATTAGAATCATTTGATTTCCATGGTAACATAACAAATTGATCAAAAGTAGCTGATATAGCATCCGAATGATGATTTGTATCTGTTAAAATTCCTATTTTTGGAACAGCTATATGTGGTCTTGCTGCATATAAGCCAACTGCGTACCCCAAATCTCTTGGCTCAACTTTTTCTTCAATATCTCCAACAGGACCTTCACCTAAAGGGAATTTCATATCACTTAAAACCATATCATAATTCTGGTCATCAAGCGCTCTTATTGCTTCAGAATAAGTGCCTGTTATTCTGACATTATTATCTTTTCCTATCAAAACTTCTGCTGATTCCTGATGTTTTGGTTTGTCTTCTACCACTAATATATCTAAATTTTTTACCATTTTTTTATCTCCTTAATTTTTGTGATTCATTTATTTAAAAGTTCCTACTTGTTAATAGTGATGTATAATATAAAAATATATAAACCTTTGTTGTCTTTTTTAGACAACAAAAATAAAATTTATAAATATCAGTTTAATTATCAAAATATGAAATTCAAAAAAGAACTTAGAGAACTAAACCTTGATGATAATGAAATAAAAGTTTATCTTGCATGTTTGGAACTGGGCAGTTCTAAAGTGCATGATATTGCAAAAAAGTCAGAACTAATAAGAACAACTACTTACGGGGTTTTAAAGTCATTAATTGAAAAAGGCTTTGTTTCTACAATTACTAAAGACAATGTAACTCATTTCCAAGCAGTAGAGCCGAAAAAAATCACAGAAATGTTAGATGAAAAGAAAAATAGAATAAATTCAATAATACCTGAATTAGAAAAAATAAAAAAATCAGTGCCGGTAAGACAAAGCACAGAATCTTTTGAAGGAAAGAAAGGTTTAAAATCAGTATTTAATGATTTAATTTCAGAATCTAACAAAGAAATTAAAATAATTGGTTCTGTAAAAAAATGGTTGGAGTTTTCTGATACATTTACAGATATTTATTTTAGAAAAAAGAAAGAAAGAAATGTTAAGGCAAAAGTTCTAATAAATGAAAAAGAAAAAGAAAACACAAAAAATAAAAAAATAGTCAATAGCGAATATAGATATCTGGAAAATCTTGATACAAATTCAGAAATATTTATTTATTCTGACAAAGTAGCTTTTATTTCTTTTGATGAAAAAAATCTTAAAGGAACAATAATACAAAACAAGGAGATAAACAAACTTCAAAGTGATTTATTTGACAGGCTTTGGAAGAAAGCTGAAAAGTAAAAATAAATGAAAAATCTAATTAGGTTATAATATAATTAAATTTCTGATTTGGTTAGTTTGTAATCAATTTAAAAATTTTGGAAGGAAGCTAAGAAATAATTTCTTTCAATCATTATAAACAATCATTTTTTCTTAACACTTTGAATCCTACTATTGATGACAGTAGTTTTTGTAATCATCTCAAGTAACCTTTCTTTCCTAAAAATTAAAGGAAGAATATCAATAACCCATATAGGTGCTATTACAAACAACTCTAAAGATCTTACTAAATATTTCCAATATTGATGGGTACCGTCGATACTTATAACTGAAATCTTGAAAAAAGCTTTCCCTGGTGTCTTTCCCAAAATATATTCAAAAGCAGAAAAATAAAGTATAAGTATAAGAAAATAGAAAGTGAAAAAGATTGTGAAAAATTCTATATTTTGTGAAATATACACTTGTTTTTCTTCATAACTCTGTAAACCTGAAAGCAATCTATTAGCCCAAAGGTCAAAAAATATAAGAACTGTCAGCTTAGCGATGAATATATCAAGAGCAAAAGCTCCGAGTCTTTTCAATAAATTTGCTTTCTTTAGCACAAGTTTATTTTTCTTTTCATCTTTTCTTGTCTTTTCTTTTTTCGAAGATGTTTTTTTGGGCATAAATATCTATTATGAACAACTCCTTTTTTAATGTTTGGGTTATATGGAATATACACTAAAATGAGTGATTATAGTGCCTTGAATTAGTTTTTGAATTCGGAGTAAGGAGTAAAACGACTCACATAAGCTCAAATCCAATCTTATTCAACTGAAAGAATTAAATGATTGTTCGCAATATCGTTTTTATCAGTTCAGGAGAAAAAATTTATAACACGAGGAAATTACAAGACCTTATGACACAATTTTCATGCGTAGACATTTATAAATGGATAAGGGATAATAAAGATAAATTAGTAAATTCAAGAATCACTCAGATATATAGACACAGTCCTTCTTTAATAAGTTTTGGAATAAGAAATAAAGACAAAAAACAATTTCTTATAGCAAGAGTACCTGAATTTATTCATTTGTCAGAAAACAAACCTGAAAGTCATAAAGAAACAGTTTTTGGAAGCTGGACAAGAAATAATATAAAATCTTTAAGAATAAAAGATATAAGACAACCAGGTTCAGAAAGAATACTTATCCTTGATTTAGGTAAACATAAAATATATTTCGAGCTTTTCGGGATTGGAAATATCATTATAACAGATGAAGATGGAAAGATACAGATTTCTCTTAAAAAGATGGAAGACAGGGATATTGAAAAAGAAAGAATGTATGAAGTTAGTGAAAAAGATTATTTTAATATACAAGAAAAAGAACTTAAACAAATGTTGATTGAAAGCCAGAAAACCTTATCGAAATTCATTGCTACAGAACTTCATCTGGGTGGAAAAATAGCCAAAGAAATATGTGATGAAGCAGGAATAAGTCATGAAAAGAATACTGATCCCGAAGATGCAGCAAAGATAAAAGAATCATTGAAAAAAATCCTTGAAAAATCATTCGACAAACAAATTCCTGATGATATATTCTCTCAAAAAAGTGAAGCCGATAAAAAATTTGACAAAGCTATGAAAAAATACCAAAAAATAATAGAAATACAAAGGAAAAGTCTTGAAGAAAACAGGAAAAAAGCTGATAAATATTCCCGAATAGGGGAAATAATTTATGAAAATTATAATTTATTAAATGAACTTAAACAAAAATACGATGAAGGTAAACTAAGTCAGGAATTTATAGATTTAAAAGAAAAAGAACTGGATATCAGTTATAAGAAACCCAACTTGGAAATAGAGGTAAAATGAAAAATAATTTTTTTCTTGAAAGATATGAAAAATGGGGTTATCCTCAAAAAATAAAACATGATATAAAAAATATACTTAGACTTAATCTAAATCATCTTTCTCCTAAAAAGTTTCGGATAAGAATGAATGAATTATCTATAAATCTTGAAAAAGTACCTTTTCTTGAAGAAGGATATTATTACGATTCAGAATTCCCGATAGTTTCTACTCAAGAATATCTTTTGGGACATTTCTATATACAGGAAGCTCCTGCACAGCTAATTGGTAACATATTTCGTAAGCTAGTCAAAAACAAAAATTATGAGGGAATAAAAGTACTTGACATGGCAGCTTCACCTGGTGGGAAAACATCACATATATCTGAAATTATGAGAAATAAAGGTAGGATAGATGCTATTGATATAGATAAAGAAAGATCAAAAAAATTAAGATATAATCTTGAAAGGATGCGTGTAAATAATTGTTATGTTTATCAAAAAGATTCAAAGGATATTTTTAAAGAAAAATATGATTTTGTTTTATTGGATGCTCCTTGTTCAGGGAATTTCACTCAAGAAAAAGAATGGCTTGAAAAAAGAAATATAGAGGATATAAAAAATCGTCAAGAACTCCAGAAGAATTTGATGGATAATGCCATTAGATCATTAAAAAAAGAAGGATTTCTTATATATAGCACTTGTAGTCTTGAAAAAGAAGAAAATGAAGAAATAATTGAACATGCTATTGAAAACAATCTTGAAATTATAAATTTACATGAATTATTTCCGGAAGATCAAAAAAAGTATTTCTCTAAAGGATTAACAGAGGAAACAAAAGGTAGTATTAGATTCTGGCCGACACAGAATAAACAGCCAGGTTTTTTTATAGCAGTTATGAAGAAAACATAGATTTTTAGAATGCACTAATAGTCGCTCATATAAATAAAAAGTATTTTATATTGCGCATAATAATTAAACGCTAATGGTTTAACTATTGCGAAATTTAAGCACATCTATAAAAATGAGTGATGTTGCGAACAAATGTTCGTTCCTCCGGGCGAACTTGATTAAATTTCCGCTTCTATAAGTTTTTTCACTTCTTACCCAAAATTCAAAAACTACTTCAAGGCAATATCATCACTCATTTTATTATAATTGTTAATATTTAACAGAATTAGTCTAGCCAAATTTCTGAGTTTTCTGCAAGGCAATATAAAAATATGACAATTTTATGTCGTTGACTATAAATAAAAAAACTTTATAAAATACAAATCAATAAGATAAGATAAAATGATAATCGTTTCAACAGATAATATAGCAGGATACAAGATTGTAGAAAGTCTTGGAGTTATAAGAGGTAATTCAGTAAGAGCGAAATGGTTCGGAGCAGATTTCCTTTCCGGATTGAAGAATATAGTCGGAGGGGAGCTTGACCAGTACATGAATCTAATTTCAGAAGCTAGGGAAAATGCTATAGAGAGGATGAAAAAAGATGCAGAAAAACTAGGAGCTGATGCAATCATCAACACTAGATTTATGACATCACAAATAGCTCAAGGAGCTGCTGAAATATTGGTCTATGGTACAGCTGTAAAAATTAAGAAAAATGGAAGATAAAGCTCAATCTTTATATAAAGAAAAAAATAAAAAATATGATCTTGGTAAAGATATTGAACCATATGGTATGTGGGCATTCTGTATATCTTTAGCTCCTTTAAGCATAATAATAGGTTTCTGGTTCCTCATACCTATATTCATTTTTTTCCCATATATATCTTTAATTCTTAGCTTTATAAGTTTAGGGAAATTAAAGGAAAGTCCAGAACAATATAAAGGCAGAGGGTTTGTCATAGCTTCAATTATATTAGCATCCTTGCAGATAGTGCTTGAATTTATAATAATGATGTTTTTAAGTATGTTCTCAGCTATACTTTTTTAAGAATTGATAATAGTCCTCATTTTCTTCACGAAACTTTGAGCTTTAGAATAATATTTTTCATAATCTGCTCCTGAAATGTCCGAAATAACTCTGTGTTCAATTTCTTTTTGAAGTTTATAGAAAAACCTGATCATTTCAGGATATCTTTTACTACAATAACCTTTCTTAACAAGTTTGCTTTCCATAAGATCTGCAAGTTTATCAGGCGAAGAAGGCACACATCCGAATTTCATAAGTACAGCGTGAGCAGAATCACATACACCCCAATAAAGATCAGTAGTAGCATTGATAAGATGTTGTCTGCTTTTATTTATAGAAGCAGGTGCTCTGTTGAAGTATGACCATATACTTTCAAATGTAGGTCTGATTTTACCTTGCATAAGCAATCCTTGTAAAGGATCGAAAAAACCGGTATCTATAAGAGCTACTCCATCTCTCAAAATATTAATAGCTACAGGATCAACTTTCCTTACATAATCCCAGAAACTACTAAATTTTAAAGTAGTTATATGTATCTTTTTAGAAGTTTTGGCTATTATTTTTTCACAGATTATCTTATAAGCTTCCATCATCTCTTTATTAATGTTTATATTGACATCATTAAGAATCATAAGTATATCTATATCATCAGAATTTGAAGTATTTTCTTTATTAAGTTTTTTCGCTGCACTTCCGAAAAGTACAATACCTTTAATAAGTTGTCCGAATTCTTTATGAGCTTCTTTTGAGAAAGAAAGAGCGTAATCAAGTTCATCTTTCTTATATTTATTTAAATTAGGACTTTTTTTCTTGTCTACTTTAAAATCCATCAAGCACCCCTTTTTATCAATTACTTTTCATCAAAATATGAATTTATAAATATTCATATCAAATGAAAATTATAAACATATTAATTTAAGTTTTATTAAATACTGTAATAACTATTTATTAAGTTTATTGACTATTATACAGTAGAATTTAAAATAAAAATAAGTTTTGATGAACAATTAGTAGACTTTTATTGTATAAAACAACTTAAATAATAGGCACACTTATATTAGTGTCTCAAATAATAGCAAAATTAAAAAAAGTTTACTAAAAACATGACTAATATACAAAAAAGGTAACATTTAAATATGTTAACACTTTATAAAAGCATATGGTAATGTTGTTTGACCAGTTTAACCTACCTGATAATGTATACGAAGTCATATTCGCTACACCTCAGCAGGTAATTGTTGGTAAGGAATTAGTAAAATTCATAAAAGATAATGGGGGAAATATAACAAAGTCACAGATGTCTCATTTCGCTACGAAATTACATGATGGTGAATTTGAAACAGTTATAGATAAACCTCCTTATAAGGGAAAAACAGTAAAGCTGTCATATAATAAAAGACAATTCTACGATAGAATCCTTACTCCTATGAAAAGCATGGGTATGATAACATATGATCTTTATAAAAAAACATACAGTCTTTCTACAAAATTCAAAAAATCCATGATGGAAATAGGAATAATGTGGTCCCAAGAAGTGGAAAAATAATACAAATGCGAGATAAAATAAATTATTCTTCAAAAAATATGAAAGATTATTACAATTCTATCAGTCAAGGATATGATGAATTACATGAAATAGAGCAATTAAATAAACTCAGGCAAATAACTGATAATCTTAAAGATAAAAAATACAAAAAAATCCTTGATATTGGTTGTGGATCAGGCATAAGTTCAAGACATTTCACTAATAAAACAAAAAAAATAATAGGAATCGATCCTTCAGATTGTCTAATAAGAATAGCAGAAAGAAAAAAATCCCAAAAAGAAAGTTATATTATAGGAGAGGCTGAAAATCTTCCCTTCGATGATAATGAATTCGATCTATTGATAAGTATAACTGCAATACAGAACTTTTACAATCTTGAAAAAGCTGTTAAAGAAATGAAACGAGTATGTAAAGGAGATTTTATAATAACTTATCTTTCTGGATGTAGTAGTGAAAAAAAAATAAATAATTTGCTAATAAAAGAATTAGGATTGAATTTAGTAATAGAAGGAAAAGATAAAATATACATGTAAAATTTCCGGAAATTAATCAGTTAATTATAAAAAGAATAAAATTCTTAATAAAATTAAATTTTACAAGGTGAAAAATGGTACAACAAGAAAATAATCAAAAACCTGCTCAAAAAGAACCAGTCAAAAATAAAATAGATGAAAAAACAATGAAAGAAATGATGGAAAAAGCTAAAGAAGTCCAGAAAAAAGCTGAAGAATTCAGCAAAAAAATTGTTACTAAGTTCAAAAAAGATCTTCTTGGAATTTCTGTTGTACCACCTACTAAGAAAGATCAGAAAGAAATTATGCTTTTCACTTTGTTGAATGATAAAAACATACTTCCTAAAGATAAAGAGCCATTCCTTAAAAAAAAACAGCAGGAAGCTAAAACTCTTTCAGAAGGTTCCGGATATGTTATCGATGTTTATCTATATTCAGAAATAAAACAAGCTATGTTTGATGATAATAAAGAAGTGATTTCAAAAATAACCCGTTCCTTACCGATTTACCAGAAAAATAACATAATGAATGCATTTGTTCTGCCTGAAGTTCACAAAAATATGGTATTAGAAAAATTCGAGAAATATGTAGTATCATATGTAGGAGTTGGATCTATATTAAGAGGTGAAGGAAATACGAAATCAGATGTGGATGTATTCATAATAATAGACGATACTGATGTAAAACAGATGTCAAGGATGGAACTTCAGGACAAAATAAGGAATATTGTATAC
The DNA here is from genome assembly GCA_051819685.1 of Nanobdellota archaeon. Taxonomy (GTDB): domain Archaea; phylum Nanobdellota; class Nanobdellia; order Woesearchaeales; family DATGWN01; genus JBNJGI01. The sequence continues at coordinate 24,656 of JBNJGI010000008.1, read as the reverse complement.
AGCATGTCTCTTCAAGCGCAGGAAATGACAAAAATAAAGATACCTCTGCACATACAGACATACCTTCTTACAGACTTCTGGGATATGCTTAAAGAAAGCTCATCACCAGTAATATATACTTTTTTAAGAGATGGATTACCTTTCTTTGACAGAGGGATTTATAGACCTTGGAAACTTCTTCTTGACATGGGAAGGATAAGACCGTCAAGGGAAGCAGTCGCGAAACATACAGATAGCGGAGATATATTCTATCAAAGAGCTAAGAAAAAACTTCTATCAGTAGTTGTAGAAGACCTTTATTATTCAGTATTGAATCCTGCTCAGTCATTATTGATGCTTAAAGGGATTGCTCCTCCTACCCACAAAGAAACAGTAACGCTTTTCAAAGAAATAATCGTGCAAGAAGAAAATTTAGTCAATAAAAAGTATGCAGATATTTTAGAAGAATTCGTGAAACTTTTCAAAAAATGGGAATACAATGAAATAACAGAAATGACAGGAAGTGAAGCTGAAGGTTTTATGAAAAAAGCTGATGATTTCCGTAAAACATTGTTCCCTATAATAGATAAGTTAAATTACGAAATCTACAAGACAAAACTCAGCAGAAGGAAGAACAGTAAAACTTCAGGCAAAAAAACATCAAAGAGTAAAAGCAGTAAAAAAACTTCGAGTACTTCTGCTAAAAATAAAAAATCAACTTCAAAAAGCAAGAAAAAATAAATAGATAAAAACAGGACAATAAAATGGAATCAAAATATACAGAAGATGAAAAAATAGTTCTTAACCACTTTTTTACGAACTTAGACAAACCTATATTTGTAGCGAAAAATTTCCATCCTGAAGTCTGGGCTCTTATGCAAGCTCGTTATTCAAGAAGTACAGAAGGGATGAGAGAAAGTTTTCTCAAATTATTAAAAGAAGATGCCGGAAATTTTGAAGGTCTGCTTGACATAATAAAAAATACAGAAGTGGAAAAAGGGATGGATCACGCAGTTGATAAAGCTATTAAATTCATGGACAAATGGGTTTTGGGTTATGGTCATTCTTCGGTCGCAGAAGGAGCGGTGATAGGTGTATGTCTTGAAGGAATAAGTATAGTCGCAACAAAAGTAGTGGAAGATTGCAGGCTAGCATCATATCTTGAAAAATCTACAAGATATGTAAGCTTTGATAAGGATTCTTTTTATATACCTGAAGAGCTTGAAAAATATAAAGAAGAAGTTGAAGATTTAATAAGATTAAGTTTTGATACCTATAAAGAATTGCATGAACCTGTTCTTGAATATGTAAAAAGTGTTTGCCCTTTAGAAAATAAAAATGAGAAAGCGTGGGAAAGAAGTTGTAAAGCAAGAAGATTTGACGCTATCAGATATCTTCTTCCAGCATGCACAAAGACATACATGGGTTGGACTGTCAATGCAAGAGAGCTTGCATATGGTATCTCTAAAATGCTTTCACATCCTTTAAAAGAGATTAATGACATTGGAAATTCTATAAGAGAAGAAGCAGTAAAAGTACTTCCTTCCTTATTAAAATACGCAAGAAAAAATGAATATCTTTGCCAAATTGAAAATAAAAATCCTGAAAAACCTAAAGAAATTAAATTTGAAGAAAATAAGGCAGAGTTAGTGGATTATGATGAAAATGCAGAAAATAAGATTATTACATCCATTCTTTATAAGACAGAAGGAGGAAGTTACATACAAAACAAAGAAAAAGTTGAAAAAATGTCCGATGAAGATAAAAAAGCTATTTTCGATGAATGCTTGTCAAAAATATCTTCACATGACCCTTTAATGAGGGAATTTGAACATTCAAAATTAACATTTGATATAACTATGGACTATGGTGCTTTTCGTGATATTCAAAGGCATAGAATGTGTACTCAGACAAACCCTTTACTTGGAACAAATCTAGGATATGAAACTCCTGATGATATACTAAATTCAGGTAAAGAAGTCAGAGAAAAATATGAAAATGTTATGAATAAGGCAAAAAATCTTTATGATAAAATATCTTCAGAAGATATAAATGCTGCGCAATACATAGTACCTTTAGCTTACAGGAAAAAAGTTCTGATTACTATGAACTTAAGAGAAGCATTCTATTTCATAAGACTAAGATCAACACCACAAGGTCATATTTCCTACAGAAAAATTGCGAAGAACATGTATGATTCTGTAATTAAAAAATATCCTTTATTAAGCAAATACTTTGTATGTCATCTTGAAGGACTTGAAGATGATGAATTAGGAAGACTTAGTCAGGAGACAAAATTCGAAGAAAAAGTGAATAAAGGTAAGATATAAGTAAAATTTATGCCAATAATGTTATATTGAAAACCTGATAATCATATTTGTTTTCATTTTCAACAGAAATATTTACTTCATAAATTGTATTATCATCATCATAACAATAATCACTTCCATTACCTGTGAAAGTAAAATTATATTTATTATTTGAAACTTTAAATTTATTTACATCATCAATAAAACCTTTATCTAATAATTTATTCCTTTTTGTATTATCTAACTTTTTATAATCATTTCCATCAAGATAATAAATATTTTCTGCTGAAATGCTAATATTGCTAAAACTATAATCTTCATACTCATCATCAGGATCGTAAAATTTCAAACTAACTCTTTCTTTCCTTTCTGGTAAAGTATACCTTGCTTCATCTGAATTAATATTAATATCATCAACGGGCTCTATAAAAGGCCTTCTGTTCTCAATAAAAAAATTGAATGAAAGAAATTCTTCATTTATATCAAGTTCATTCTTTATATTTTTATTATATAAGCTCTTTGATTTATAATCAATCATGCTTACTAAAATGCCACTATCTACTGTTGTCTTATTAATTGATATATAATTATCTTCTTTTACTTGACCTTCTTTTATTTCATAAGAAAAATCTTTTATCTCTTTTTGCATCACTTTGTAAGCAGTATTATATAATTTTTTAACCCTTAATGGGAATTCATACCTCAATCCTTTAGCCAAGTAAGATTTATCCTCATTATCATATATACTATAATTTATAAAAATAATAACTCCATTATCTGAAAATAGTGAGCTCACATTACCATTTCCTTCTATCTTAAAATCATAAAGTTCTATATCACTTGCCTTAGCAATACATCCAGATATATTATTTTTAATATTATCCTGCAATCTTGATTGTATTGTAAGATTTATATCTTCATCTCCTATATTATATGATCTCGGAATGCATGAATAATTAATAGAATCACTTTTGACACTATTTATTCCATCTTTATTGCAAAGCTTTGGCAAAACAATTTTGCCGAAAAAAGGATATTTTTCACCTGAATTAAAAAACCCGTTTTTTACACCAAAAGAACTTGTTGTGTTAAATCCATATCTTGAATCAATGTTTAAAGGTATTTTTGCATAAGTGTAAGGTGTTGAATTAATTCCTGTTGTAAAATAATATCCTTTTTTTAAAACTTCATTTTCGTCAATAGCTCCACCCTTAATCATAATATCATCTATTGTTTTTCTGCTTTTTGATATTATACATTGATCAAAAAATTTCTTTAAAGGTAGTTTATTATCAGAAAACTTATCTACTTCTTTTTTTACATTCTCTTCACTTTCTAGCATTTCAATAGTATTTCTTATATGCATAATAAAAAAGAAGAAAACTAACAAGATTATAGCTAATATAATAAATACTGAAATCTGTCCTCTTTTTCTGTACATATTATTTTATTTTTTCTAAAATTTAAAAATATATCGGGAATTTGACACATAAAATAAAATGAGTGATAGTATTATCTTGAAATATATTTTGGATATGCTGTGAGATACTGTCTAAAAAACTAAATTTTATAAATGAAAAATCAAATTAAATGATATGAAGAAACATATAAAAGAAAATTCATTTAAAATATTCGGCTTGGGAATGATTTCAGTTATAGTATCTTCGTTTATATCATTGATTCTCTTCAGGAGAGAAGCATCATTATTCACTTTATTTCTAGCAACATTAAGTGTATCACCTTTCGTGTATAAAACTCTTCAGATAGAAGAAAAATATGATTTATCTGCAAAAAAAGAAAAAACAATGATTAAACATCATGCTGGAACAATAAGACTTTACATGAACCTTTTTTCAGGCTTCATCTTAGGTTTTATAATACTTAACTTCTGGTTGCCTGAATCATTAACATCTGATCTTTTCAGGCTTCAGATAAGCACTTTATCTCCAGCAGGAAAACAGCTCCCTTTTTTAACTGAAACAGCTTCTATATTTCTTAATAATTCAAAAGTATTGTTCGCTTGTATATTACTATCTTTAATATTTGGAACAGGTGCGATGTTGATATTCCTTTGGAACGCTTCTTTTATAGCAATAGCAATAAGTGAATTCATAAAGAAAAGTTTAGGTATAAATGTATTGGCATTCGGAGTAGCTGGATTTTTCTATAAGTTCATGCTTCATGGTATACCTGAAATTATAGCTTATATAATTGGAGGTTTAGCAGGTGGAATGATTGCTACAGCTATAGCAAGACATGACTACTCATCAAAACATTTCAGGAATATTATTAAAGATGCGACAATAACAGCTATATTTGCTTTTATACTTTTATTCTTAGCAGCTATTATTGAAGTATTGACAGGAATTTAAATATCATCTTTAGATAAATTAGTCTTCTCTTTTTCAAGCCATTTATAAACATAAGCATGAGGGCTGCCTCCAAGAATAGAATCAATTGCTTTCTTTGCACTCATAATATGACTCCCTTTACCAATTATGCATACAGTTTTACCATAAACTGAAACATAACACCCAGTATATTCTTCAATAAGGCTTCTTGCTTTACCATTTCTTCCTATAACTCTTCCTTTAAGTCTATGCTGATGCTTCTTATGCACTTCATAATCATTCAAGTTAATCATTTCAAAAAAAAAGTCATTTTTTATAAGTTTAAGAGCGATTTTAGGATTAAATCCTCTTGCAATAGCTTTAAGCACATCTTTCGCTACAAGGAGTTTTAAAGAGTCATCTGCTTTAGCAGTAATCTCTCCATCTTCTGAATCTACTTCAAGTTCACAATCAAGTTCAGATGTAAGGGTTTCTTTAGTCTCACCTTCCTTACCTATAAAAACTGCAATTCTATCTTTAGGTACTTTAATAGTGAACTTATATTCATCTTCTTTTTCTTCAAAATCTATATCTTCATCTTTCATAATACCAAAGATATTTTTGCTTCTTTTTAAATTTTTCATGGAGTGAATAATTATTTTATAAAAAATACTCAAAATTAATATATATCTGGAAAATCTTTCAATAATAACCTGAAAAACTGTAAAACTTATCTCTTAAATTATCCGGCACACCGTATAAATAAGTGATATAGCAAACAAAAATTCAGTCCCCTAAATAAAATTGATTAAATTTGGATGTTGTAAGTTTTTCCACTCCTTACTGCAAATTCAAAAACAAATCCGTGACAACATCATCACTTATTTTATTTCATGTTCTAATTATCCAATAAATTTATAACATAGGATTTTTCCAGTAATTAAATGGCAGTAGATACAAAAACAAAATTTAATTTGAAAAAATTTGTCAAAAACCTGAAGCAACATAAAGGCAGGCATACAGAATTAATATCTGTTTATGTATCTGCGGGATATGATATAAATAACACGATAAACCAGCTACAGCAAGAAGCAGGAACTGCCAATAATATAAAATCAGCACAGACAAGAAATAATGTCATAACAGCATTAGAAAAAATGATTCAATTTCTTAAAGGACTTGATAAGACCCCTGAAAACGGTCTTGCTGTATTCAGTGGAAATGTGGCTGAAAGAGAAGGTCAAGAAGATTTCCAAGTATTTCACATCGAACCTCCTGTTCCAATGAAACAGAAATTATACAGATGTGATAAAACTTTCGTAACAGAACCTTTAGAAGAAATGATACAGGATAAAGAAGCTTATGGTCTGGTGGTATTAGACCAAAGAGATGCCACATTAGCTTTATTGAAAGGCAAAACAATAACTCCTATCAAGACAACACATTCTGAAGTACCTGGGAAAATGCGTGCTGGAGGACAAAGTGCTCCTCGTTTTCAAAGATTAAGAGCAGATGCTATAAATTCTCATTATAAAAAAATAGCTGAATACATGAAAGACGAATTTCTTCACATGAAAGATCTTAAAGGAATTATAATAGGAGGACCTGGAACTACAGTCAAAAGTTTCATGATGAAGGATCATGTAACAGGAGAACTAAAAAAGAAAATAATAGGAACAAAAGACTTAAGTTACACTGGTGAATTCGGATTGCAAGAACTACTTGAAAAATCAGAAGATATTCTTGCAGAAGAAGATGTCGCTAAAGAGAAAAAAGCAATGTCAGAATTTTTTGAGACACTAGCTACAGATTCTTTAAAGGTTGCTTATGGAATTGATGATGTAAAAAGAGCATTAGAAATGGGTGCTGTCGACAGAATGTTAATATCTGAGCAACTGGATGAAAATCTTATAGAGGAATTAGAGAATAAATCTGAAGAATTTGGAACAGATGTTCAGTTGATAAGTACAGAAACAAGAGAGGGGGAACAATTATTCAGAATGGGTAAAATAGCTGCTATGTTAAGATTCCCTGTAGCTTAAAATGAGATTTTCAAAAAAAGAGATAAAAGATCTGATATATGCCTGGTTCATGATATCTTTGGCTTTTAGTATCCTATTTTCAGGAGGTTTCACTTTATTTAAAAACATAACTTCTTTTATTATTATTTTTATGTTCTCTGCTTTGACAGTAGGAATAGCTTTTGTCTTACACGAACTTATGCACAAATACTACGCACAGAAATATCATGCATGGGCAGAATTCAGAGCCTATAATAAAGGGCTTCTATTAGCTTTAGTTCTATCTTTTTTAGGATTTATAATTGCTGCTCCAGGAAGCGTTTATATACGTGGAAGATTGACAAAAAATCAGAATGGAAAGATATCACTTGCAGGGCCTGCTACTAATATAATATTGGCATTTATCTTCTTAACAGGTATTTTTTTGACTTCAAATCAATTATTAAACACATTTTTTAATGTAGGTTTTATGATAAATTCATTATTAGCTTTATTCAATCTCATCCCCTTTTCTCCATTTGATGGCCAGAAAGTATATAATTGGAATAAAAATATATTTTATATATCGATAGCTATTGCCGGTGGATTATTTTTATTGAGTTTCGTTTTTTAGATATATTAAACAAACTATAATATTATAAAAAATATTAGAATAAATCAAAAAATAAAAAAGAAATTAAGAAACCTTATTTTTTAGCTTCTTCTTTTTCTTCAGGAGCTATTTCATTAATAACATCCATAGGGATCTCTGCTTCGGTCATAAGTTTCCTTATATCTCTATTACTCCTGCTTTTATTAGCTTCTTTAATTTCATTAGCTTTCTTGACATACTCTTCATGGTGAGCTTTTATCTCTTCCTGAAGTTTAGCTTTTTCTTCTTCAAGCTGTTTCTTTTCTTCATCAGAAAGTTCTGTCTTACCGCTAAGAATCTTATTATCATATTTTCCTGCATTAATCTCTTTAATTGCTTCGGCAGGAGACTTCGCTTCAACAAGAACGCCCATGCTATTACATGTTCCTATAATCTCTTTGACTTTCTGTATCATATCCTTGCCTAAAAGATTATTTTCTTTCATCTGAGCAATCTTGATAACCTGTTCTATCTTAAGATCTGCCACATGATCTGTCCTAGCATTTGAAGCTCCTTTCTTCACATCAGCTTCTTTCTTGATAAGACCTGAAGCAGGAGGAGTTCCTATTTCAATTTCAAACTCTTTAGAATCCGTATCAACAATAACTTTCACAGGAACCTGCATACCAGCGAAAGATTTTGTCTTATCATTTATCGTCGAAACTACTTGTCCTATATTCACACCCAAAGGACCTAAAGCAGGACCTAAAGGAGGGGCTGCAGTAGCTTTTCCACCTTCAATTAATACATCAACTGTTTCTTTTCCCATTTTTTATCTCTCCATAAACACACATTCTTTAATCTGTGTTTTCTATTGGATGCCCTTCATTATTCATCACTTTAAAAATCCCTTTAAATCAGAGCTACCAGTAAATAAAAAGAAAAAACTTCTTTTTAAAAAATTAGCGAATATATAGTTGGCGACGGATATATTTCAAAAAATTTAAATATAAGTTTTATTTCCGTTGACCTAAAGTCAACAAAATACTTGAGGAGGTGTTAAAATGAAAAACAATAAATCGATCTGGAATGAAATGAGAAGAATGCAACAACAGATGGATTCGTTATTCGATAGTTTTTTCAGCTCTGGTAATGAAGGCAATAAAAAAGGTCTTATAGAATCTATGCCGGAACAAAGTCTTAAAGAAAGTGATTATAGGAATCCAGCTTGCAATTATTATGAGACAGAGAACAACATAATCGCAGAATTAGAATTGCCAGGTATAGATAAGAAAGACATCAATGTTTCAGTAGATGACAAAGGAATTGAAGTTAATGCAGAAACTAAATATGAAACAGAAAATAATAAGGATAAAAAAGGATATTATAGCTATGAAAGAAGCTATTCAGGATTCCATAGGAAATTTGCCCTTCCTGAAAATGTGGATCCTCAAAATGCAGAAGCAGAATATAAAAACGGTCTACTGAAAATAACAGTGCCTAAAAAAGAAATTGAAAAAAGTACAAAGAAACAATTAGAAGTCAAATAAAATTATTTTTTTATTATATTTAAATCTCAATATAATAAATCCTAAGGTGTTTGAAAATGAAAATAAAACCTATTGGTGAAAGAGTTTTGCTAAAACAGCAAAAAAAAGAAGAAAAAACCGCTGGAGGAATCTACATACCTGATTCTGCTAAAGAAGAAAAGAAAGAAGGTATAGTAGTAGCAGTCGGACAATATAAAGATAATAAAGAACTTCCTCTTAAAGAAGGAGATAAAGTCATATACGGAGGTTATAGTTCAGAAGAATTTGAATTTGATGGTGAAAAGCATACATTCGTAGATTTCAAAGATATTCTTGCAAAATATGAGTGAAAGGAGGAAAAATGGTAGATACAAAACAGATAATGTTTGATGAAAGCGCAAGACAAGCGCTTCTAAAAGGTATTGATAAAGTCGCGAATACAGTGAAAGGAACATTAGGTCCTAAAGGGAGGAATGTAGTTCTTGATAAAGAAGAGCATCCCTTAGTAACGAACGATGGTGTTACTATAGCTAAAGAGATATCTCTTAGTGATAAATTTGAAAACATGGGTGCGAAATTAGTAAAAGAAGTCGCTTCAAAAACGCAAGATACAGCAGGAGACGGAACAACAACAGCAACATTACTTGCACAAAACATGGTTTCCGAAGGATTAAAAAACATAACTTCCGGAGCTAATCCTATTGAAGTTAAAAAAGGAATAGAAAAAGCTTCTGGAAAAGTTGTCCAATATCTGAAAAATAACAGTGTTGAGGTAAAAGACAGGGAAAAAATCGAACAAGTAGCTACAATTTCTGCAAACAATGATGATGAAGTCGGAAAGCTTATAGCTGATGCTATGCAAAAAGTCGGAAACGATGGGGTAATAACTGCTGAAGATGGGAAAAGCATGAAAACAGAATTAGAAGTAGTTGAAGGAATGCAGTTTGATAGAGGATTTATATCACCTTATATGGTAACTGACAATGAAAAGATGCTTTGTGAATATGAGGAACCTTACATATTGATAACCGACAAAAAATTATCTTCTATGAAAGAACTAGTTCCAATTCTGGAAAAAGTTTCGCAAGAAGGTAAACCTTTATTCATAATAGCGGAAGATGTAGATGGGGATGCACAAGCTGCATTGACTCTTAATATAATGCGTGGTTCTCTTAAAGTATGCGCAGTAAAAGCACCTGGATTCGGTGATGAACAAAAAGAAATGCTTGAAGATATAGCTACTCTTACAGGAGGAAAAGTAATAACTGAAAGTAAAGGTATGAAAATAGAAAATTTTGATCCTGAATGGCTTGGAAGTGCAGGAAAAATAAAAACCGATAAAGAAAAAACAATAATAGTAGAAGGCAAGGGAACCGATGAAGCTATTAACAAAAGAAAAAGTCTTATAGAAGGCCAGATAAAAACATCAGAATCAGAACACAGAACTTCTGACCTTCGTAAAAGATTAGCAAGACTTGGAAACGGAGTAGCAGTCATTAGAGTAGGAGCAGCTACAGAAACGGAATTAAAAGAAAAGAAAATGAGAATAGATGATGCCCTCAATGCTACAAAAGCAGCAGTAGAAGAAGGAGTAATCCCCGGAGGAGGAGTTACTTTGTTCCGGGCACAGAAAAATCTTGAAAATCAAAGTCTTGAAAATGATCAGCAAATAGGAGTGGATATAGTCAAAAGGTCTCTTGAAGAACCAATACGACAAATAGTAAGAAATGCAGGAAAAGAAGGTGCTGAAATACTCTCAAGATTGAAACAAGAAAGTGATCAGATGAATGGTTATAATGCAAAAACAGACAGCTATGAGGATCTTTTCAAAGCAGGAGTTATAGACCCTACGAAAGTTGTAAGGAATGCATTACAGAATGCCGCTTCTATATCATCGATGGTGATAACCACAGAAACTCTTGTAACAGATTTTGAGAAAGAGAAAGATAACAAAGAACCTTCTATAATTATATAAAATTATATTTTATTTTTTATTCTTTTAAATTATCTATTTTACATAAAGTGAATTTGGGATAGCACACAATTTTTCTCATCACAACATTTAAAAATCTAAAGCAAAGAATTAATGAACTTATCCTATAAAAATGAAATTAAAGCATATCTCTGGAGACGAAGAAATAGAAAAAAATATTTCCTATACTCCTTCTTTCATATTAACAAACAAAAAAGGAGGATATTACATGGGTTCTACATCAGACCCTTTTTCAAAATTCAATGGACTATTCTTTCCTTATGAAAAAAATAAACATTCAGGTGAATGGAATCTTCATAAAACTATTGAATCAATAGGAGTCAAAAGTGATGTAACAAAAATACGCAACAAATTATCTGAAATTGAACTAGAGAAAGGAAAAGCAGAAGAAACATTTTATTTCAATCATAGCAATACTTTGATATATGAACTAAAGAAATCAGAAATACCAGTTGAATTATTTTGTGATTGTAAAAAAATATATGATGATTCTACAGAAGGAAGGATATATAAAATAACAAAAAGTAAGGGTTGTGTAATAATTTCTTATACAAAATATAAAGATAATTCATTGAAAGAAAAGGATTATACACTCTACACAGCTATAAAAACTAACATGAATCCTAAATATATTAAAAAATGGATTAAACGAGAATATAACTTTGATAAAAAAAGAGGAGAACCTTCTGAAAAATGGGTTTTTAAAGCATTAGAAATGATACCTTTGAAAGGAAAAAAGAATATATCAGTTATATCTTATTCAACTAAAAAAGCAGAAGCGGTTGACATGGCAAACAAAGTATTTCTGAATTACAGTTATATAAAAAGGATGAAAAGAAAATATTCATTATCCATAAGTTCAACCCAACTTAAATTGAATAAGAAAGAAAAAATAGCATATTCTTGTGCAATTTCTAAATTTGATGATCTCTGCATGGATATAAAAGGCAAAAAAGGAATCTATGCAGGATTACCTTGGTTCTTCCATTATTGGGCAAGGGATGAAGCAATATCGTCAATAGCCCTAATTAAAGAAGAAAACTATCAATTCACAAAAAATATCCTTTTAAAATGGATTGAAAATAAAAATCAAGGAAGGGTTCCGAACAGGTTTCCTTTTGCTGATCTGGGTTCAGCAGATGCGACAGGATGGATTTTCTTTCGTTTAAGTCAGTTGATTGAAAAACTTGACAATGAAAAAACCCTAAAAGAATATTTCAAAAAAGAAGAGATTGAAGAAATATTTCAGAAAAGTGTGAAAAGACTTATTGATATTGAAAACAAATACATGCATGAAGGACTCATATACAATGCTCCTCTTGAAACCTGGATGGATACAGGAAAAAATGTAGGTGATTTAAGAGAAGGATATCGTATAGAAATACAAACTCTTCATATAGCAATTTATAATTTTATAATAAAAGTTTCAATTATATTAGGTAAAAATAATTCTATATTCAAGGAAAGAAAAAAGAAAATATTAAAATCTGTAAGAGATGTGTTTTTAGAGAATGGGATTTTGAAAGATGGTTCAGATGATCCTACTATAAGACCGAACATATTTATTGCAGCTTATGTAGCTCCAGAAATACTTAATGATAACGAATGGAAGTCTATAATAAAAAATTCACTTGAAAGAATTTATTTTGAAAAAGATGGCGAGGCATCCATAAGAACTATTGCTAAAGATTCATTTCTTTACAGAAAAAATTATTCAGGAATTGATAATAAAAGTTACCATCGTGGAGATGCTTGGTATTGGCTTGATGCTTTAGTCTCTATAATCCTAAAAAAATATGGGTTTGAGAAAGAAGCTAATACATTAAAAAACAAACTTATAAATTCAATTTTATGGAGAGGTTCTGTAGGTTCTTTAGCAGAAGTATCTTCAGCTGAAAAAATAACTTCTGAAGGATGTTTAAGCCAGGCCTGGAGCTATTCTTTATTCATTGAAATGCTAAATGAATCTTAAAAATATTTTTTTAATAGCTTTCCGTATAACTATACATTTCTTTTGATAAATCTTATTGATTTTCAAACCTAAACTAAAATATTGGTTTTTCTGTATAATAAAAATGCAATTTAATATCATCATAACCTAAATCACCAAAATATTTATAAAATGATTAATTTTCGTCAAATTACATATAAATATACAATAATTCATAAGTTTAGGAGGAATTATAATGGCAAAAGACACAAAAGAACATATAAATTTGGTTTTCGTAGGTCACGTAGATCACGGGAAGTCAACTACTGTTGGTCGATTACTATACGACACAGGTAGCATAGATGAACAGGTTATGAGAAAGCTAAAAGAAAAAGCGCAATCCTTAGGAAAAGGTGGATTTGAATTTGCTTTCACAATGGATAATCTGAAAGAAGAACAAGAAAGAGGAGTTACAATCGACCTTGCACACAAAAAGTTTAGTACGGACAAGTACAATTATACAATTATCGACGCTCCGGGTCACAGAGATTTCGTAAAAAACATGATTACAGGAGCATCTCAGGCAGACGCTGCGGTTCTTGTTGTAGCTGCTAATGACGGTGTAAATGCTCAGACTAAAGAACATCTTAGATTGTCAAGAGTTTTCGGTGTAAGCCAACTTCTTGTAGCAGTTAACAAAATGGATATCTCTGGAGTTGACTTCAAAGAAGAAAGATACAATCAAGTTGTTGAAGAAGTAAAAAAAGAAGCTAAAATGGCAGGCTGGGGAGATAATGTAAGGTTTATACCTATCGCAGCTCTTACAGGTGATAATGTAACTAAAAAATCAGAAAACATGTCATGGTATGAAGGAGATTCATTACTACAAGCAATCGATAAGTTTGAAATTACTGATAAACCAGTAGATAAACCTTTAAGATTACCTATTCAGGATGTATATAACATCACAGGAATCGGTGTAGTACCAGTAGGTAAAATCGAAACAGGTGTGCTTAAAGTAGGAGCTAAGATTGTTGCAGTTCCAGGAAGAGAAGGTAAACAAGTTCCAGGTGAATGTAAGTCTATAGAAATGCATCACGAACAGTACAAAGAAGCATATCCTGGTGACAATGTAGGTATCTCAGTAAGAGGATTCGGTAAAAAAGATATTGCAAGAGGCGATGTATTAGGAAACGGGGACAATGTACCTACAGTAGCTGAAGAATTTAAAGCTCAGCTAATAGTTATGAACCATCCAAGTGTCATGACAGTAGGATACACACCAGTATTCCATATCCACACAGCACAGGTTGCATGTACTATAACTGCAATTGAAAAGAAAATGAATCCTGCAACAGGTGAAACTACAGAAGAAAACCCTGATTTTATCAAGAATGGAGACGCTGCAATCGTTACAGTAAGGCCAACACAGCCTATGGTAATAGAATCGCAGAAAGAAATTCCTGAAATGTCAAGGTTTGCAGTAAGGGATTCAGGTTCTACTGTAGGCGCAGGAATGTGCTTAGAAATCACAAAGAAAAAAGAAGTATAAACTTCTTTTAATTATTTATTTTTTTTATCTAAATTTCTTATAAAATATTATTAATTGTTATCATTAATTTTCTGAAAAATTTTTATTAATTCTAAAAAGAAAATTTTAGTAAGATTAAAATTGGAATATTTTTGAATAAAGGTTGTTTATAAATAATAAATTTTACAAAATTAAACCTGTACCCAATCACAACATTTAAATTACAATAAAAATGTTTATTTTATATGGAATTAAAAACAGATTTCGAACCAAGAAATAAACTACAGCACAATCTAGTACCAATAAAGATACAGAACATGCCTGAGTTTAAGGAAAAATTCATAGAAAGATATTCTTTTTTAAGAGAAGATTATAAAAAATTTATGAAATACACTCTCTCTTATCTCAACAGATCCTTAAGAGTAAATACAACTAAAATAACACCTGAAGAACTAAAAAAAAGACTTCAATTGAAAGGATGGTATCTTGAACAAATACCATGGTGTGAACAAGGATTCTGGGCTGAACACAAACAAGGAAGGAGAGATTTAGGAAATACTATTGAACATCAGCTAGGATACTTTTACATACAGGAAGCTGCAAGCATGATACCTCCTATTGCTTTAAATCCGAAAGAAGGAGAATTAGTTTTGGATATGTGTGCAAGCCCTGGTAGTAAAGCATCACAGATAGCAGAAATTATGAATAATACTGGAATAGTTGTAGCAAATGATATGACTGGGGCAAGAATGGCACCTTTAGGAGCCAATATGCAAAGACTCGGGTTAACAAACATTGTACAGATACAAAATGATGCTATGCAGATCCCGAATGAAAAAATATTTGACAAGATACTTCTTGATGCTCCATGCTCAGGAACGGGGACTATAAGAAAATCGATAAAAACTATTAATATGTGGAACCCTAAATCTATAATAAAAATATCGAGAACACAAAAAAAACTACTTGAAAAAGCATGGAAATTGCTGAAAGAAGGTGGTGAATTAGTATACAGCACATGTTCGACAGAACCGGAAGAGAATGAAGCTGTAATAAGTAGTTTTATCGAAGATAATGATGATGCTGAAATAATATATTTTCAGATGGAAGGATTCAAACGTTCAGAACCTCTTAAAGAATGGGAAGGGAAAAAATTTTCAGAAAATATCGGAAAAACACTGAGAGTCTGGCCTGAAGACAACGACACAGAAGGATTTTATGTAGCAAAATTAAGAAAAAATGTATAACTTAGAAATAGAAAAGGCAATAGAAACTATAAAAAAAGAAAATCCTAAAACGGTTCTAATTCAATTACCTGAAGGACTTAAGCCGAAAGCGCAGGAAATAATGGATAAAATTGAAGAAAAAACTGATGCTAATGTTTTATGCTGGATATCACCAAGCTATGGTGCATGCGACACACCTCAAGCAGATTTTGATCTTATAATACAATGGGGTCATACGAAATTCAAAAAACAAAAATGGTAAAAAAAATATTCTTAAATGCAGAATGGAAAGAGGATATAAAAATAAATAAAAACTCACTTAAACAGTTAGAAAAATATAATTCTGTTACAATACTTTCATCATCCAATTTTTCAGGAAATATAGATAAAATAAAATATCAATTACAAGAAAAAGGTATAAATATTAAAAAAACAGAGGCAGATAGGACTTGTAAAATTTGTCAAATATTAGGATGTGATATATACAAAGATTCTTTCAATCCACCCATAAATACTGATGCAGTACTTTATGTAGGTGATGGGGAATTTCATCCTTCAGCATTATTATATTCTCAGATATACTCTGAAAAAAAATTCGATCTTTTTGTACTAAACCCTTATACATCAGACATAAATAAATATGATACATTTACTATAAATAAAAATATCAGAAAGATCAAAGCTAATCTCATGAAATACTTAAATTCAAAAAACATAGGAATATTGGTCACAACAAAACCAGGACAAGAATATCTGGATTTAGCTTTAGACTTGAAGAAAAAAATACATAAAAAAGGAAAAAAAGCATATATTTTCATAGATAATGAAATACATCTCGAAAGATTAGAAGATTTCAATTTTATAGATTGTTGGGTCAATACTGCCTGTCCGAGAATTGGTACTGATGATATAGTTAATTTCAACAAACCTTTAATAAACATAAAAGAAGCCTTTGAACCTGAAGAATACTTAAGTAAAATAAAATGCAAATAAATGAAAAACAAAAGGAAGAACTAGAAAAACAACAATATCGTATTGTAGGAGAACACTCAGCAGTCAAAGTATGTGGTTGGACAAAAAATACGATAACTAACAAAGGATTCTGCTATAAATACAAATTCTATGGGATAAGAAGTCATCAATGCCTTCAAATGACATCATCTATGTTCTGTGCAAGTCGATGTTTATTCTGTTGGCGAGGTGAAAAAGCACCCGTATCAAAAACATGGTATGGCCCAATCGATAAACCGTCATTTATTGTAGATGAATCTATAAAAAAACAAAAATCACTTTTAGAAGGATTCAAAGGCAATGAAAATGCAAACAAAAAATTAGTTAATCAAATGAATAATACAAGACATGTTGCTTTATCATTAACAGGAGAAGCAATAACATATCCTGAAATAAATAATCTGCTGAAAGAATTTCATAAAAAAAATATATCTACATTCTTAGTGACAAATGCTCAATATCCTGAAGAAATTGAAAGTATAGAAAATGTAACTCAATTATACTTAAGCATAGATGCGCCTGACAATAAATTATTCAAAAAAATCGATAGGCCTTTATTTGCAGACTATGAAAAAAGAATACAAAAAAGTCTTGAAGCATTAAGCAAAAAAAATTTTAGGACATGCATAAGATTAACAGCAATCAAAAACCTCAACATGTGCAATTTAGAAGGCTATAAAAATCTGATAGAAAAAGGTAATCCTGACTTTTTAGAAGTAAAAGCATACATGCATGTAGGAGCTAGCAAAAATCTTCTTGAATATGAAAATATGCCTATGATGGATGAAATAAAAGAATTTTCAAAACAATTAAATGAATTACTAGAAAACTATGAAATAATAGATGAACACATACCATCAAGAGTTGTTCTCTTAGCAAAAAAAAATATGAAAGATAAACAATTCATTAATTTCAAGAAATTCTTTAAAATAAACAATCCTGAAAGTAAAGAATATAGTGAAAATACAATTCAAGATAATGAATAATGGAATACCAAAAATCACATCTTTTTCAAAACAAGTTCTTTACCAAAAATGCTGGCTTCCGCATGAAGGTTAAATTGAAGAAGCTCATCATTTATAACTGAAGTATCTGTAGAGCTGAAATAATCAATTCCGGTAACAATTCTTGCTTCTCTATGCATATATCTTGAAGTAACTCTTAATCCTTTCTCCATATATTTTTCTGGCTGAAATAATAAAAAAATGGCTTGAGATTTTGGATCTACATCAAGGTGAGTAGTTTCCCAAAAAGATTCGCTTAAATAATCCCCTTCTATTAATCTTTTCTCATCGATTTGAAGATCATTAAAAATTTCTTTTCCTACTGTTAAAATTTCAAGAGATCTCTCTACGCCAATAGATCGGTATCCTAAAATTGAAGCAAGCGCAACAGTCCACCCATTTCCACAACCAAGATCTATAAATTGATCTATTGTAGAATGTCTGGAAAAAAAGAAAGGAAAATTATCACGAAATAATTCTCCAACAGATTTATAATCAGAATTATTGTTTTCAATATCTTCTGATGCACAAAAAAATTTCATAAAAGCATCTCTAAAGTAATCAACAACATATTCATTTGGACATACATTGAATTTTTTTTCATCACCTTTTGGAATAGGCACTCCATTTTCGTGGAATAATTTTTTCCAGATTTCATCATATTCTCTTATGTCATCTGATGTAATTTTATTATAACGCGAATCTAAATAATGATACATTTTAAATTGATTCTCAGAATTAGTTTTCTGAGGTATAAACACCTCTTAATAATAGGAAATAAATATTATTTAAAAAATTATTGTAGAAAAAACACTTTATCTTTTTATGATAAGTTTTTATATTATTATTAATTTTAATTAATTAAAATATATATTTAAACATCAACCATTTCTATTTCGATATTAAGACCTTCAGGAATCTCTACTCTCATAACTAATTTAAGTGCCCTTTCATCTAGACCAAGATCTATAAGCCTTTTATGGACTCTCATCTCATATCTATCCCAAGTCTCAGCTCCGTCACCACATGGTGATTTCCTTGTAGAAACTCTTAATTTCTTTGTAGGCAGAGGTATAGGTCCTCTCATAGGAGCTCCTGTTTTCTCTGCAATCCCTCTTATATACTCAGTGACCTGATTTATCTTATTTATATCGGTACTTACTAATTTTACTCTTGCTTTTTGCATAATGAATGACCTCTTGCCTTATTGAATATAAAGCTCGTCTATTACTCCATATTAGAATAAGCAGAAAAATAATCCCTTTATAAATGTAACGATTGTATGTCTGTGACATAAGTTTTCGACATTTTTTATTGCCTTACAGCTAAAACAGATAATTTGTTAGACTAATTCCTTAAAATATAGACACCTAAAATAAAATGAGTGCTAATATTGTCTTGAAGCAAAATTTAAATTTGCGTTAAGGGGTAAAAAGACTTAAAGTAACGCAAATTAAATCTATTCACTTGAGGATTGAAAATTATTCCTAATACTGCTCATTTTTGTAAGTTCACAGATTGTAAAAGTATCTTCAATTGAATTTTTTTTATTAGTCAACCCTTTCAGCTAAACCTTTAGAAACCAGCATCTCTACAATATTATCCTGAAGCTTGCATACGCTCCCTTCTTCAAAAGGTCCGATAATATTAAGATCAGGATCGACAAATTTATCCACATATTTAATAAATTTAACTGCAATCTTTGAAGAATTACTCTCAGGAACATCCTTGTTCTCATCTAATTCTTCTTCATTTTCTTTAGTATTTTCTTTATTTTCTTCTTCTTTGTCCTTATTTTTTTTACTTGCAGAATTCAATTCTACTGATTGAGGTTGTACAGAATCCTTATTTTCATTAATCTCTGGTTTTTGCTTAAGAAGAATTTTATTAAGAATTTCGTTCCTGAAATGATCAAGAACTATGAACATCTGCTTAAAAAGCACTTTTTCCTCTTCAAGTAAAGGACTCATATCAATAAGTTCTGATTTAGTCCTGCTTTTACTTAAAGCTATATTTAATATCTTTTTCTCCCTTCTTTCATAAATATTTTCAATAAGTTTTTTAGCATTCCTCAACTGATCTGCTGAACTATCGTAAGAAGGTGAGCCTGTATTTTTAAGAGATTCTAAAGATTCTTCTTTAAGCTTAAGGTATTCAATAACATCAGAATAAAAACTATCTGGTAAGCTTTTTAATTGCACAGAATTTCTTTCTTCTCTTAAAAAATCGAACAATTTTTCATAAGTTATCTGTCCTGAATCATCTGCCATAATTAAAGTAAATAATTAGTCATTTATATTGTTTTACATGAATAGTATACCAGAAAAAATAATTAAAAGTTAAATTTATAAATAAAATATTCTTTAAATTCCCAAAATGGCCAAGAAAAAAACAAAAACTACAAGTTCTTCAAAAAAAGGACCTCATAAAACTGTAAAAAATAAAACTACAAAAAAATCTAATAATAAAAAAAAGAAAGTTAATAATATTTTTACAAAACCTTTAGGTAAAGCAATAATCTCTATAGCAATAATAATAATTGTGCTTCTTTTAGCTAAAGCATTTTCTCCTTTAGGTGGAAATACAGGGAATGAATCTATCAATGATACCATAACAATACAAGCTTATAATGATTTTGGTTGCCCATTCAGCGCAAAAGCACAAAAAACAATGGATAAATTGAAACAAACTTATGGTGAAAACATTCAGATAGAATTTAAACATTTCCCTGTTCCTCAACTACATCCTGAGTCTCAGCTTGCTCACGAAGCTTCAGAATGTGCAAAAGATCAGGATAAATTTAAAGCATACTCTGAAAAACTATTTGAAAACCAGCAGGATCATTCAAAACAAGACCTAGTAGATTATGCTTCAGCACTTCAGTTGAACATGGAAGAATTCAATTCATGCCTTGATGGAAGAGAAAAGAAAAATATAGTCCAGAAAGAATTTCAGGAAGGCCTGGAAAAAGGAGTCAGCGGAACCCCTACATTTTTCATTGGTGATAATAAGATTGTAGGTGCAAAACCCATCACAGAATTCAAAGATGCAATTTCACAACATACTTCAGGTGCGGATAGTGGTAAATCTCAAAAAAGTGAAAGTCTATCATTGACAGTAGTTAATGATGATAGATGTGATAACTGTGATGTATCTCAAGTAATTACAAGTTTGGAGCAACTTCTTGGAGAAATCGATGTGAATTATCTTGATTATAAAAGTGATGAAGGAAGCGCATTATATGAATCAGCAGGACTTAGTAATTTACCAGCACTGTTATTTGAAAAAGAAGTTACTGAAAAAGAAGGCTTTTCACAATTAGAAAGTTATATTGTGCCAAAAGAAGATAAATTAATGCTTAATATAGGTGCTCAATTTGATCCTACAAAAGAGATTTGTGACAATGGCAAAGATGACACAGGAAATGGAAAAATTGATTGTGACGATTCTGCATGCCTTGGAACATGGGAATGTGCAAAAAAAACAGAAAAACCAAAAGTTGAATTATTTGTTATGGCATATTGCCCTTACGGTACCATGATGGAGAAAGCAATGCTTCCAGTAGTAGAAACATTAGGTGATAATATTGATTTCCAGCTTAAATTCGTAGATTATGCAATGCATGATAAAAAAGAAATAGACGAACAAATCATACAGTATTGTATACAAAATAATAATGAGGAAAAATTATTACCTTATCTAAAGTGTTTCCTTGAAGACGGAAAAACTGACGCTTGTTTATCTGAAGTAGGGATATCTAAAGAAAATATTAATTCTTGTGTAGAAAAAACTGATAAAAAATTTGGTATAACGGAAGCTTATGAAGATGATACACAATGGAAAGGAAGATTCCCTCCTTTTACAATACATAAAGAAGACAATGAAAAATACAATGTAAAAGGATCTCCTCATTTAGTAATAAATGGAGCTCAACCAAAAGTAGGAAGAAATCCATCAGCTTTGCTTGATGCAGTATGTAGCAAGTTTATAGAAGCACCTGAAGAGTGTAATGAAACATTAAGCAGTAAAACACCTTCTTCCGGCTTTGGTTTCAAAGAAAGCACAGAATCTTCATCTACAGCCCAGTGTGGCTAATTTTAATTTTTTTATTTAATTTTAAATTTATTAACAATTTAGGACTATCATAAACCGGAACATGCAACAAAATGAGTGATGATATTGCCTTGAAGTAAAGCTTGAATTTGCGGTAAGGAGTAAAACGACTTGCAGGAGCGCAAATTCAATCAATTTCACCCAGAAGGCTGAAAAATTGTTCGCAATATCACTCATATTTGTGATTGTGCCTATAAACCGGAACATTTATAAAGAATTAATAATACAAAAAAATATAATAAAGTTCTAAGTGATTATAATGAGTAATTTAGATTTACAAAAAACAGGAACGACAACACTTGCTATAAAATGCAAAAACGGTGTTATAATAGGTGCTGACAAAAGAGCGACTGCAGGACATGAAGTTGTACAGAGAGATGCTAAAAAGCTACATCAGCTTAAGGATAATGTTGTTATAGCATGGGCAGGAGTTGTTTCTGAAATACAGAATGTAGTAAAGATAATATCAGCAGAAATAAGAATTAGAGAACTTAAAACAGGAAGACCTATGCTTGTAAAAGAAATAGCTTCTTTATTAGGGAATATGGCTTATGGTAGGATAAGAACTCCTAGTACAGTAATGCCTATAGCTGCATTTACAGTTGCAGGATATGATGCTATAGGTCCTCAAGTTTATAGCGTATCTCCTGATGGAGTTACAAATGAAGAAAGTACTTTTGTTGCAGATGGTTCTGGAGGAACTTATGCAATAAGTGTTCTGGAAGATAGTTACAAAGAAGATATGAAAGTAGATGATGCTGTAGGACTTGCAAAAAGAGCATTCAATGTAGCATTGTTGAGAGATACTGCTTCAGGTAATGGATTTAAAGCTTATTCCATAACAGAAAAAGGAAGTGAAGTTATTGCGGATGAAGCTGTTAATACAGGCATCAAGCAATAAAAAATTTTTAAATTAAATGAAATTGTTATCAGGTAAAAGTTCTAATGGCCTCTGAAATAATAAAAGAAATATTGAAAGACCTCCCTGAAGGGAAAATAAGTGACGCAGTTTTTGAAGGCGCAAATATAGTTCTTTACACAAAAGATAAAGAATTTTGTACAGAAGGCCTTCAACAAGTGAAAGAAGTAGTTGATAAACTAAAAAAAAGGATAGAATTAAGACCTGATCCTTCGATATGTTTTGATCCAAAAAATGCTACGAGAATTATAAAAGAACTTCTGCCTGAAGAAGCCAAACCGGATAAAATAATCTTTGATTCACAAAGATCAGTTGTAGTTATAGAATCAAAAAAACCAGGTCTTGCTATTGGAAAACAAGCTTCTATGCTTAAAGAGATAAGAGATAAAACTTTTTGGGTTCCAGTAATAAGAAGAACACCTCCTATAAGGTCACAATTAATAGAGAATGTTAGAAGTGTACTTTATGATAATAGCGATGAAAGAAGAAAATTTCTTAATTCAGTAGGGGAGAGGGTTTACAATGGATGGATAAGAGGAAGAAGAGAAGAATGGGTTAGAATATCTTTATTAGGATCTGGAAGGCAAGTAGGAAGATCTGCATTACTTTTACAGACACCTGAAAGCAGAGTACTAATTGATTGTGGCATTAATCCCACAGGTTATGAAGCAGACTCATATCCAATCTTAGAAGCTCCGGAATTCGATATAAAAGAACTTGATGCAGTTATTATTTCACACGCTCATCTTGATCATAGTGGATTCTTACCTTACCTATTTAAATTCGGTTACAGGGGACCAGTTTACTGTACTGAACCTACAAGAGATGTAATGGCTCTTTTACAGCTTGATATGATAAAGATTATGAAAAACAGTGGTGTAGATTCGATTTATTCCAGTGAAGACATAAAAAATACATTAATGCATACCATAACTTTGAATTTTGAAGAAGTAACTGATATAACTCCTGATGTAAGGATAACATTATACAATTCAGGACACATATTGGGTTCATCCATGATTCATATGCACATAGGTAATGGCCTTCACAATTTCTTATATACGGGTGATCTTAAATATGGTCAAACAAGACTATTATCGCCTGCTTCGACAAGATTCCCTCGACTTGAAAGTATGATGGTAGAATCAACTTATGGTGGAAAGGATAATTCATTCCCGCCAAGAGAAAAACTTGAAGAAGAACTTGTAGGATATGTTAAAGAAACTATTGACAGGGATGGTAAAGTCCTCATACCTGTATTAGGAGTAGGAAGAGCTCAGGAAATAATGCTTATAATACATAATTATATGAAAGAAGGAACAATACCTAAAGTACCGGTCTACATAGATGGTATGGTATGGGATATCAACGCTATAACTACTGCATATCCTGAATTCCTTAATAAAAATGTAAGAAATATGATAGTTAGAGAACAGGATAACCCTTTTTTAAATGAAAATTTCAAACAAATAGGAAGCAGAAAAGAAAGAGATGATCTTATGGAATATGAAGGTCCATGTATAATACTTGCTACATCGGGTATGCTCGTTGGAGGTTCTTCTCAGGAATATTTCCAATTCCTTGCACCTGACAAAAGACATTCAATGATATTTGTTTCCTATCAAGGTCCTGGTAGTCTTGGAAGAAGAGTACAACAAGGAGAAAGGGATCTTATGTGTAGTATAAATGGTAAGAAGCCTGAAATGGTTCATGTAAAGATGTCAGTGCATTCTATAGATGGACTTACAGGTCATAGCGGAAGGAATGAACTTATGAATTTCTATAAAAGATGTTCTCCTCAACCAAAAAAAGTAATAATAAATCATGGGGAGCCAGGAAGATGTATAGATCTTTCATCGAGTCTTTATAAACAGTTCCGTGCTGAAACTTCTGCTCCAAAAAATCTTGAAGCTATAAGATTAAGATAATCAGCTTATAGTTGGTGTATAGAAATTATAATAATTTGAATTCATTTTGATTTCAGGAAGAATATAATTGCTTTCAGTATTAATTTCAAAATTTACATTCTTATGAGTTTCATTATAAGCAGACATTTCTTGTTCTCCACTTGAACTTTCAGCCCAATTAACACCAACACCATTATTTTTATGGTCTGTGCTTCCTGTTACATAAAGTGATTTTATTTCTTCTGGGGATAAAGAACGATTGAAAATCATTACTTCGTCTATT
>JBNJGI010000007.1:27944-43051 GCA_051819685.1 Nanobdellota archaeon | reverse complement strand
GCTTGGATACCTATCCTTAATGTATATCTGATGACTCAGATTGGAAAACAGCATTGGGGTTGGGCTTTGGCAGTTGTTTTATTACCCCTAATTCCATTTATAGGTGCTGCTTTAGGAACAGCTGCAGGAATTTACTTATGGTGGAAAATTGCTGAAGAGATAAAAAAACCAGGTTGGTGGTCTTTATTACTTCTGATACCTATAGTAAATCTTGTCATCATGGGAATTATGGCTTGGGGAGATTAGTTAATTTTTTTTTTTAATTATTTATTATTATTTGTTCATAAGCGGAAACACCATTTTCACAAGAAACTTTATATAAAGTTCTTCCATTATAATAATTTGAAAAAGAAAGATTTAGGGCTTCTGAAGGATCCCATTTGAGAGTGTTTTGTGTCTGGTTAAAAATATTTCTGGTAATTAAATCTCTGTCTATTTTTTCTCCGTTCACAAAAATATCAATAAGGCTGACATTTAGAGAAGTTGAACCTGTATTTTTTAGTGTAATATAAGAAATCTCAGAAACATTATCGTAATTAAGGTTTTTTATTTTAAGATGTGTGTGGACTTTTTCATTCAATTTATTAAGCACATAAGAATTATCATCACTCATATTTTCAGTAAAACCTCTATATGAAACGAATAAAGTTGAAATCATAATAATAAATATGAATATCATTATTACTTGTGCCGCTAAATCTGAAAACCCCATTTTTTACCTATGTAGTAAACTCAAAAATATCTCTTGCATCAAACTGAGAAACTAAAAGTATTTCATGAGTCTCATCATTATTAAGTGTTTTTGCTATACTTAATTTCATAATTTCTTCTGAATCAAGAATTCCTGGATTCTTAGAATCTGTATCTGGTTCCACAGTAATATTCAGGTTATTACCATAAGATATCCTTTCTTTATCAATATAAACAGTAGTTTTATTAGGATAAAATCTAGTATCTCCAGTATTTTTTGCATAAGCGGTTATTATACCTGAATCATAATTAACAGATTCAATATCAATACTTGTTCTCAGCTGATTAGAAATATATTGTTGTCTTGTCGTAATAGCTCCTGTAGACTGAGAAATGTATTGATTAAATATAAGAACCAAACCAGCGGCAACAGTAACGACGGCTATAAACATAATTAACTGTCCCGCAGATTCTGAAAAGCTCATTTTTTACTTGACTTACTAGTTTTTTTATTAGTCTTTTTCTTATTAGAGACTCTTTTAGCTTTATCCGCCTTCAAAGCTTGCATTATCTGCATTTCGTCTTTTTCTATTTTAAACTCTTCTTTAGCTATTTTTCTCGTTATTATCTCGATATGAGCATCCATCCTTGCAATCCTGCGTTCCATGATGACAAGCATCCTAAGACTATAAACAATAGCCGCAAGAACACCGATAATAATTCCTAAAATTGCTACACCCATTGAATCATACATTTATTACACCTCTCTAAATAACATAATTGTTATTTTACATAAACTTAATTCATGAATTAACTTATAAATATTTCGCTCATCTAGCACATAAAATAAAATAAATACTAATATCGCCTTGAAGCAATATTTGAATTTGCGGTATGATAAAGATAAATGAGGAAATTAGAAGCTATATAGGTCTTAAATTCGAAGATATAATTAAAGAATTTTTCGTATTATATAATGGGAAAAACATTAAAAACATTAAATTGGATTTTGATGAAATTGGTCCTTGGTGGGGAAAAAATCTTCAAGGAAATTCTGAAGAAATTGATATAATACTTAAAAACACTAAAGAAAAGCAGATTATTGCTTGTGAAGTTAAATGGAAAAATGAATTGACTGGTATAGATATTATAAAAAATCTTGAAAAAAAATCTACAAATATACCTTTTTCTGGAATGATAAAATATATATTAATTTCAAAATCAGGTTTTACTAAGGAAGCAATCAAATATATGTCCTCTAAGAATATGCTTTATTTAGATCTTAATGATTTAAGTTTTTATTTTGATAAATACGCAAATTCAATCAAGTTAACCTAAAGGAATTAATAGTTGTTCGCAATATCGCTCTTTATATAAATGTGCTAATATCTACAAAACAATATAAATGATAAGAAATTCTTTTTTATCATGTGTGGAATAACAGGATTTATAGGAAAGGAAAAAGCAAAAAAAACTAAAAATAGTCTTCAAATTATGAAAAACCGAGGACTCGATAATACATCAATCTGGAACGATAATTTATTTTCATTAGGCCACAATCTACATTCAATAGTTGGTAGTACAAAACAACCAATTGAAAATGAAAAATATGTATTTGCAACAAATTGCGAAATATATAATTGGAAAGAACTAAATGAAAAATATAATTTAAAAGCAAAAAATGATGCTGAAGTTTTATTTAAATTATTAATAACAAAAAATATAAATGAAGTTGTTGAAGAAATAGATGGAGTGTATGCATTCTGCATTTATAATAAAAATGAAAATAAAATAACCCTCTCAAGAGATATAATAGGTGTAAAACCATTATTTTACACTGAAAATCCTTTCTCTTTTAGTTCAGAAAGAAAGACTCTTCAAAATGAATCAAAAGAATTAAATCCAAGACAAATATTAGAATACAATATAAAAACCAACCAATTACGTTTTATACAAAAAGAATTCTTTCAAATAACACCTGAAATCAAAGAAAGTAAAAATAAAATCATTGAAAAATTAGAAAAAAAAATCATAAATGCAGTAAAAAAAAGAATATCCAAAAAAAAATTAGGTATACTTTTCTCAGGAGGTATAGATTCAACAATAATTGCTTATATATTAAAAAAAAACAATATTGATTTTACTTGTTATACTTCCTCAGTAAAAGGTTTTGCAAATGATGCACAAGACTTGGTTTATGCAAAAAAAATAGCTGAAGAATTTAAACTTCCACTTAAAATAGCAGAAGTTTCTCTTGAAAATCTTGAACCAAGAATAAAAAAAGTATCTGAATTGATAGAATCTTCAAATGTAACAAAAGTTGGAGTTGCTTTACCTTTCTATTTTGCAAGTGAAAAAGCAATGCAAGATGGAGTTAAAGTATTAATATCTGGACTAGGAAGTGAAGAAATATTCGCAGGATATGAAAGACATGCAGTATCTGCAGGAATTGGTAAAGAAGGGTTTAAAAAAATACAAAATCCTTCGCTCAAAAAAGTAAATTCAGAATGTCTTTCTGGATTAATGCAAATACATGAAAGGGATCTTTATAGAGATGATGTCATAACTATGTTCAATAAAATAGAATTAAGATTACCTTTATTAGATAAGGATCTTATCCAATATGCTTTAAGGATACCACCTGAATTTAAAATATCTGAAAAAGAAAAAAAAATAATATTGAGAGATGTTTCTGAAAAAATAGGCATCCCTGAAGAATATGCAAGAAGACCTAAAAAAGCTGCACAATATGGATCAAAATTCGACAAAGCAATCGAAAAATTAGCTAAAAACAAAGGATATAAGAAAAAATCTGAATATCTATCATCTTTGAACAAAAGTAGAAACATAAAGCTAGGGGCTCTAATAAGTACCGGGAAAGACGGTTTATATGCAGCATATACTATGAAAAAAAGAAACTATGATATAAGCTGTTTTATGACAATAAAAAGCGATAATAAAGACAGTTACATGTTCCATACTCCTGCAATAAACCTTGCAGAAAAACAGGCTAATTTATCTGGAATCCCTTTAGTCGATGTAAAAACAAAAGGTACTAAAGAAAAAGAACTAGAAGACTTAAGAAAACTTTTAAGGAAAGCAAAAAAAGAACATCAAATAGAAGGAGTTGTCAGTGGTGCTATATTTTCAGATTATCAAAGAGAGCGTATAGAAAAGATATGCGATGAAGAAGGACTTGTAAGTTTCATACCTCTTTGGCATAAAAATCAGAAAGAATATATGGATGAACTCCTCAAAAACGGTTTTAAATTTATATTTACAAAAGTTATGTGTGAAGGGCTTGATGAGAAATGGGTTGGAAAAGAAATAGACAAAACAGATATAAGAAGACTGGAAAAATTAAATGAAAAAACAGGAATTAATTTAGCAGGTGAAGGAGGAGAATTTGAAACACTAGTACTTGACTGTCCTTTATTCAAAAAAAAAATTAAAATTAAAAACCATAAAAAAATACACGATCCTGAAAGGCATGATACAGTAACTTTAGATATTGAAAAAGTGGAATTCATTGAAAATAATAATAACTAAATATTTAAAGTTCTCAACAATTACTTATAAATAAAAATAATCAACTTCAGTAAATATTTAATCTTAAAAAAGTCAATCAAATAAATAATTTAATATAAATTAAATTTTGTACAATATTTCAAATAAAAATAAATTCAATTAAAGAAAATCTTCCATAAAATTATAAAAAAATTCATAACATAGCAAAAACTTTCGAAAATTAATCAGAAAACATAATAAACAAAATTATATCCTTAAATCTATGATAGAAATCCAAGATATGATAAAAGATGAAATGCCTCGGGAAAAGCTTTCCCAATACGGTCCGAAAAATCTTACAAATTCAGATCTAGTCGCTTTGATAATAGGTAAAGGGACAAAAAGTAACAATGTTTTACAGGTTTCTAAAAATCTCATCAAAAAATATAGTTTAAAATCATTATCTGATATAACATTCACTCAGCTTCAGAAAGTAAACGGTATAGGATACACAAAAGCATGCAGTATACTTGCTTCCATAGAACTTGGGAAAAGAATTTCTAATTACGTCCCTAAAGCTACAAAACCTATAAACACATCAAAAGACGCATTCAACCTCCTTTATGCTGACCTTTTGAATCAAGAACAGGAAATATTCATGTGCCTATTTCTAAACACCAGAAATAAATTGATATCAAAAAAAGCATTATTCATAGGTACAATCGACAAACAATTGATAAGCCCCAGAGAAATAGCTAAAAAAGCTTTATTAGAAGGTGCTACAAAAGTCATAATCTCTCACAATCATCCTTCAGGAAATCTTGAACCGTCTGACTGTGACATGGAATCTACAAAAAAAATAGATAAAGCTTTATCATTATTTAGTATAGAACTGCTTGATCACATAATAATAAGCAATAAAAAATATTTAAGTTTTAAAGACAGAAACCATTTTATTTAGAGAATTCCTTTTTTAGTTTTTCTAACCATTCTTTTGCAGTAATATTAAAATATTTTTTTGAAACTTCTATTGAAAATACTTTTTCATCTTCACCATTTTTAGTTTTTTTAATAATTGGTATAAATTTACATTTATTTAAATAATGCTGAATATTTTCTTGTATTATATTTGAAAATGTGTTAAAATCGCAATTTCTTTTATTTTCAGAATCATTATCATTTTTATTAATTATTTCAATCTTTTCATTCAACCATGTTATTTCTAAAATGCAAAATTGATAAATATCATTAGCATTTGCATTATTATTATAAGAATTAATTCTGATAAATATTCCCTCTGAAATATTTTTTCTATTTTTATCTCTATCAATAAAGTATTCACATGCTTTAGTAGCGATTATCTTTGTTGCCAAATCAATATCATAATATCTCTTATTCATAATTAAATTAATCAAATACAAATATTTAAATATATCTGTTTATAATAAAGAAATATGCAAAACGAAGAATTCAACGCAAAAGAATGGGACAAATTATGGAAAGAGATCGAACAGACAGAAGAACCTAAATCTTTCCAGGAAATGCAAAATAAAGTACATAAGTCAAAAAATTTCAAAACAGGAGATTTTGGTATAGGCGCAGCTATGATGGCCAACTATCAAGACCCATTACAAGGACTTCAAGCTGATATAAGAGCAGGAACCGGTCATATAGAATTCGCTCCTAGCATACAACAAGGTCAAGGATATCATTCTTTCACAAAAATAGGAAAAGAAAAAAGACAGGCAATGAAAGACTTGGCAAAATTAAATGAAACAACAATATCCACTCATGCACATGCAGGAGTAACTGGATTAAGCGGTTTTAATGAACAAAATTACAGTTTTAACGAACAACAAAGACAACATAATGTTAATGAAGTGAAAAAAGCAATAGATTTCGCAGCTGAAGTAGCAAATGGAGGAAGTATAACATTTCATTCAGGTGAATTTGCAAGACCTATGGCAGGGAGAAAATGGGGTGGACAATCATTTGAGGCATATGAAGGAGAATCTGAAGATACAATTCTTGCAGTTTATGATAAAACAAATGATCAGATTGTAAAAGAAAGTGTTGTAAGACCTAAAGATAAGGTATTCGCATCAATACCTGTTGGTGAGGTTGAAATAAAAGATCTTGGTGTTAAAATACCTGATTACAAAATGGAAGGTGAAGAAGATAACCTAAGTAAACAGCATGCAAAAAGCCTACAATTTAAAAATTTTAAAGAATATGCAGGTTGGTTATATGAAAATAATAAAAATTACAAAAACATTGTTGATAATAAAATAATAAAAAAAGATAACGTGGATATATTCGGTAAAGGATTCAAAGCTGATGACAATAAAAAATACAAAGAAATAACTGACTATTATGCTCTTGAACAAGCAGCTAAACACAAATTTTTAGAAGATAAAAAGGGCCAGCTCTCAATGAACTATTATCAGCAGATGACAAGAATTGCAAGAGAAAATACAGATTTTGGAAAAATCAAAGATGCTTATGATGATGCAAGAGAAAAAATAAATAAAGGAAAGAAAATATATTTTGTAGAAGATACACAAGGACATCGTCAATTAGTTTATACAGAGGATGAAATAAATAGGATGAAAAATAGTGGTAATCAACGTGAAATGGATCATGCAGAATTGATTCAAAACGAGAGTCAACCAATCCAAAATAAAGAACAATTAGATAACTTTCGTGTAAACGATTTTTATCAGGGATATGTGAATATAAGTGAAGCGAAAGACAGATTGAAAGCTGCAAAAGCAAACGAAGCAACAATCAAATCTCAGATGAAATACGAATTCTCAAAACTTGAAGAAAATGAAAAAGCCCAAAATCAAATGGCAACGATATCTGAATATGCAAAAGAAAAGACTGAAAAAAGTTTTGCATCATTAGGTAAAGAGCTTTATCATAAAAATCAAGCGATGAAAAAAAATAATAAAGAAGCTAAAGATATGTATTTTGCAATAGAAAATCTTTTCCCTGAAAAATATGGAGCTCATCCAGATGAACTTTTAGATGTTATCGATGATGCCAGAAAATCGATGAAAAAAGCATTAGTTAATGAAAATGTCGATAAAAAAGAGGCGGATAAGATAGCCAAGAAAAGCATAAAAGCGACATTTGATACAGGACACTTACATATGTGGAAAAAATATTTCAAAAGAAAAGAAGGTGAATCTGAAAAAAAATTCGATGAAAGATTCAATAAATGGGCAAAAAAACAGACAAAAAAACTTATAGATAAAGGAGTGATCGGAAATATTCATCTTGCTGACAATTTTGGCTATGATGATGATCATGTCACACCAGGACAAGGAAATGTCCCTTTAAAAGATTATATGAAAATGTTCGACGAAGCTAAAGAAAAAGGAAAAATAACAGGAAAAATAGCAGTTGAAGGATTTGAAGAAGGAGGAGGAAGTCATGGTGTCCATGAAGCATGGAAAAGTTCCGGAGTACAGGTATTTAGAGGACAAGTAGCAACTGACGCATGGGTAAATCCTGAATCATCTGCAGGCAGTTCATATACATTTGGTGACAGACATGATATGTATCATACTAACATTTACAAACCCTCTTTTGTTTTTGGAAAATATTCACCTGATCAGGAAGAATGGGGTCCTTGGAGCGAAACATCATTAGAATGAAAATCTTCAATAGAAAAATCCCTGAAAAAAACATTAGGTCTGTAGTAGATAAAATAAAAAGTAAAAAAGAATTGGAAAATTTCAGCGATGAATACACACAAAAACTTATAGAATATTTTCTCAAAAGAAATCCTAAAATACTTTCAGAAATGATTTATGTTCTTGACCAAAAAAAAATTAAGAATAACAAAAACATACAATTACTTGTCAAAAATGTAAGAGATAGAATAAGAAGAGTTTATGGTATGTATATAACAAAAGATTATAGTAAAAAAGAAAAAATACTTGAAAAAAATAATTCTGAAGAACTTTCAAGAATACTTAGACTTCATACATCATCAAAAGAGAGAATATCGCATTACAGTAAAATATATGAAAAAATAATAGAAATAACTGGAGAACCAGAATCAATAATTGATCTAGGTTGTGGCTTAAATCCTTTCAGCATCAATTATATATACAATATAAACAAAAAAAAGCTAAAATATTACGCAAGTGATATAAGTCCTGAAGATATAAAATTCATAGATAAATTCATAAAAGAAAATAAACATTTCAAAAAAGGAAGCAAAGCTTTTCCCCTTGATCTTACAGATGAGAAAAATATAGAAATAATAAAAAAATATGAGACAGATTGGTGTTTTCTATTAAAATTACTAGATCCTATAGAAGAAGTTAATGAAGGAATAACATACAAAATAATACCTGAAATAAGATCAAAATATATCATAGCAAGCTTTCCAACTGAAACAATATCTAGAAAAAATATGAGAAATCCTAGAAGAAGCTGGTTTGAAAAAGTATTGATAAGAAATAATTTATTTTATGAAACATTTGAAGAAGGAAAAGAATTGTTTTATATAATAAAAAACAAATAAAAATTACATAAGTTTTTCAAGCATTCTTACAATCAAAGTGGTCTGAGCAAGTATTGCCACTATTATGATAAGAAACATTTCTATAAAAATAGCATCCCTTCCGAAAGAAGGTCTTGAAAGTCCTACCCCGAAAACCAGTACTGCACATACCCCGAAAATAAGCATAAGAATATTTACTGCTCTTTCCACTTTATGCGCTTCAACTCTCTTATTATTTTTTTTCATTTTAACCTCGTACAATTGATTATATAAAACCAATACAATAACTAAACTCCCAATAAATATTTTTAAATTTTTCCTTTTTTCAAAGCGACTTTTTTATAAATTGTCACTGTTAATGAATTTAACTGTAAAGTTAATTCAGGATAGTATATATTTTTTAACTTCAAAATTTACAAAACATATATTATAACATTATAATGATGGACACAATCACAAAAGTGAGTAATATTGCGAACAAATGTTCGGCCTCCGGGCGAAATTGATTGAATTTGCGTTCCTGTAAGTCGTATTACTCCTTACCACAAATTCAAGCTTTACTTCAAGACAATATATCACTCATTTTGTTGCATGTACCTAATGATGCATAAATTTAAAAGAGAAAAAAAATATCAACACACTTAAATTGGTATCTAAAAAGAATAGACCTGTATTGATTTTTTGTGCACACCCTGATGATGAAGTCATAGGACCTGGAGGTACAATTGCTGAATACACAAGAAAAGGGATTGAAGTTAAAGTAATTATATTCTCCGGAGGAGAGATGAGCAATGCTTTCTATAAAAAAAACAAATTATTGAATATAAGAAAAAAAGAATCTGAAAAAGCAGCAAAAATACTTGGGATATCAAAAATTACTTATCTGGGATTGACCGATATGAAACTATCTTCTCAAGTACAAGAAAAAAAAGTCAAAGCGAGAATAAAAAAAATTATAAAAACGAATGACCCTTCAAAAACATTCACACACGCCATAGATGATATGCTTTATAAGGATCACAAAGCAGTACATGATTGTGTATTAGATATCATGAAAGAAATAAATAGTGAAAGGAAAGAATCTGAAAATTTACCATTATATACCTTTAATATATGGACACTGAACATAAGGAAAAGAGATTCACCTAAACTTGTTGTTAATATAACAAAAAGTTTTCCTAAAAAAATAAAAGCATTGAATCAATTCAAAAGCCAAGGTTTAGCATTATTACAATTAAAACCAGTAGTATATATCAAAGCTTTGCTAAATGGCTGGAAAAACGAATGCAGATTCGCAGAGGAATTTTATA
The DNA here is from genome assembly GCA_051819685.1 of Nanobdellota archaeon. Lineage (GTDB taxonomy): Archaea > Nanobdellota > Nanobdellia > Woesearchaeales > DATGWN01 > JBNJGI01. Next base: position 33,025 of record JBNJGI010000007.1, on the reverse strand, counting down.
AGGTAATTTAAGATGAAAGATGATAAAAAACCAAAACTACTTATAGCTTCAGATTGCTTTTACCCAAGATGGGATGGAATAGCAGTTTTTCTTAAAAACATAATTCCTGTAGTTAAAAAGCACTTTAAAATAACATTAGTTGTACCGGATCGTGGTGATATACAAGTTAAAGGTGTTGAAATAAAGAAAATTCCTGTTTCAAAAATATCTGCAGGAGGATTTGATTTCCCTAAGCTTAGAATAAAAGAAATACAGAGCCTTATAGAAGAATCAGATCTTGTCTGGGTTCATACACTAGCCACAATAGGACAGACAGCTATAAGGAAAGCAAAAAAAATTGACAAACCTTTATCATTTTTCATCCACTCCATAGACTATCAGCTAATAGCAAAAGCGATTAATACAAAATCATTTATCAGAGATTTCATCCACCTGACAGGAAAAAATATCTTTCTTAATCTCTACAAAAAATGTGATATAATAATGAGTCCTTCTAATAATGTCCGTGAGATGCTTGAAATAAATGAATTGGATACAAAAATTAAAGATGTTAAAATCGGTATAGACCACCAGAAATTCAAACCTGTAAAAGACAAAAAAAGAGCCAAGGAAAAAATAGGAATAGATCCTGAAAATAAAGTGATTGGTTATGTAGGCAGATTATCTAATGAAAAAGACATAAAAACTCTTATAGAAGCTTTTAAAAGAGTGAAACTTGAAGAGGAATGTAAACTTCTCATAGTTGGAAAAGGAATAAAAAGCTATGAAAAAATCATTGAAAACAATAAAGATATTATTCATATCAAAGAAACATCAGAAGTCGTAAAATACTTACAGGCAATGGATATATTTGTAATGCCGAGCCATCTTGAGACAACAAGCATAGCAACGCTTGAAGCTATGTCCTGTTCCTTACCTCCTATATGTACAAAAGTTGGTAATATGAAATTTTATGTCGAAGAAAAACAAAACGGATTATTTTTCCCAAAAGGAAATCCTCAAGTACTTTCATTAAAATTAAAATGGTTATTAAGAGAAGATTATGTAAGAAAAACTTTAGGAAATAATGCCCGAAAAACTATACTAAAAAATTTTGATTGGAAAGATACAGAGAATAAAGTGATAAATATCCTGCAAGATTATAAAAAATGGAAAGAAAAGGAATATTGATTATAGGTGATATACACGGGAACATTGATTTTCTAAAAAAAATAGATTACAATGATATTGATACTATACTCTTGACAGGGGATATTGCAAAATGTGATAAATTGCGTAAAATTAGTTTCGAAAAAAAAGAAGAAGAAACAACTCCTCAAGAGATTAAAAATGCATATTTACAAGTGTTCAATAGCACAAAAAAGATACTAAAATATCTTTCTAAAAAAGGTAAAATCTACATGATATATGGTAATGTCGAAAATTATGCCGGCGAAGAAGATAAAATAAGTAAAAAAACAGGACATAATTTCCCTAAATTAAAAAAACTCATCAAAGATATAGGTAATATAAGGATAATAAATAACAGAATTGCTAAAGTCAAAGGTCTTAAAATAGGAGGATTGGGTTTTTTCAATGACATAAATTGGGTAGAAGAATTTCAACCTGAAGATTACGAGGAATCTTTTTTGAATGCGCTGGTACAGACAAAAAAAATACAAAAGACTTTATCCTGGTTCGATAAATTAGATATCCTTCTCACACATCAGCCTCCTTACGTATTTTGCGGACATATTCATGAAGCGAAAGGGAAAAAGAAACTAAAAAAAACAATGATATATAACTTAGGGGAAGATAACTGGATGAAAATATAATAGATACATACAATAAAAATAATTTAAAATAATTGTTTATTCAAAGAGCACATGCAACAAAATGAGTGATATATTGTCTTGAAGTAAAGCTTGAATTTGCGGTAAGGAGTAAAACGACTTACATAAGCGCAAATTTAATCAATTTCGCCCGGAAGCCGAAGTTGTTCGTAATATCACTCATTTTTGTAATTGTACCATTCAAAGGTTAATTTTTTAAATAGATTTATTTTGCCAATGTTTGACTTATTAAAGCCCTTGTAGCTCAGTCTGGTAGAGCGCTACCTTGGTAAGGTAGAAGTCCCGGATTCGAATCCCGGCGAGGGCATTATTTCTTAACCATCAACAGAATCCCTAAATCTCCGACATTAGTGCCAGTACCTTCAGAAAAAACAATACCTTTTCTCTTTTCAAGAAAATCAAAACTATTAAAAGAATCTAAAGCAAAATCAATATTATCCTTATTCATATAATTACAAACAAAAGCTCCGCCGACACCATTGATAAAATCCTTCCCATCACTAGCAAAACTCAAAAAACACCAATTATAATCTTCATTCTTAAACTCTTTAAGAAAACTGACCGCTAAATGTTGATTCCTACCTCCTTTACCATTCTTATCAACTTTAGGAGTAGTTTCTCCTCCAAAGACAATAGCTCTTTTATTCACTCTTACATTTTTAGCATAACTACAAATTTTCTTAACAGCCAAAGAAGGATCACCCATAATTTTTTCTTTGATGATATCTACAGAAAAACCCTTTTTTATTGCAGATTTTTCAATTCCATTCAAAGCTTCATCATTATCAGCTAAAATAAAATTATTTGCATTATCATAACAAGTAGGTCCTGAAGCTATTGATTTGATATCATTACTCATAACATCTGATAAAACCAATCCAACAACCTTCTTAGGGAAAAAATTCTTAGCCAATCCTCCATCCTTAACATAAGAAAATCTAGAACGGATCTCATTAATATCATCAATTCCTTTGCCTGAAAGAATCAATTCTTTCTCTTTTTCTTTAAGATCTTCCAAAGAAATATCTTTAGGTAATTCAATCATCGAAGATCCTCCTCCTGAAATCAAAGCAATAACAAGATCGCAATTACTATTTTTAAGTTTAAGCATCTTTTTAGTTCCTTTTACAGAATTCTTTCCAGGATAAGGATGTTCTGCTGAATTCAAATTAATATTCTTACAACTGACAAGATTATTCGTATTAATTTCTCCTGTTTCAATAGAATCTCCAATAATATTTTCAAGCTCCTTAGCCATAAAACCTGAAGCTTTACCACCTCCGATAACAGCTATTTTATTACCTTTAAACCTATTGCCACAAACATTAAGGATACCTTCATTATAAGAAACATATTTCTTCAAAAAATTCTTAGGTTTCACTTCTTCAACCCCTTCCTTTACAATATCCACTGCAGTTTTTGATAAAACCATCTATTCTCCTATAATCTTTACAATAATTCTCTTTTTTCTCATACCATCAAATTCTCCATAAAAAATCTGTTCCCATGGACCAAAATCAAGATCCCTTTTAGAAATAGCAACAATGCACTCACGACCCATAATAGTTCTCTTCAAATGAGCATCTGCATTATTCTCTCCTGTCTGATGATGCCTATAATCAGGTTTTGAAGGAGCTAAATTTTCAAGCCATTCCATAAAATCTTCTTTCAAACCAGATTCCTCGTCATTGATAAAAATAGAAGAAGTAATATGCATACTATTAATTAACGCTATACCTTCTTTAATTCCAGAGTCTTTTATGACACTCCGGACATCTTCTGTTATATTCACTATCTCCCTTTCTTCGGATGTTTTCATCTCAATATATTTTGTATAAACTACCATTCTAATATATATTTAAACAAAGCTTTCTTATATTTTTATTGATAATCAGGTACACATAAAAATACTGTGAAATTATATCAATAATTAAAAAATACTATTCAAAACTTTTCCTGATAATCCTTATCATGTCGTCAATATCATTAACTCTGCATAAATCTCTTCTCAAAGAACAACTATCTTTCAAACCTTTAGTAAAATGAAGTAAATGATTCTTAACTATCCCTTCTTTAATATCATATTTCTTTGCTTTATCCAGATATTTCAAGCACAATAAAATACAATCATCTTCAGATTTCTCCTTATCACGAAAAAACAAAGGATTACAAATTACAGCGCGACCTATAGAAACAGCATCAATACCTTTTTTTATCATTATTTCTGCTTCATCTATACTACTAATATCTCCATTACCTATTACAGGGATATTAACTGCATTTTTTACTTTGAAGATCATATCCCAATCTGCCTTTCCAGAATAACCTTGCTTTTTAGTTCTACCATGAACAGTAATAGCACTAACACCTGCTTTTTCTGCTAAAATTGCATTATCAATAACATTAACATCATCAATTCCTAGTCTCAATTTAACAAAAACAGGTATAGAAGAAAATTTGCATAAAGTAACTAATAAATTAAACATTCTGTCTTTATTATTAAGTAAAGCGCTTCCTGCTCCTATTTTAAAAACTTTAGGAGCGGGACAACTACAATTAAGTTCAATAAAATCAAAATTCTTTTTACTTAAATCTAACGCAGCATTTTTCATACTTGTTTCATCACTTCCAAAAATTTGAGCACAAATTTTACCTTCTTTAAGATTATCTTCAATCCTCAGGATTTTTTCAGTTTCTTTATTACCTTGTGAAATAGCTTTAGTGCTGGCAAATTCAGTATAAGTAAAATTACATCCAAATTCTCTGCAAAGCTCTCTAAAAGCTACATCTGTCACGCCTGACATAGGAGCAAGAATTATCCTGTTTCCGCAGAAAAGATCTGAAGCCATTAATCTAAAAAATAAGAATTAACTTATAAATTTACTCACAATATAGTTAGCGACATAAGATTTTTGCATTTTATTTATGTCGCCGACTATCATTATTATTTTCAAATAAGTTATATTTTTAAATAAGATAATTTCTCTAAAAATCATGAGCCTGTAGTATAGTCTGGATAGTACACGGCCCTCCTAAGGCTGGAACCGGGGTTCGAATCCTCGCAGGCTCGTTTGTTTTATTGTGTTTCTTTGTTTTTCTTCTTTTTAATTTTCAGAGGATTCGAACGTAGTTGTTCAAACTTGTTTGAACTCAAGGAATTTTTAATTCCGCAGATGAATCCTCGCAGGCTCGTTTGTTTTATTGTGTTTCTTTGTTTTTCTTCTTTTTAATTTTCAGAGGATTCGAACG
>JBNJGI010000007.1:0-27844 GCA_051819685.1 Nanobdellota archaeon | reverse complement strand
TCAAGGAATTTTTAATTCCGCAGATGAATCCTCGCAGGCTCGTTTGTTTTATTGTGTTTCTTTGTTTTTCTTCTTTTTAATTTTCAGAGGATTCGAACGAAGTTGTTCAAACTTGTTTGAACTCAAAGAATAATAGTTTATTTATTATTGATAGATTTTTCATATTCATGATTTTTCAAATATTCTTTAAATCTTGCAGGTAAAGATGATAAATTAACCATATTTTTTTTAGGCTTACACTTATCTACAAAATATAAAATTTTATTTAAATATTCATTGGGATCCAAATTAAATTTATTAAGATAATGTTCGTACAATTTCAAAGACAACAAAAAATCATTCAAGTCAGTTTCATTAAAATCTAATGATGCTTTTCCAAATTTATTCTTTTCAACATAATAAGCATTCATAATTTGTTCAAAATGATCCTTCAAAGGCGTTGATAAAATAGGTTTTTTTAAATAAATAGCTTCACTTATAAGAGTAAAACCACCTCCTGTAATAACTGCTTTTGCTTCAGACAAATCTTTGATAAAATTTTCATTGGAAAATTCTAAAAACTGCATATGGTCTTTTCCTTTTCTTTTCCCATAACCATATATTTTAAAATTTTCTTCCGGAAACTTTTCAAGAATATCTAAAACCTTTGTAGCAGTTTTGGTAGTATTATAAACTAAAATATGATTCTTTTTATCAGTTTTACAATCTATAATTTTATCCCTGATAGGAGGATCTGTAAGAATGACATTTTTCCTTCTTGTTTTTGGATGAAAAAAAGTTGGAATAATATAATGATCGCAAAAGAAATTTCCAAAAATATTTGATAACGAAACCATAATCTTTGAAATAGAATAAAAGCTTTTTATTTTTTCAATCTTAGTTTTATCTATAATAGTTATATTGCTGATTGATATTGATTTAATACCTAAATTTTTAGCTGTAATTGATGTTATAGCTTCATGATCAGTTATTACTAAATCTGGTTTAACATCATAAAAAGTTTTCATAACTTTTCTAAAAGAAGGAACCAAATCTTTTGGAAGATATTTAATAGTATTAGAGACTGATGCTAAATTTTTAAGTTTATCTTGCTCGTAAATTAAGCTAAAATTTTTAATCTTATAAACATTATTAAATTTATTATTAATATAATCAAAGGCTCTTCCACTTGTAAATATATGAACTTCATGATTGTTTTTTATGAGGTTCTTTATTACAGACTCACTCCTTGTAGCGTGTCCCATCCCTTCCCCACATATACCAAAAATAATTTTCTTACTCATTTTAATAAAATATGCATATTATTTTATAAATATATCGTTATGTTTGTAAACTTTTTGTTTTAATTTTCAGAGGATTCGAACGAAGTTGTTCAAACTTGTTTGAACTCAAAGAATCTTTGATTCTGTAGATGAATCTTAGAATTTAAATTTAATCTTATCTTCTTTAAGAATCTCTTCTTTGCTTCTATTTGCACCTTGGAGGCAGGAATTAATAATAATATTTTGCTGCTTTGACCATTTTTTATCTTCATGATTACATACATACTTTGCCCATATATCAACAAATTCAAGTCTCTCTTTTTTATTTTTCTTAATAAAATCCATTAAGCATCACCTTATATTTATCAATTAATAATTCATTTATTATATCTTTAGCAACATTACGAATGTGTCTTGCATCTTCCATATCTTTATCAGATTTTAATACATTTTCTTTAAAAGCAATTTGCAGTTCTAAAGGCGAGACAAATAATTCATTATTACCAATTATTATCTTTATTTTATTTTTTAAAGATATCTCTTCAATATTTCTTTTAGAAAACTTTAATTCAATATTAGGTATCACTGTATCGTTTCTTGCAAATCTTATTGCTGATTTTTCTTTTAAATAATCATACATTTCATGAGAATTATCAGTATTTAAACAATAAAACCCTGAATCTTCTAACTTTTTTGTAAAATTTAAAAAAATTTCCTTTGTAAGAATAGGGATAATTATATCAATATCTTCACTAGCTCTAGATCTTCCTAATAAAATTGACACATAACCACTAACAATAACATACTTTGTGTATTTCTCAAGTATTTTAATAAAATTTAATGTGAATTTGTCTAATTCAGATAGTTCCTTTTTAATTACAATTTCTTTATCAGATATAAATTCCATTTTATTAAATGTATAATATTGTTATATTTAAATTTGTTTATTTATTTAAAAATCCCACACCAAGAAAATATTTATAAATAGATTAAATTTCAAAAAAATTGTGATAATATGGCAACTATGGGAGAAAAAGTCAAAAAAATTGTTAAAGATCCTGAATACATAAGGAATATATGTACTAGCGCTCATATCCACCACGGAAAAACAGCGTTTACAGATAATTTATTGGCTGCATCCGGAAAGATGAAAGCGGACAACGCAGGAGATCTTAAAGCAGGAATGCAGACATGGCAACACAAAGACGAACAGGAAAGGCTTATGACTGTAGACTCAGCAAATGTTTCTATGGTTCATAAATATGGTGAAAACAACTATCTAATAAACCTTATAGATACACCAGGCCATGTAGATTTCGGTGGAAATGTAACAAGAGCTATGAGAGCAATTGATGGAACAATTGTTCTTGTATGTGCATCTGAAGGATTTATGCCTCAAACAGAAACAGTTCTAAGACAGGCAATCAAAGAAAGAGTGAAACCTCTATTATTCATCAATAAAGTTGATAGGCTTATAATAGAAATGCAATACAGTCCTGAAGCAATTCAAAAAAGATTCGTTGAAATAATTACTAAGTTCAATGAGCTTATAGAAAAACTTGCAGAACCTCAGTTCAAAGAAGAATGGAAAGTAAGCATACAGGATGGAAGTGTGGCTTTTGGAAGCGCAAGAGACAATTGGGCGCTTTCTTACACTTATATGCAAAAAAAAGGAATTAAATTCTCAGACATCCAGAAAATCTACGAACTTGATGGAGATGAAAGGAAAGATTGGGTATGGGAGAATGCTCCACTACATGAAGTAACTTTGGATATGGTAATAAAACATTTCCCTAATCCTGTTAAAGCTCAAAAATACAGAATACCTAAAATTTGGCATGGAGAAGATGAAAGTGAATTTGGAAAGGACCTTATTAATTGTAATCCTAATGGAAAACTTGCTTTTGTAGTAACAAGAGTTATGATAGACCCTAAATCAGGTAAAGAAATAGCAGCAGGAAGACTTTTTTCAGGAACAATTAAACAAGGACAGGAAGTATATTTAAATAATGATAAGTTAAAATCAAGAATTCAGATAGTATACATCTACAATGGTGTTAAACCTGAATTGATTGAAGAATTGCCAGCAGGGAATGTATTAGCTATAACAGGAGTTAATGCAGCTGCAGGAGAAACTATTACATTTGAACCTGAAAAACCTTTTGAAGAACTTAAACATATATTCGATCCTGTAATTACAAAATCAGTAGAACCTGTCTCATCTGCAGATCTTCCTAAAGTTGTAGAAGTTTTGAGAAAATCGGCTAAAGAAGATCCTTCTATACAAGTTGAGATTAATGAAGAAACAGGAGAATGTTTGATGAGTGGTATGGGTGAGCTTCACCTTGAAATAATCGAAAACAGAATTAAAGATGAAAAAGGAGTGAAAATAAAAACATCACCTCCTATTGTTGTTTACAGGGAAACTATAACTAAACCTAGTCAGGAAGCTGAAGGTAAATCACCTAATAAGCACAACAAGTTCTTCTTGAAAGTTGAACCGCTTGAACCTGAAGTTCATCAGGCTATAAAAGATGGAAAGATAGATGAAGGCAGAATCAAAAAAGGTGATACTCAATTAAGAGAAGTGCTTATGGAAGCAGGATATGATAGAAAAGCTGCAGATTCAGTAAGAGATATATACAATGGAAGTATATACCTGGATTGTACAAAAGGGCAAGTTCATATGATGGAAGTTGAAGGTATGATTCTTGATATGTTTGAAGAAGTTATGAACAATGGACCTTTAGCAAAAGAGCCATGTGTAAAACTTAAAGTAAAACTTATGGATATGAAACTGCATGAAGATGCTATCCACAGAGGTCCTGGACAAGTTTATCCAGCAGTAAGAGATGGTATAAAAGACGCGATGAGAACAGGAAAACCAGTCTTATTTGAACCATTACAGGAACAACTTATAGAAGCTCCTGAAGAAGCCGTTGGAGAAGTAACAAAACTTATATCCTCTAAAAGAGGAAGTCTTATCGACATGAATGTTAGTGAACAAGGAGCTAATCTTAAAGCTAGTATTCCTGTAATGGAAATGATTGGATGGGGAAGTGACTTACGTTCAGCGACTGAAGGAAAAGGAGTATCTTCCTTAATATCCCAAAGCTTTGAAAAGCTACCTGATGAACTTCAAAACGAAGTAATCACAAGGATAAGGGAAAGAAAAGGCTTAAGTGAAAACCAGTAAACCTGGTTTTATTTTTTTTTAATTAAAATTTTTTTCTTGAATTATTAAGTTTAATATTTTTAATAAATATATTTAAACTTTTCGTTAGATTTATAAATAACAAAAATAAAAAGACTTAACATGGTTATCAGCAATCAGCAATCAGCAATCAGCAATCAGCAATCAGCAATCAGCAATCGAAAGACGTAAAGACAAGTCATATTTCTATTATGGAGGTTAAAAAATGACCTCTAGAATTCTTAAAATACTTAAAAAAAATGATTTTTTTAAATCTTCAATTTTAAAGAAATCACAAACTGCAACAGAATACTTAATAATATTAGCAGTAGTTATAGTAATCGCTTTGATTGTAGTTGGAATTCTAGGAGGAATTCCAAGTATTGGAGGTGGAGCTTCTGAATCTGCATCGAAAATAGAACTTTCAAACATGAAAGTTGGAATAACTGCTTACATGCAAAACTCACATTCCACTTTATTCAAATTAAGGAACAATAATCCTAACACAGTAAGAATCGATGACATCTGGGTTGATGGAAAAAAATGCACATTATACCCTCACAACACAAGATTATCTGCAGGAACTTCAAAGAAAGTCTATTGTTATGGTGTTGTTGGCTACAATGAAGGTCAGAAATACAATTATGACTTAAATTTAACTTACACTGATATGGAATCTTCTGCTACCTACACTTTAACGCCTGATACAGGTCTTGTCGGAGATATTGTTGAAGGAAGTGAATTGCATACGGGGCAACAGACATGTTACGATATCTCTACAAGTTATGGGGATACACCAATCGATTGCTCTGATCCAAACGCAGGAGGAGATGCTCTGCATGATGGAACAGCAAAATCTTTTACATCATTATCAGACAATGTAATCAAAGATGATCACACAGGATTGTATTGGACAAGTAATGTCACAGCAACTGGAAGTACTCAATCAGAAGCTGTAATTAATTGTTCTGGCTTAACTCAAGGCGGTTATTCAGATTGGAGATTACCTAATATTAATGAGTTGGTTTCTGTTATGAATAGTGATACTGAAGCATCACAAGTGGGACCTTCCTCGGGTTGGGATGCAGGAGAATACTGGTCAACCACTCAAGACCAAGCAAATACTTCCAAATACTTTTACCTTGATATTAATTCAGGATATTTTTATGGATATAAACAAGCAGGAACTACAACGGATTCAGTTGTCTGTGTTCGTGGCTCAACGACAGGAATTTCTTTGACTGATACAGGAAAAAGTTTTGTTGATGTAGGAGATGGGACTGTTGTTGATGAAGATACAGGATTGGTTTGGCAGAAAGGAGATTCCGGAAGCACAATGTATTGGAATGATTCTGTTGCTTATTGTAATGATTTAGAATTAGCAGGATACACTGATTGGCGATTACCAACAGTAAGTGAAGGGACAACATATTTTGATTATGATAAAAGTGATTATGAAAATGATGTTTTCACAACAAATTATTATTACTACTGGACAGGGACGACCAACCCGTTGGACTCAGGCTACGCCTACGGCGTCGATATGATCGATGGCATTGTCAACGACGGCAGTAAGGACCCCTATAGTGGCTATGTCCGCTGTGTCCGTGACAGGTAAAAATAATGTTATAAAACCCAAACTTTATCTTTAAGTAAATACTTATAGAAATTCTGCCACAAATCAACTGGATCATTAATTAAAAACTCATTCTTAGAATTAACAATAATAGCATACTCTCCAACCTTACACAACATATGATTATCCATAAAGAAAATAAAAACAACAATAATTAATAAATCTAATCGATAGGAAGGCTTTTTCTTATACCAAAAATCTCAACAGAAGCACCAGAAAACAATCTTGTCTCATTCCAATAAGCTTTATGCTTTATAGAAACATTCCTCAAAGAAGCAACTAAACTAGAACTTGAAACAACAACAGAATCATCTCCAAAATTAACAGAAACCGAAGCACCAGATGAAAAATTCACAAAAAAATCATCATTACTTACATCAACATCCAAATTTTTAGAAAAAGATTTAATCAAAACATCAGAAGAATCATAAAAATCAATATCGACTAACAAATCTCCATTATCAGAAGGAGAATCAAAAGAATCCATTGAAGATTCATCAACATAAATATCCACATCAAAAGACTTGACATCAGAAGGATTACCAAAAACTAAAGAAACATTAGAAGAAGAAAAATTACCGACAATAGAATAATCAGGAATAATAAAACCAAAAACATTACCTAAAACATTAAAATCTGAATTAGTCACATTCGAATACTTGCCTTCAACAAAAGATTCATAAGAAAGAAAATCACTCTCCAAAGAACTAAAATTACCCTCCTCCCATAAATAATCAAAATTAAAAGTAACATTTCCTGAACCATAATCGCTACCAGCATAAACAAACTTTGTAACATTACAAACAGAAAACCCTATATCTTCAGCATAATACTGTCTCTTATTTTCTAAAAAAAATTCATTTCCTAAAATTTCTGAATCTTCTTTTTGTTCAACTAAATATAAAGAAAATGTCATCAAAATTATAAAAAATAAAATAGCGATAAAACTAAACATAAAACCCTTCTTCCCACACATAAAATAAAAATTCATCTTAATTAACCCAAACCTCCATCTTGGTATAATACTCTTTCCCACCTGAAATAAAGCTCCTATAAGATACACTTTTAACTCTCTCTGTATCACATTTTCCAGACATAACAACGAATTTCTTATCAGTAGAATTATAAACACTCAACACAGAACAAAATCTCTCTGGTAAGGAATTATTGATAAAATCCCCTAATATAGATGAATTATCATCTTTAATAGCATCATTAAAACTATTGCTATATTCAAGACTTTCTAAAATATCCTCGGATATAAATGAAGGTATATGATTATGTTTTTGATCATACATATTAAAGAAATTCAAGAACATAAAACCGATAAATCCTGTTATTATGATAAGAGCGAATATAGAATCAATAGTAAATACAATACCTTTTTTATTACCTGAACAAATCATTGTTTAAAAACCCTTAAACTTAATTTACCTTCTTTTTTTGTTTTATTTGAAAAGACAAAAAATCTTTCTGATTTACTTGAAATTGATGCTTTATCATCAAAAAAACCAATCTCAAAATCAGCATTTCCTGAAAATCCTTCATCATAAATCCAGACCTTCAACTCAAACTCATAATCATTCCCTGAAAGGCCTAGCATATCTTTCATATCTTCATAACTAGAATCATTTAAACTCTCAAGAGCTGAAATCTTGTTATAAGATACAAACCCTCCATAATCAATCAAACCTATATCTGAAACATTTGATTCTGTAAAATCCGTAATATCTAATTCATGCCAGTTTTCAGGAAAACCCCCTGAACTTAATAGTTTCTCAGAAATTCTTTCAGTTAAACCCATTAACTCATAATTAATCTCGTAATTCTCTTTATTCATATAAGCTTCATTCCAACCCCAAAAAAAAACAGCTAATATAATCATAAAGACACCTAAAGAAATAGCTACATCTACTGAAATAACTTGTCCTTTTTTAGTATTTCCCAGCATTATATAGAACCTCCACTTCATCTTCAGTCAAACTACGATTAAAAACAGCAACTTTATCTATATACCCTTTGTGTTCTCTACCTGTTCCTCCAATATCTTTACCAATTCCAATATAGTGATTTGATGTCTTTAATAAATTACCATTACCTGATGTTTCATTAATTTTTTTACCATCCACATAAAGTTTTACAACACCATTATTCCAAGTTCCAGTAATAAAATGCCATTTATTATCATATATTTGTTTTTTACTTATAGGGTTATTGACATTACCTTCACTTGTAGTAGCATATAGAATTGCTGCATTTCCATTTCCATCTTGGTTAGTTAACATAAAATCATATCCTCTTCTTGTTCCAATAATACTATCCCATTCATCAGTATCTGAACCTTTTATCCAAGCACTATATGTTAGTTGTTGACCACTACCAATAACATCCCCTGTTGTCAATGTAGTATTAACATAATCATCAACACCATCAAAATAATACGCTTTCTCCTCATCATCCCAAGAAGGGCAAGTACCTGAACAAATTCCATCATTTCCAAAATAACTCAAATCAGAAAAACCTGAATCCTTTGAAAAAATCCAATAACCCACAACATTATCAAAACACTTATCTCCTATTTTAACTTCATCATAAAGGCAATTGTTAACATGAATAACACCATTTCTTTTGGTAATAGTATAATTAATATTATCGCCATTTTCAGTCACACTAAATCTTCCTGAAACTATTGGCATACTTATATAACCTGAATTCCACTTAATACCTAAAATTCTCTGTTCAGGAAAAGACAAGAAACTATAATTAATTCTCCCATTTATCTTATCAGGAAGAAAATAATTATTATTATAACTCTCATTATCTCCATAATACAGGATAGCATTATTGATCTCATTTACATTCTTAGAAAGAATCTTTCTCGCTGAAATCTCTTCTTTAACATTTTTTACATCTGAAAAATAAGAATTAAAAGAAATAAACAGCATTAAAAATAAAAATATCAAACCTGTAATAACAACCAAAAATTCAGTTGAAGTTTGCGCTTTATTTCTAATATTATTCATAACTAACATTTACATAACCCTCAAAAGACTCAATTTCAATAAGATACTTACCGGATTTATTAGGTAAATTTCCTGAAACATTAAAATCAAGAATTGTATAAACTGGGATAAATCCATCAATATCTCCAGAAGGAAATACATTAAAAGTAATTGTGTTTCCATCTAAACTGGAATTATAGATATTACTTGGTAATGATATTATTTCTTCAGTTTTTGAACCATTCCCTTGATAATATACTCTTTCAGCTCCTCTTGCAATTTTATTAAGTGAAAGTTTAATCTTTTCATCCGAATACTTAGAACGGAAAGAATTATTCATCTCAAAATTTGCTACAAGAAAAATAAGTAAAATAAAAAGCATGATACCAAGTATAACGGCAGTTTCAACTGAAGTCTGGCCTTTTTTATTAAAAATCATTTTTTTAAAGGATGATTCGAAAGTATCACAATTCCTACATCAGTTATTTTCATAGGAAAAATTCTACCCGCATGTTTTGTACCTCTCATTTTAAAAATCTCTATAGCTCTTTGTCTAATATCACCCACTCTCTCATTATAAAGAAGTATGACGCCATCGGCCTGATGCTCAAGAACTGTAGACTTATGTTTTAAAGGATCCACTTCCTGCTCTGATATAAAAATTGAAGTGCAATTGAATTTCCTGAAAAGCTCAAATAAGCTTATACAAGCTTTCCTTTTTTCAGTCTCATTTTTATAAAGCATCAAAAAATCAGAAATAGAATCCATGACAATTCTTTTAGCATGAATAGAATCTATAGAATCAGCTAAAATACCTCCTCCGGATTCAAGAATCTTCCCTATCTGCTCAGGTGTATATCTCAAAATAAGTAATTTTTTCTCTTTCTCTAATTTTTCCAGATCTTTTCCGAAATTTTTGAACAATTCGATAAGTTCTTCTCTTGATTGCTCAAAAGTAATATAAATACCGTTCTCTTCAAATTTTTCAATACCATTAATAATATATTCCATGCTTAAAATAGTTTTACCGCTACCTGGACCTCCTGCAACTAAATTACTAGTAAGCCTCCTAATTCCTCCTTGAATGACAGGATCAAGACCATTAATTCCTGTCTGTGCCCTATTCCCTACTGGCTCATCAACAAACTCTACTTCTTCAGGAACATAATCATTTTTGAATTTTTTTTGATCAAAGTCGGATTCATAATCCATATTCTTAAGGTTCGCTTCAAGCAAAGCCATCTTTGATTCAAGAGCTTCATTATTCTTTTCTTTTTTATTTTCATTTTCTTTATCTTCTTTTTTATTTTTTGAATCAGATTTAATATTAACATTTTTAGAATAAATATCTTTATTATAATTCATTTCTTTCTTTCTTTCTTCCATCTTTTTCTTTTCTTCTTCAAGTTGACGCCTTTCTTCTTCCATCTTTTTCTTTTCTTCTTCAAATTCCTTATTGATCTCTTTTGATTCATTGGCCATTTCAGAAAGAGGTTCGTTGACAGATTCATTATCTTTTTCTATAATAGAAGAATTTTTCTTTTGGTTTTCAACATTATAATTTTGTAAAGGCTGTTTGGACTGGTTTCTGACTACTTCTTGTGCAAGCTTTATTGCTTCTTTCAGAACTTTATAATCATCTTCATTAGTATCTTTTTTATTATCAGATTTTTCTTTATTATCTTTTTTTTCACTTTCTTTCTGGTAAAAAAATTTTTTATTATTTTTCTTTTCAAGCAAACTATTTAAGTAACTCTCAGTATTAGAATATCTTTTTGTCAGAATATTAAGTATTTTTTTTGCTTCATCCAGATCTTTAGAAGATTTTTTACCTACTGATTTTTTATTTTTAGAATCTATTAATTTTTTCAGCCTGCTTAATTTCTTATTATTATTATTACTGCTATCTGAGTTTTTTCTTTTTAAAGGAGGCTTTTTATTCTTATGATTCGCCTTGCTTTTCTTCTTCTTTTCTTTTTCAGTGATTTTCCTAGTAAACTTCATGTTCACCTCTTTACATTAAATAGTAAATCTCCTTTATAAATATACTGAATATATAGTATAGGACATAAATAAAAAGTATTTTATATCGCCCAGAGTAATTAAACACTCATGGTTTAACTATTACGAAATTTGACAGAATTAATCTAGCCAAATTTCCGGGTTTTCTGTAAAGCAATATAAAAATATAACAATCTTATGTCCCTGACTAATAATATAAATTACTAAGCCTTTATAAAAATCTTTTGATGAAATTACACATAAAAAAAGTGATAATATTGACTTTATTCTGTTTTTATGCTAAATTCAAATATTTCTTCAGGGTAATATAAATAAAAATTTTATTTTATATCCTGAAATTTAACAGAATTCGTCTAGCCAAATTTATGGATTTTTTGCAGGACAATATAAAAATACAAAAATCTTATATCACTGACTATAATATCATAAAATTTAAAATCAAATATAAATCCAAAAAAACATGGAAAAAGAACCAATAGTATTCATAGCTTTCGGAGGAACAGGAGATCTGACAAAAAGAAAATTAGTCCCCGCTTTTGCAGAACTTGTAGAAAAAGGAAAAATATCTTCAAAATCTACATTCATTGGGATTGGAAGATCTAATTATAATAACACTACATATAAAAAAATGCTTCTTGATTTCCAGAAAGATGATAATGTCATCAAAAATTTCTCAAAAATAAAAATAAAATACATCAGAGCTGATGTAAGGGATGAAAATTCCGCTAAAAAAATTAAAGATAAAGTACAAAAATATGAAATATCCTCTGCATCTTCAAATAAAAAATGTGATCGCATAATATACTTAGCAGTAAGCTATAAAATATTTCCTGATATAATAAATACTATCAAAGCTTCAAAACTTGATAAAAACATAAAAGGATTCAATAGGATAGCATTCGAAAAACCTTTCGGAAAAGATTTGAAAAGCTATAGAAATCTTGAAAAATCTATAAAATCCACATTCAATGAAAATGATATATACAGAATAGATCATTATCTTGGAAAAGAAACAGTAAAAAACATAACTATATTAAAAGATGCTAACCCTATACTTGATTCAATACTAAATAATAATTATGTAAAAGACATACAAATATATTCTGATGAAAAAGACGGAGTATATGACAGATTAGAATATTACAATGATTCAGGTGCTATAAAAGACATGATACAAAACCATTTACTCCAAGTGGTTTCTCTTGTACTTGCAGACAAATCTGATTTCAAACCTGTAAAGCTCCATAAAAACAAAGTAGATGTCCTAAAAAATTTAAAATTGAAAAAAACTAGGTACAATACACTCGGTCAATATAAAAACTACAAGGAAGAAACATTACAAAAAGGTATTAATTATAAAAAAACTGAAACATTTGCCAATTTAGTATTAGAATGCATCAATAAAAGGTGGAAAGGAGTACCTATAACATTAAGAACAGGGAAAAAACTTAATAAAAAAGAAGGAAAAGTTATAATAAGATTTAAAGGGAATTATAAAATATCGCAGAACAAGCTTGAGATTGACATACAACCAAAACAAGACGCATCATTCTATTTTAATATATACAAACTTGGAAAAGAAAAAATTGAAAATGTTAAGTTTAATTTCTGTCATGAATGTTACTTCGGCCCAAATACTTCTGATGGATATTCAAGGATTATAAATGAGATAATACAGGGAAATAAAACACTTTTTTCAGTAAAAAAAGAACAGGAAATTGCATGGAAAATAACAGAAGACATAGAAAAAAATAAACACAATTTCAGATTTATATATTATAAGAAAGATTCAGATCCTCAAAAAATAATAGAAAAAAAGTAAATGAAGGATTTTCTTGTATCAAATTAAATTTCTAATTTTAGATAAAAATAAAATAATTTATATGTGGTTGAATTTAATTAAATTCATCCAGGAAGGTTAATCTACAATATGACCTTCTTTTGAAATTATGTTTATTACAAAATATTTATATATTATCTGAACAAATTAAATTAAAATGGTTAATAAAGAAGAAGGTTCTTTTATACATGAGTTAAAATATTTTTTTAATATAAAAAAACAAAATCAAGAATTTCACAAAATAAAGAAAATCATAAAAATACAGCAACAATTTCTTAAAAAAAAATCTAAGAAAATTAAAAATAAAGACAAACATTTATTAAAAGAATTTGTTAAACATTCCAAAAGTGAACAAATTATAAACAAATTATCTGGACTTAATTCCAGCCAAAGAAAAATTTTAGAAAATTCTTTCAGCCTTGATTTCCAGAAGTTAAGAGAGATTATAATAAAGTTAGAAGCTATTTTATATGAAGAAGAAAGCCTAAGCAAACAAGAATTTTATAATATTATAAATCAGAAATTAGAAGAAGAAAATAATATTTTAAATCAACTTGAAATTATTTTAGGTGATAACAAAAAACTTTCATCAAACCTTGAAAAACAAATAGGATTTGCAAAAAAGCTTGAACATAAAGATTGGTTTAGGATATTAATGTATGGAGGTGCAAAACTTATAACAGGTAAATATAACATTGTAGTAGAAGGTCATGAAAATATTCCTAAAGGTGCTAAAATACTTGCACCAAGGCATTACCATGGTGATTATGATCCTTCGATATTAATTAAAGCACTACCTGAAAATAAATTATTTTTCCTGGGAGCAACTGATTGGATGAAAGAAGGAATTCAGAATTATATAGGTAAAAGAATATATGAACTTCAAGGTGTTATACCTGTACATAGACCAGATGCAATATATATAAATGGGAAAATAAATAAAAATAAATCTTTAAATCAAATTATTGCATTATTATGTTTAAAACAAACTGTTGTAATATTTCCTGAAGCTTGGCCAATAAAAGATAGTCATTATACTCCGAGATATAAAGAAAAAGGTATCGGTAATATACATAATGGTGTTTTTAAAATAGCCAAAATAGCTAAAAAAATAGGTAAAAAAAGTATTCCAATTATACCTATAGGATTAGATTACACAAATGAAACAAAAAATACTATTATAGTAAATATAGGTAAACCTATAATGATAAGTTCAAAGAATATCGAAGATGAAATTCCTTATCTTAAAGAAAAACTTCGGAAAAAAATCAGTGAACTTTCTAATGTTTAACGAATATCTAAGTTTATAAAAATATTAATATTAGAACATACCTTTTCTTGTATTTATATTTCCTTTATAGTAAATCTTATTTCTCTGAAAGATATCTAATAGCATCCATACCTGCCATACATCCGGTTCCTGCAGAAGTTATCGCTTGCCTATATCTACTATCTTGCACATCACCTGCTGCAAAAATTCCTTCAGCGCTGGTCTTTACAACATCAGTTATTACATAATTATTTTCATCAGTATCCACAATATTTCCTAAAAATTTAGTATTCGGATCATGACCTAAAGCCAAAAAGACACCATCGATATCCATCTCTTTCTCATCACCCTCTTTATTATTGATAAGCTTTACTTTTTCTAGTTTCTTATCTCCAATATATTCCTTAATTTCAGTGTTCCACAAGATTTCAATCTTATTATTATTGAAAATCCTTTCTTGCATAATCTTGCTAGCTCTTAACTCATCCCTTCTATGTACAAGATAGACTTTCTTGGCGAATTTAGTAAGGAAAGTAGATTCTTCGGCAGCACTATCTCCTCCACCTACAACAATAATTTCCTTATCTTTATAAAAGAAACCATCACATGTAGCACAAGTATGTACACCTTTACCTTTAAACTTTTTTTCTGATTCAAGACCAAGCCACCTTGCACTTGACCCAGTAGCAATTATCAAAGCTTTTGTTTCATAAGATTTTGACATACCCTTAAGCTTATAACCACCTTCAATCTTTTCAACAGATTCAATATTATCCATTTCAGTTCTTGTACCGAACTTTTCTGCTTGCTTCTGCATCTTTTGCATAAGTTCAGGACCTTGTATTCCTTCAGGAAATCCTGGAAAATTCTCTACAACAGTAGTTGTAGCAAGCTGTCCTCCCATCTCATAACCAGTTATGACTAATGGTTTAACTTCTCCGCGAGCTGCATATATAGCTGCAGTCCATCCTGCATTCCCTGATCCTAAAATAATCAAATCTTCCATTTTAACAATAACCTTCAAAATTATCTTCTTTCTTTTTTGAAATCTGCTCATTCCACATCTTATTCATTTTCTTTAAAATGCTTTCCGTATTTGGCTTAAGGCATTCTTTCCAGAAAGAATAAGAATCATTTACAAAAGAAGCTATATCATTTTTATCCTTATTAATATTTATAAGAGCACACCTGCTTGAAAGTTCCATCAGTCTATTAAGAACATTTTTACAATTTTCAATCTCTTTATTATCCAAAGCCTTATTTTCCTGAACTTCAGCCATATTGCCAGGATTAGGCATCAGGAGCCTATGATAAAAATTAGCCCATGCAGACATAGAATCTGCAATCCTTTTAACAACCATAATCTTGAAATCTGGATTGATATATCCTTCATGCAATATAAAATTTTTTAGATTAAAACAAAAATCCATATCATCAAGATTTGCTTTTATACCTAATTCTTCTTTAAAACTAGCATATTCCTTTTCAAGCTCTTCTAACAATTTTTCCTTTTCCATATACATAAGAACTCTATTGTATTTTTAAGTTTTGTTGATTTTTAGTTAACGACATAAGATTGTTATATTTTTATATTGCCTTGCAGAAACCCAGAAATTTGGCTAGACTAATTCTGTCAAATTTCGTAATAGTTAAACCATTAGTGTTTAATTATCCTGCGCCATATAAAATATACTTTATTTATGTCGTTTACTATTTTATTTAAATCGTTAACTTTTTAATATGTCAACACTCAAACACATTTCAAATACTCTTTAACCCTGTAAAAAACTTTATTGATATCATTACAAACTATATCCTCAAAAACTTCATCCAAAGACTTAAAATTCTTGATTCTGTATTTGGCTTTTTCCTTTTCGACAAAACCAAAATCTCTCAATAACTTCAAAGACCTCCTTATATTAGGATAAGATGTACCTTTCAAAGATAATTTTTTTTCATTTCTTGAATTTATTAAATCTTTTCTTAGAATTTGCGAACCAATCCATTCTTTAAACTTTCTTTTATTATTTAAAATCACAAGAATCTCTGGAATTACATAATTATGCTTAAAAGGATCGATAAGACCACATGATAAGCACGCTATTCTAGCAATATCATCTTTATTTTTACCTACAGGTTTTTCGTAAAGACGAAATACATATTCTTTAATAGGTTTATCAGAGGTCATTTTCATAGGAAAATTAATTCATTTACTCAATTCATTTCTGGTAATTTTCTTATATTTTTCTACACTTGGCTGATCAAAAGGATTTACATTCATCAATCTACCTAAAAATATAGTTTCTATCATAAGAGATTGCATTAGATAACCTAAGTCATATTCCTTACCATTAATGAAAAATTCACTAAAAGGAATCTTAGATTTACGGAAAGCTCCAATTACTCCTTTTTCAATAGCTTTTGTAACATCATTCATTTTCTTTCCTTGAATTTCTTCAACAACATTTTTTATACCTCTATCTTTAAGTATCTTCAAGCTTTTCTTATCAACAGGTAAAATAAACTTAAAATACTTATCTTTTGGTCCTCCAAGATATAATTGTGCCATAGAATGAAGATCAGTAGAACCAATAGCATAACAAGGAGTCAGCCCCCTAAACACATATTTATCATTTATGCTTTTTTCTTTACCAAGGCTCTCTGCAATAAGTTGTCGATACCATTTCCCTAATGACTCAAGATAAGGTCTGAACAAGAATATCACAGATATATTAACTCCTTTCTTATAAAAAAAATACTGTCTCATAGCTTCTTCAGAAGAAATGCTTTTCAAACATAAATTCTCTCCAATAGATTCCTTTGCTCCTTTAACAAGTTTATCTATATCAATATCATACACAAACAATGGAAACAATCCTACAGACGAAAAAACAGAATATCTTCCTCCTACATTAGCCGGAATTTTTAAAGAAGGGATTGCATTCTTGACAGCATAATCATAAAGCGGACTATTTTTCATTGTCGTAACGACAACATCTTTTGAAAGATCCCTATCATATTTCTCTAAAAGCTGTTTAATGACTTGAAAATTTGCTATAGTTTCAGTAGTTTTCCCTGATTTACTTATAACATTTATCACAATTTTTTTCCTCTTCTCCAGATCCTTCTCTATCATCTTAAGTATATCTTCCATAAGAAAATCATCAGTAGTATCAGCAAAATAAATCTTTTTCTTATTTAATTCATTTGCATAAGTTCCTCTGACAGCTTCCGCAACTGCTTTAGTCCCAAGATTAGAACCGCCTATTCCGACAACATATATAGAAGAAACACTTTTATATCCCTTGCCAAATTCTTTAATAAGTTCTATAAGGCCATTGTCGAATGAAAGATTTAAAGACGCATAACTCGTAGAATAATCCTTTTTCATTTCCTTTTTTATCAAATCAATCTCATCAGATAATTTTTTCTCATATAATTTTCTTTTCTTACTTTCAAGATTTCCATAATTTTCATAATCCTTTAATTTCATATTAACCTCTTTTAAAATTTCTCTTAAGAGCATAATAACAGCCCATAAGACTTGAACTCTTTGAATTTAATGTTTTAATATCAACACTTTCGAGTAATTTTTTGTTCCTGTAAGCATCTAAATAATACTTTCTAAAATTCTTCATAATTAACTTTTTATTTTTTATGATAATTCCTCCTCCAATAAAAATAATTTCTGGGAGGAAAGAAAAACTTAGTTCTTGACATTTTTTAGCAAGAATATCTGAAAAAATATCTATGCTTTTTTTAGCATCATCATCTCCTTTATTAGCTAATATAGATATATCATGTGCTTTGAATCTTTTCCCTGAATAAAACTCGAAAATAAGTTCAATACCTCTTCCTGAAACAAAATCTTCGATAATAGGATTTCTCTTATATTTATTTTCACAAAATCCGAGCAATTTCTCATAACCCTTCACATATATTGATTTTGAAGAACCAGTTTCAGACGGATATACATTATTATCAAGCACAGAACAAAACCCCAATCCTGTACCACATGACAACACTAAAGCTTTATTAAAATATCCTGAATTCAAGCAAAAATATCCTAATGCTTCTACATCATTAAGTAGCATTACATTTTTAACCCCTGAACGCCTTTTTATCTCATCTTTATCAATTATGATATTATTATTAATCATCTTGATGTGTTCGTTCTCTAGAGGTCCTGCTGCACAAATACAAAAATTATCACATTTTATGTTTTTATCCTTAAGAAAAGATACAAAAACTTCTATATGTTTCAAGAGTTTTACTGATTTAAAATGCTTTCTGAAAAGTAACTTTTCTTTATACATAACTCCCAATAATGTATTAGTTCCACCTACATCAGCTACTAATGTTGCTTTTTTATAGGCCATATAAAGAAATACTGCTTGTGATTAATAAATTTATCTTTTTCAATTACTAGAAATTAAGAATTTATGCCTATCTATCTCTTGCTTTTTTAACTCTTATCCTTTTCCTTTGCCATTTCCATCTCATCTGGCCTTTCTTTTTCCATCTTCTTGAACTTCGCTTCATAAAAAATCCGGATTTTATTGTCTTTATAAATTTAATTGTTTAAACCAGTATCTCCGATTAAAATTATATTATATTTATAAATAAAAATAACCGATTTCAATTTAGTCAAAGACAGAAGATTGTTATATTTTTATATTGCCTTGCAGTCTTCTTTACAATTTTCAGGCACAATCAAAAAAGTGAGTGATATTGCGAACTATTATCCATTAAACTGTTCCGACACGCTCACTCATTTTGTTGCATGTGCCAATTTTCAAATAACTTTTTAAAACAATGAAAATCCATTAACATATGATAGAAAACTTTAACGACTTAAAGTATATGAAAAGAACATTAAGTTAATCTAAAAACACCTCTATCAATAATCAAATTTCTTCAAAATGGTATTTGTAAAAGATTTTAAATGGAAAAAAGGCATAAAAGTCGAAGAATGTATGGATTCGTTCGCTAACATCGGATATCAGGCAACCGAATTAAATGAAGCAGTAAATGTAGTTCTAAAAATTAAAAGATCTGGAGCAAAAACTTTCCTGACATTCACATCAAACATGGTAACATCGGGTTTAAGGGGATTCTTTGCTCAATTATGTAATTACAAAATACCAGATATTCTAGTAACAACTTCAGGCGCTATAGAAGAAGATATAATGAAAGCATTAGGTGAAAATTTTCAAATAGCAAGCTTCTATGCTGATGATACTCAAATGCATGAGAATGGTGAAAACCGGATAGGAAATCTTGCAATAAGAAATGAAAGCTACATGAAATTCGAAGATATAATGAGTGAATATCTAAAAGAAGTATATGAAAAACAAAAAAGAGTCTCAACATCTGAATTACTTAAAGAAATAGGATTAAAACTAAAAGATGAAAACTCAATATTATATCAAGCAGCAAAAAACAATATTCCGATATATTGCCCTGGAATTGCAGATTCAAGTTTTGGATTCCATCTATTCATGTTTCAACAAAAAAACAATGATTTTATAGTTGACACAATAAAAGACATGCAAAGAGTTGTTACAGACATAAGTTTTGATGATAAAAAAGGATTAATATCTTTAGGGGGAAGCATAAGCAAACATTATGCTGTATTCGCATCATTATTATCGGGAGGTCTTGATTATGCAGTTTACTTAACGACATCTCATGCAAGCTCCGGATCTATGAGTGGAGCTACAACACAAGAAGCTAAATCATGGGGGAAAATTAAAGACGATGCTGAAGCTGCAACAGTGAACGGAGATGTATGTATAACATTTCCTTTAATGATGACTTCTGTTCTTGAAAAAATGAATAAAGAAGGAATGATTGAAGATGAGTGAAGCAAAATTCCTATTAAGCACAAAAAAACTAAAAAGCCAGATATCGTTCTTAAAAGAAATGGGTCTTAAAATATCTTACAGCTACAAGACAAATAATGAAGTAGGAAAGATACTTCAGGATAAATCTGATTGTGATTTTTCCATTCATGCACAAGAGGAACTTAACGATATAAAAGACAAATCAAGAATATGGTTTTTTCTTCAGGCAGAAAAAGAAATAGAAATAATAAAAATAATTAACGAAGGTGTCAGAAAATTTGTAGTGGATAACGAAGTTGATTTCAACACATTGAATGCTGCAACAATTAAAAATAAATCTGATATATCATTGAGCTTAAGGATGAAATTCAAAGAAAACAGGATAGGAAGTGGAAAATATTTTGTCTATGGGATGAAAAGCAAGAAAGTAGAAGAATTGATAAAAAAAGCATCAGAAAATAAGTATTTCATAAAAAAAGGTGTCCATATTCATAGAAAAAGTCAGAATACATCAGAGTGGGAGATTAAAGAAGAACTTCAAGACTCTTTATCTCCAATAGTTCTCAATAACATCAATTTCGTGAATCTTGGTGGAGGATTACCTATAAAATATCGAAGTTACACTATGAAAGTCATGAACTACATATCCTTGAAAATGAAAGAAGCTGTTAATTGGCTGAAAGACAATGGAATAGAATCATATATAGAACCTGGAAGATTTATAGCAGGCCCATCAATAAAACTAAAGACAGAAATAATCCAAATACACGATAAAAACATAATCCTAAATACCACAATATACAATTGTGCTCTTGATACATTTCTTACAGGTACGAAGATGCTTGTAGAAGAAGAGTTAGATGATAAAGAAAATGGAGAACATTACTTATTGAAAGGTAATTCTCCTACAAGAGATGATATATTTAGGTATAAAGCTAAATTAAAAAACCCTGAAGTGGGAGATAAAATAACTTTCTTAAATGCAGGCGCTTACAATTATACAACTGACTTTTTCGGATATAAAAAGCTAAAAACAGAGATTATTGATTAAGCAAAACATAAGCCAAAAATGAAACTAATAAAAATACCCTTCTCTGGAGGAGGATTAGGAAAAGGAAACGGAGCTAATCTTGCACCTGATCAAATAGAAAATTCATTAGAAAACATATATGCAGATGAAGATGGAAAACAATGCAAATTCGAAACAGAAAAACTTCAATTAGATGAAAACAATATAACTGAAAGCCATAAAAAAATAGAAAATCATATAAGAAAACTAAAACAAAAAGCAATCCTTATAGGGGGTGACCATTCAATAACATATCCGGTACTAAAGGCATTAAAAAAGAAAGATTTCTCTCTTATAATATTTGACGCACATCCTGACACAGTAAATAATTTCAAACCACCGACACAAGAAGATTATCTAAAAGTATTAATAGAAGAAAAAATAATAAAACCTGAAAACATAACATTGATAGGAATAAGAAACTGGGATGAACAAGAAAAAGAATACCTTGAAAACAAAAAAATAAATTACTTCACATGCAAACAAATATTTGAGAAAGGAATACAAAAAACAACGAAAAAAATAATGGAAAAAACAAAAAATGAGGTTTATCTTTCCATAGACATAGATGTAATCGATATAACAGAAGCTATAGGTACAGGATATAAGGAACATGGAGGGCTATCTTCAAGAGAATTAATCTACATGCTACAAAAAATAAAAAAAAATAAAAAAGTAATTTTATCAGATTTGGTAGAAATAAATCCTGCTAAAGACATCAACAATCTTACTTCTTCCTTAGGTGCGAAAATATTAGCAGAATTATGCAACACATGATTAATCAGCAACATTTAAAATATAAACAAAATTCTTTCAAACACGCCTCCGTGGCTTAGTGGCTATAGCGATCGCCTCGTAACAATCGAGAGTAAGCGATAGGTCGGGAGTTCAAATCTCCCCGGAGGCATTTTTAAAAATTATTCAAGAGGAATAACATCTACAATCATTCTGTCAGAAGTAGGATATTCAGTAACAATATCACAATTAAAAGGTAAATCATCAAAAATATCTTCTAGAACCCATGCTGCTATAACAACAAATCCTTCTTTTTTTTCGAACAAATCCTCAGGCACATCTAAATTTTTAAGATATTTTATAATATTACTAAGATTACCTTTAATCCTCCCTTTTATCAAAAGTCCTTCTTCATTCACAATATCGTATTTCTTACAAACATTTTTTGCTCTTAGCTTTAGTCTTTTTGAAATTTGTGTTGCATCCTTAAGTTTTGCAGTACAAAAATGAACAGGAATTTTTCCATCCAGTTTATCCAAAAGTCTTTTACCAAGTTCTTTACTACCTTTTATAGCATAAGTATCTTCATTACGACAATAAAAACCTTTAGAATGTAACCTATCGCAATTATTATCTGAATACTCAAACTCATTAATATTGAAAAAATCTATAAAACTTTTTGAAAAAAAATACAAATCTTTAATTGATTTCCCTCTTCCTGGCATAGCTGGAATCTCAATACCCTTATCTCCTTTAAAATAATTAATAATTTTTATCTTATACCAAAATGTCCTATCATAGAGATCAGGATGTATTCTAATTTCATCAAGACCTGCTTCATATAAACTTGACATTTTTTTCTCATCAATCAAATCAAGAGAAGTATAAAGATGTATATGAAAATCTTTTCCGAAATAATCTTTTAATTTTCTTATTACTTCCAAAGTTCTTTCCATCTTTAGCAAAGGATCTCCTCCTGTTATTCCAGCTCCTTTTGAAGAACATAATCTTGTCTCTTCAATAATCTCTTCAGATATATTATTAATAGAAACTTTCTTCTCATTCGCATAGACAACATCATGATTTTTCTTTTCTTCAGAAAGAGGACAATAAAAACAATCTCTTGGACAAAGCCCTGTAATATAAATTACAGTTTTCCTGCCTTTCACGCAAAGTTTACAACCCTTGCAAAGATTCCCTTTATTATAGGAAAAATAATTATTATGTTTCATCAAATAAATAAAATAAAATTATATTTAAAATAGTTTCTAAATTATAGTAGGCGACATAAGATTGTTATATTTTTATATTGCCTTGCAGAAAAACCAGAAATTTGGCTAGACTAATTCTGTTAAATTTCGTAATAGTTAAACCATTAGTGTTTAATTATTCTGCGCCATATAAAATATACTTTATTTATGTCGTCTACTATTATAAAACATAAAATAAATAATTATATTACTTTGAAGTAATATTTAGATTTACAGTAAAAGTGGAACGAGTTACAGGAGCGCAATTTCAATCAATTTCTACTGGAGGCATGAAAATAACTTCACAATACTGCTTTTTTTTTAAATCACTTAAATTATTTAAGCAAATAATTTTTTTATGATAAAAACTTTTATTACAGTAAAGTTAATCAAATAATTAACCTTACAACAATAGTAAAAAACCGTAACATTAATAAAGTAGTTGCATATAAACATCCTTAAGTAAAATTTTTTAAAAAGAGGGGTTTAAAAAAGATGATAATAAAAGATGAGTTTTTAAGTAAACTAAGAAGATACTTCGGTCTTAACTTATACGAAGTAAAGATTTGGACAGCTCTGCTATCAAGAGGTGTTTCTACAGCGGGAGAACTATCAGATATAGCTGAAGTTCCAAGATCAAGGAGTTATGATGTTCTGGAAAGTCTTGAGAAAAAAGGCTTTGTAGTCATGAAAGTAGGAAAACCTATTAAATATATGGCTGTAGAACCTAAAGAAGTCGTAGAAAGAGTAAAGAAAAATGTTAATAAAAATGCAGAAACAAGAATTGAAATGCTTGAAAATCTAAAATCGACTGATGTTATAGATGAACTTTCTAATTTACATAAACAAGGTGTGGAAATAACAGAACCTCATGAGATGTCTGGAAGCTTAAGAGGAAGACACAATTTATACAATCACATGGAATTAGTGTTAAGAGGCGCTGAAGAGTCAGTAACAATAATGTCTACTAAAGAAGGCTTTATAAGAAAAGTTGAAGGTTTCAAACCTATCTTTGAGCAATTAAAGAAAAGAGGAGTTAAAATAAGAGTAGTAGCGCCTATAGATAAAAGTTGTGAAGATTCTGTGAAAGATCTTGAAGGTCTTGCTGAAGTAAGGCATCATAAAAATAGAGCGCGTTTCATAGTAGTTGATGGTAAGGAAGTTGTATTTATGGTTATGGATGATTCAGAAGTGCATCCGACTTATGATATAGGAATATGGGTAAATACTCCTTTCTTTGCTAGTGCATTAGAATCTTTATTTAATATTGCATGGGAAGATATGAAACCTGCTGAAAAAGTCCTTAAAATCAAGAAATAAATAATTATATTTGTTTTTTTATATTTATAATCAGATAAAAAAATAATTTTATAATGTTATAGTCCAAGACATAAATTATTGTTATCTTTGTATTACCTTACAGAAAATCCAGAAATTTGGATAGACTAATTCTGTCAAATATCGTAATAGTTAAACCAGTAGTATTTAATTTATACTCTGTGCAATATAAAATACTCTTTATTTATGTTTTGACTATTCTTTCATAAAATTTTAAAATCTTTAAAATATTAAGTTAACAATGATAGCAAAAGTATTGAAAAAAGATTTCGTAACTCAAGATACAGTAAGATTATTAATTGAAAAACCTGAAGGTTATAATTTCATTCCAGGTCAGGCTACAGATATTTCTATAAATAAAGAAGGTTGGAAAGAAGAAAAAAGACCATTCACTTTCACTTCTTTGAATAAGGATAAAGTATTGGAATTAACTATAAAAATTTATTCCGGACACAATGGTGTGACAAAAGAAATTAACAAATTAAACCCAGGAGATGAGCTATCAATTCAGGATCCATGGGGTGCTATAAATTATAAAGGTGAAGGTGTTTTTATAGCAGGTGGAGCAGGAATAACTCCTTTCATAAGTATAATAAGGAATCTTGTAGACAAAAATGCTTTAGATGGAAATAAACTTCTTTTCTCAAATAAGACAAAAAAAGATATAATTCTGGAAAAAGAATTCGAACAATATTTCAACAAAAATTTCATTAACTTTCTTACAGAGGAAAATTCAAAAGAATCATATATTAAAGGGAGAATAGATAAAGACAAACTTGAAGAAAACATCGAAGATTTCAGCAGGTTCTTTTATATCTGTGGACCTCCTGCATTTGTGAAAGCGATAAAATCTTTTCTTTTAGAATTAGGAGCAGAAGAAAACAAAATAGTTACAGAAGGATTCTAAGGTCTAATCCATCTCACTTCATAATATGTAACAGAATTCTCACTATCTGCTACAGCCATCAATAGTCTTTTTTTAGTAGAATGTGCAACACGATTCTTTGCAGAAAAATCATGCCATGAAAAAACTTTATTTTCCGGAACTGCATAAACAATCCATTTTGCATGATCTTCTCCGGGCTTTATTCCTTTATCATAAACCCTGAAATCAGCGCCGAATTTCAAAGCTGTTTTAACAATATAGCCTTTGCTTCTGAGATCTTTATAAACCATATATTTAGTAAGAAAAAGTTTCTCAAATCTTTTTGCTTTCTTAAGTAATTTATCAAGTTCCAAAGAACCCTTTCTATCAGAAATTGTAATTTTTTTCTTTTCGTGAAGATAAATGCCTTCATAGAAGCTTAATTGCAATTGACCATTATCAAGAAGCACGCCATACTTACTTTTATCATAAATCTCTTTAGCTTTATCACAAGCTTCAGTCAGTACATAATTCTCATATATGATTGCTTTAATACTCATTTACTTTTTTTCTTAGAACTTTTAGGATTGATATCCTTCTCTATTTTTCTTAGTTCACGTAAATCATTTCTAAGAAGTTTTACCTCATAAACTTGTTCTTTCAGCAATTCTTTCATAAGTTTTGTTTCTTCCTGTAGACCTTTTGTAATAACTCCTAGTTCTTCTTTTTGATTTTCACTAGTTGCAGTCTGAACTATTTGAAATAAAAGAATAATCCAGAGAAACACTACCACAAGCATATCGTAACTCAGAAGTTCACCTTTTGTTTGATATATATTATTGATAAGGTAAAACCCAAGTATGGCTGATGTAATTCCTACTAAAAGTAGTACTTTTTCAAAAAATGTTGTTTTTCTATTCATAAGAACTATTATTTACCTTGTCATTTATAAGTTTTACTTTCTATTAGTCGACATAAGATTATTATATTTTTATATTGCCTTGCAGAAAACCCAGAAATTTGGCTAGACCAATTCTGTCAAATATTAACAATTATAATAAAATGAGTGATGATATTGCCTTGAAGTAGTTTTTGAATTTGCGGTAAGGAGTGAAACGACTTACAGGAGCGCAAATTCAATCAAGTTCGCCCGAATAAAATAGATTTGCCTTTACAATTTTTCGCAATATAGCTCATTTTTACAGTTGTGGTATTCTATATTTTATATTGTGGGACACCTAATGAAGGATGGAAGTCTTTCCTAACTTTTACATGGTGAGGAAGATTAAGATATGATTTCATTGTTCCCATCAATTGATTAGCATGAGTATATAATTCATTTTTAGCAGCTTCAATTTGATTCATATAAAGTCTGTTATGCCAATATTTCTTGAAAGTGGATAGCAATTTATAATCGCTCCAGTTTTTCTTATCTCCAATCATAGATTTTCCTGACTTATTCATATGTTCCATGTCAAGATAAGGTCTTATAAAAAGACTTATTTCTCCGTTATCGATATTAAATTTTTTACCATCAACGACAATAGAATCTTTCTTCATCCTTAGAATCTGAACATCGATAAATAATCTATATCTCAGGAACTTATTACCTTCAGGAGTTTTTTGAGTCCTCCACCAAAACCATATTTCCTCAACCATATCAGATTTTCTTTTTTCAAAAAAATAATGTTCTACCTTATCTCCTCCTCCATCTATATCAGTATATACCATCTCTTTCAACCATTCATACATTTTCTTATAGAACATTTCTAGACTAAATTGTCCTTTGAAATTCAATATAGCCTGTCCTCCAATAGGATCATATATATTTTTACTCCAATCAAAACGGGAATTTTTATTATAAGGGCTATTTTTCAAAGGATCTAATTCATAATCAACTCTTTCCATTATAATATTTTAGTAGCTGTCTTTTTTAAATTCTTTGATTAGATGGCATATATAATAAAATGAGTGGTAAATTGCTTTGAAGCAAGATTTGAATTTGCAGTAAGGATTAGAACGACTTACAGGAGCGCAAATTCAATCAAGTTCATCTGAAGAACCGAATAATCCTTCGCAATATCGCTTATTTTTGATATATTTTTTTTAAAGTAAAATTTTTAAACTTTGAGAAAAAAGTAAACATAATGAACTTAAAATCACGAAATTTAAATCATAAGAAATCGCAAACAGCAACTGAATATTTAATAATATTAGCAGTCGTTATAGTAATCGCTTTATTAGTAGTAGGTATTTTAGGTGGAATTCCTTCAATCGGTGGTGGCGCTGGTTCAAATTCAGAAAAAGCTGTACTTATGAATGATGATGTCGGTGTTGTCAATTATGCTATTGTTTCCAATAAGACAATGTTGTCTATAAGAAACAATAAACCAGATACTGTCAAAGTTAATAGTATCTGGGTGGAGAAGATACCTTGTTCTTTGTCAGATGATGAATTTCCTATGTTTTTAAATGCTGGCCAGAAAAAGTTGGTTAATTGTGTTAATCTGAATTCG
>JBNJGI010000006.1:0-46730 GCA_051819685.1 Nanobdellota archaeon | reverse complement strand
ACCTGCTTTCTCTGAAGCTCTGCAAGCCATCATCTTAAGAATATTATCTTTCATATGGTTAAAATTAAATTTCTCTCCTTCTTTGATTTTTGAAGCTATTTCTTTAATTTTTTCCGCTTTTATTGTATTTTTAATAACTACAGGCAGAGTTCGAGTAATCATTGAATCATTCCCGAAATTTTCAATAAAAAAACCCAGTCTTTTTACAAGATTCATGTTTGCTTTCAAAACATCCATATCAGGACCATTCAGCTCTATTACTTTCGGCTCAACTAAAGACTGATATTCTACTGAGCTTTCTTCAAATTGTTGTTTAAGTTTATAGTAATTCACTATTTCAGCAGCGGCATGGAAATCAACCAAAACAAGAGATTTGTTTTTTTCATTCTCTGCAATAATAAATTCTTTATTGAAAAATCCTATAATTCTTAATGGAGATTTTTGCCTATCTTCTGAATAAAGATTATATTTATCTTTTGATGTTACATCATTATCTTTCAACAAAGTCTGCGAAAGAACTTCACTCCCTATATCTTTCTTTTTATTAATAGTTTTGTTTTTTTCACCCAGAAAATGTATTTTTTCTTGATTTTCATTATTATTCTCAAAAGAGTGCTTAAAAGTAAGATCTGATGACTCAAGGGCATTTCTTATAATTGAATGGACTGATTTAAATACAAGTTTTTCATCCATAAACTTGATTTCTTGTTTTTGAGGATGTATATTAACATCAACTTTCTCTGGATCCAGATTTATTTTAAGCATTATTACAGGATATTCTCCTGAATTAAGATAACCCTTATAAGCTTGAGATATTGCAGAATATATAAGTTTGCTTTTTACGAGTCTATTGTTAACAAAAACCATTTGATCATATCTTGTTTTTTTAGATAATGAGGGTTTTGAAATCAGTCCTTTTATTCTGATTTTTTTTTCCAAAAGAAAATTTTTAGTCTGAAGTGATTTCTCATCTTTAATTTTATCAAGATTTATCATCTCTTTTGCTTCATTCTTATAAACTTGATAAAATCTTTTTTTTAGATCTTTTTCTGGTGGAGCATTTATAATTGTTTTATCTTCATTTATAAGTCTGAAAAAAACATTATTATAAGCAACAAGATATTTTTCTATTATCTCTTTTATTTTCCTTAGTTCAGTATTTTCATTTTTTAAGTATTTTTTTCTTGCAGGAGTGTTGTAAAATAGTTTTTTTACCGTAATTTCAGTTCCCGAGTCATACTCATAAGCAGAAGGAGAAATACTTGTAATATTACTTTCTTGAACAAAAATCTTATAAGCCGTATCACTGCTTTTTGAAGTTATTTCAAGAAGAGATACAGCAGAAATACTTGAAAGCGCTTCACCTCTGAATCCTAATGTATTTATATCAAAAAGATTTGAAGAATCTTTCAGTTTCGATGTGGAATGAGGATAGAAGCATATTTTTAAGTCTTCGTACGACATTCCTTTTCCATTATCTTTTACAGAAACAAAATCTTTACCTACTTTAACAGTAATCCTGTTGGCTTTTGCATCAAGAGAATTTTCTATAAGTTCTTTTATAATAGAAGCAGGCCTTTCAATTACTTCACCTGCTGCAATTTTATGAATTGTATCCTCTTGTAATAGTATAATTTCTCCCATGATTATGTTTATTTATCTTTATTTTAAAAATTAATTGATTTTAAGAAAAGGTAGACAGCGAACCATTTTTTCCATGCAAAAGCACAGTACTATGGAACGTCGGTACGCTTAACTTCTGTGTTCGAAATGGGAACAGGTGTATCCGCACCACTCTGGCCGTCTAAAAGTAGGTAATTCATCATCATTTATAAAGTTTACTTTATCGAAATATGAAATAAAATGAGTGATAATATTGCCTTGAAGCAAAATTTGAATTTGTGGTGAGGAGTGAAACAACTTACAGGAGCGTAAATTAAATAAAGTTCGTCCAGAGGCCGAAGAGTTGTTCGCAATATAACTCACTTTTGCGGGTGTGTCTATTTATGTCCTAGACTAAATTAGTAGACGACATAAATAAAGTATATTTTATATGACGCAGGATAATTAAACAATAATGGTTTAACTATTACGAAATTTGACAGAATTGGTCTAGCCAAATTTCTGGGTTTTCGGCAAGGCAATATAAAAATATAACAATCTTATGTCGCCCTAAATATCCACATAATTTAAAAATCACCAGAAAATACTACTTGTATGGAAAACAAAATAATATTTCTTGGTACCGCAGGAGATATAAAAACTGCAGGAAAAGGTCTAAGAATGTCTGGAGGAATTGTATTAAAAACAAATGATATTTTTATTACTATTAACCCGGGACCTGATATCCTTTCTTCCGCAGTACAATCTGAGATAAATTTAAGGGAAAGCGATGTGATTTTATGTACAGATAATTTATTAGTTAATTCCGGAGGTCTGGAGCCTCTTATAAATTATATAGCATTAGAAGGTGATGATAACCATGGTGTTTTAATATCTTCTTCTTCTGTAGAAAACGGAGATAACGAAAATGTTCCGAGAATAAGCAAAAAAACAATTAGTTTTCTTGAAAGAAATATAAATCTATCATATTCAGATAAGGTAGAAATAAATAATACTGAAATAATTGCCACAAAATGTCACAATGAAGATAAATCTGCAATTGGTTTTATTTTAAAAAATGATGAAATCAGCATAGGTTTTTTACCCCATTCTAATTTTTCAAGGACTATAGCTAAAAAGTTTTCAGGGGTTGATATTCTTATATGTTATTCTATATTTGATGAAGAAAATAAAAATTACAGGATGAATATAGATGAATGTGTTGATTTTGTTTCAGAAATAAACCCGAAACTTTTTGTTGTAACAGGATTGAATAAAGAGCCCTCCCAAGATCATGATCTTGAGATAATAAGAAAAATCCATCAGAAAGCAAAGGTACAAGTGATTGTTGCAAAAGACGGAACTTCTATAAATGCTTCCACCTATAAAAAATCTAAACAAACAAAACTTTCATAAAATTCAACCTCCCCCCATCATCGCAGGCATAAGCATCTTTGTGACCATAGGTAAAGCAAAACTTATGACTGCGCCCATCCATAGCATAAGAACAAAGTCAAAAGACATACCATAAACGGACCCGCCATCTACAATTTTTATAACTAAAGAAGATATAATTGAATGAAATATAACC
Source organism: Nanobdellota archaeon (assembly GCA_051819685.1). Classification (GTDB taxonomy): domain Archaea; phylum Nanobdellota; class Nanobdellia; order Woesearchaeales; family DATGWN01; genus JBNJGI01. The sequence goes on along the minus strand of JBNJGI010000006.1, from coordinate 43,537 downwards.
ATTATACCTATTACTAGAATTATAGTTTCTTTATTTACATCTAAGGCTGTAGTTGGAGCAATCTCTGAAAGAACACCTGACATTTGATTTGTGTTGGACATTTTACTGAAAGGCTTACTAAAAAGACCTGCAAGCATAGAAGTCAGTTCAGCAGCCATATAGGCAGCTATTGAAAATCCTACCAGAGATCCATATAAAGATCCACGCATGCTTGAAGACACTTGTAATCTCAATCTTCTTAAAGAGATAATTCTTAAAAAATTATTACTTACCACATCCCCGATTTTTTCAGCATCACCACCTATATATACAGTTTCGGAAAAAATTTCAGTGAATTGATTTATAAGAAAACTTCCACTTTCACGTGCAAAATAATCCCAGCAGTGGTGCTTATCGTTCCCTGTCCTTAATCTTCTATAAAGATTTGATATCATTTCATTTATTTCACCAAAATCATGCACTTGTATAGCCCTTACGCTTGACATAACTGCCCCTGATTTTATGTTGATGACATTACCTAAAGCCCTTACGAAAGAAGGAAAAACCCTATCAATCCTAAATACTCTGCTTTCTTCTTTTTGTGATAATAATCCTAAAATCATCAAAGGAGTGCATCCAAGAGCTACACTCATAAGAAAAGGTAAGAAATTAAAGTAGATTAACATCAATATAAGAAAAGCAGATAAGGGTATTAAGTAATAAGAATGGAATTCTATTTTTTTCATAGTCTTGGATAAATTTTTATATTTCAAAATAATTTTATCTTCCGGAATGTATACTTTTACAAAGCCGAACATCATTAAATCTATTAAAATCATACCTATAAGAGAATAATTTACAATTTTTGCTATAGGTACTCCTGCTATCAAAGGAAGAAGTAAACCAACAGACATCATAAAACCAAGAGCTATTGTCATAGAAACAAATATATCCTGTATCATCCCGATTCCATTTATCGCCTTTTTATAGTTGATTTCAAACTCTTCCATCACTGCATCTTGTTCTTCTGATATAAAAACATCAAGTCCTTGCCCTAAATCTATCATTATTGCAAATCTATCAAAAAAATCAGCAAGTATGTGTGAAGGAATCATTTTCGCCATTTTCCTGCAAGTTGTAGCGTATCCCAGATTCCATGCTTTTGCAAAATAATTAACTTTACGTGCAATCTCAGATATCTCTCCAAACATTTTCCTTTTTTCAGCTAGTTTCTTAAAAAGTATGTTCCTTTGGATACCTGTATTGGAAAGAGTTCCAGCATAAGTAATAAAGAGATGGATATTCTCATTTATATCGGTTTTTTTAGCTTCATATATAAGTATAGGATAAAGAAAAATTGATGAAAAACCTATAGTTAATATAAGGTAAGGCATATAAAAAGGAAGATTTACCAGAACAAAACTTGTTACGAAAAAAAATATTATAGAAACTCCTATAACTGGGAGCCCAAATTTAACTAAAAATTCAAAAGGGTTCTTAAATCCTAATGCAAGAACTGTCTGTTCAAAATATCCTTCTTTTGCAGTTGAAGATCCCATCTTATTCTACCGGGTCAAGCTTAAAAGGTAAAGCTTCTTCTCCTTTGTAAAAATAATTTTTGATTATTTCCCATACTTCAAAATAATTGAATTTGTTTACCTCAATAAGCTTATTAATTATCTGTGTTCTTTTTTTAAGCTCTGTATATATCTTTCTTACATCTTTATATCCTGCCATAGCTGCAATCTTTTTTTCCAGGATATAACTATTATACATACCTGTAAATACATGTTTATCCTCAGCAGGATCCCATTGGAAAACCTGCCTTGTTACCATCTGGTTTGCAGGAGCATAATATCTTTCAATTTCAGTAACATTAAGGACTCTTCTCAGTACTTTACCTTTATTCATAACAGCCATCTGGATAACTGCAACATTAAGGTTATCGATAAATGTTATCGGAACATTAATGGGCTCACCAGTTAAACGCTGGATCATCGTTTTAGGATTACCTGCGTGGAATGTAGACATAACCGGGTGTCCTGTCTGCATAGCCTGAAAAGCAATATTACCTTCAGAACCCCTTATTTCTCCTACTATAATATAATTCGGTCTACTTCTTAATGATGCTACAAGTAAATCCTGATAGGTTACATCAGTGGATTTTCCTGCTTCTCTTGTAAGAAGATGTTGCCATACATCATGAGGCATTGTTACTTCAGGTGTGTTTTCTACTGTATATATCTTATCATCAGGTTTTATAAAAGTACATATAGCATTAAGCGAAGTTGTTTTACCTGATGCCGTTTCTCCACAGACAAAAAGATTCATACCATTTTCCAGACATATCCATAAATAAGCTGCTACTTCAGCTGACATTGTACCCCAATTAACTACTTGCGTGACACTTATAGGTACTTCTGAGAACTTTCTTATCGTGAAACTGCTTCCTTCAAGACTAACATCACGACCATATATAAAGTTAGATCTTGATCCATCAGGCATAATAGCATCTACAACTGATTGGGAATCTGATGCAGGACGTTCGACACGTTCTGTCATTTCTATCACAAATCTATTAAGATCCATGTCTTCATCAAATTCTATATTCGTCCTTACCATGTCAAAGATTTTATGTTGCATCTTTATATTACCCACTCCGGTACAATGAATATCTTCCAGATATGGATCCAAAAATACCGGTTCAAGTTTCCCGAATCCTATCCTGTTTCGTATTATAAGATATTTAATAATCTCATACTGTTCTTTTGAAAGAATTATTTTTGATTGAAAATATTTCATCAAGCCGGATTTATTCTTCCCTATTTTAACAACATCATCAATAAGCTTTTCAATAACAGGTTCCATTTCATTAATATCTGAAGGAACTGGATAAGTGTTAGCTACATCTATTAGTTTTTCAAGAACATGATTGTAAATCTTTTGATTTTTTTCAGAAATTTTTGGCTCGAGAACATAATATCTCATACAATCCCCTGGTACCTGGAAAATATGTATAAAAATAGGATCTCCTACAGGATAGATAATATTAGGGTTTTTCATCCCTTTATCAGCTCTAGTCAATTCAGTTCTAAATTCAGGAGCAGAATATTTTTTAGTAAAATTTTCTATATATTTGAAAACATGAGGATATTTATTTATAGCTTCCTTTAAAGATTGAGTCATCTCCCTCTTTTTTCTGCCTGCCATCAATACACCCCTTTTATCATTCTAATAATTTGGTTATTTATAAATTAACTGGTTTTAATCAGATGCTAAATAATTAAATCTTTTTATTTTGCTTTTATTTTGTATTCAAAGACATAAATAAAAATACAAAAATTTTATTTCGTTGACTATTATAGTCTAGGACACAAATTAAATGTATTTTATATTATTCAAAGTCCTTTATCAACTATTGCTGCAACCATCATAAGGACAGTATTTATAGGGAGAGTCCCTAAAACAGGTATTGGAGCTATACATTTTAAAGGACCAATTATTGAAAATCCATAATGGAAAGCTTTAGGGCAATCTGCTGTAAGTATAAAAAACATAATAAGACTTGAACCCGCAGCAATAGCATCAAGAGGAAGTCCGGCAGATATTGCCATAAGATCTATAACATCAACAATTATAGCAATAGGGATTTTCCAGGCATCTGCTATAAAATCTGCAAAAAGTGCAAACAACCCTAAAATAGCGACAGTAGAAATTATTATTAGCAATGGATGAGAAACTAAAATATTTGTTAAAATATTTTCTGGTAATAATCCAGAGAATATCTTTCCCATTTCATTATTTAAAGTGCCCAGAAAATCAACAAAAGAATTTTGAGGTAAAATATTTGCTAAATTATTTGATAAGGTGCTGTTCATCACTAATTAACTTTTTTTTTTATTTATAAAATTACTGCTTTTATAGTCAGTGACATAAATAAATATTTTATATTGCGCAGAATAATTAAACACTCATAGTTTAACTGTTAAGGAATTTGAGCAAGTCTATAAAAACGAGTGATGTCACGAATAATTATTAAGTTATTTTGGAGAATAATATTAAATTTGTGCTCCTGTGAGTCGTTTTACTCATTAACACAAATCAAAAACAACTTAAAGGTAATATAAAAATAAAAATCTTATTTTACTTGCTAATACTTGATAAAATTTAAAAAGTGGAAAAGAAAACATCCAAAATGACGTCTTTTTTTACAGAAACAATAATTATTTTTGTAAGTTATCTAGGTATTTTTATAGGTTCATTACTTTCTTTTATTTCTCCTGAAGAGCTTTATAAAGGAAAGAAATATTTTTATTGGATTAGAAAGATTATATTAGCAATAACATTTTTTATATTAATAGATATTATTATAACTGATATCAATCCAGTATTCTCTGTGATATTTGCTTCAATTATATCATTATTATCTCTTAAAGTAAGATTTTATGATCAATTAGTTTTTTTCTTATATCCTTTATTATCTTTCATAATAGGATTTTTGGAAACTTCTGTTATATTTTTTCTTTATACCATAATTTTCGGAACAATTATAGCTTCAGATTACTCAAAAAAAGATTCAAGAAAATTACAAGCTGACAAGAAAAAGATTTTAATAAAAACTATAAAAAAATCCTCTTTGTTTTTCATAAGCTTCATTTTGATATTAATAATCAAAATAATAATGTTATAAAAAAATATTTGTTAGATTTATAATAAGGTTGAGAAAGACTTACAGAAGATAATATTCAAACAAATTTATTAAAACGCTAAATAATTTTTGCGATATTTCTTATAGTTTTATATACCTTAAAAAGGGCGCATTCATAAAAATGAGTGATATTAAAAATAATTTTTCGTTCCTCTGGGCAAAGCAGATTGAATTTGCGTTCCTGTAAGTTGTTCTAATCCTTACCGCAAATCGAAATATTACTTCAAGGCAATATCATTACTTATTTTGTTTTATGTACTTTAAAAAGAATAAATTTATAATAGAAAGTATTTGTTCAAAAAAAATGATAAGTGAAAAACAGATAAAAAAAATCAGAGAAAAAATAATAAATTGCAGAAATCCAGTTATATTATATGATGATGATGCAGATGGTATATGCTCATTTTTACTTATAAAAAAATATCTCAAAAAACATAATATAGATCCTAAAGGCATTATAGTAAAAAGTTCTCCAGAAATAAAAGCAAAACAATATTCAAGAAAAGTATCGAATTATTACCCCGACCTTGTTATAATATTAGACAAACCTTTAATAGAAGATGAATTTCTTGATGATGTAAAATGTGAAAAAATATGGATTGATCATCATGCAATACCTGATAATTCAGAAAGAGATGATATAAATTACTATAATCCTTTACAAAATTCAAAGATAAATTATCCGACGACACTTCAATGTTGGTGTGTTGTGGAAGATAATAAAGAAATAAAAAATAATAATTTATGGGTTGCTGTGACAGGGTGTGCAGGTGATTGGTTCTATCCTGAAAATTTATTGACAAAATTCAAAGAAAAATATCCTGATTATATAGAAGATAATATAAAAACAGCCCCGGGTATTATGTTTGATTCAAGGTTGAGTATAATAATAAAAACAATCTTTTTTATGACCAAAGGAAGAGTTAATGATGTTTATAAGATAATTACAAGATTAGAAAAAATAGAACACCCTGATGAGATTCTTCTTCAAAATACTGAAAATGGAGATAAACTATACCAAAGATACAAAAAAATAAATGAAATTTACGAAAAACTAATGAAAAAAGCTATCAAAAATAAAGATAAAACTGAATTTCTTGTTGCTATAATCCCACAGGAAAAATACAGTTTCAGTTCTGAATTAAGCAATGAAATATTCTATAGATATCCTGATAAGATTATAATTGTAGGGAGGATTTCAGAAGGATATGTTAAAGGATCTATAAGAACAAGTTTTAATATAGATCTTCCTGAAATTATACAATCATCACTTAATGGATTTGATGGAACTGGCGGGGGGCATAAAAACGCTTGCGGTTTCAAGATAAAAGAAACCGATTTTAATGACTTTCTCGATATTTTCAAAAAAGAAACTAAAAATAAGTTTGATCACTAAATTATTCTAAAATCAGAATTTTTTTTTGAATCTATAACTTTCATTTCTTTTATTATGTAGAAAAATTTCCTTAATTCATCCTTATCCTTTAAGAAAGATCCAAAATCATTATATATGGCTTCAATCATAAAATGATTTTTTTCCTTTAATCCATAGATATTGTTGAAATAAGGGCTGTGAAAATTATAATTATTATTCTTTTTTTTCAAAATATAATAACATTTCATACCAAAACCTATCTTCCTGAAATCAACAGATATATATGATTTTTTTATGATTTTATTTTTCAAAAAGTATTTTATTTTTTCATAAATATAACTTTTCGACAACCCAGTAGCCCTATTGATACTGATTAAACTAGATTTACAATCTTTCATTAATAGTTGCAATATTTCTTTATCTTTAGCATCTATTGTTTTTATGATATTTTTCATAATAGTGATAATCTACAATTATTAAAAAACATTTCCTGAAAAAATCCGAAAGTTTTCCGGAATTATACAAATTTAGCCCTTTTTTTAGCTTTCATTTTTTTAATGAAACCTGAAGAAACATATCCTATAATAAATATTAAAAACAAAGTGAAACTCATAAGGACAAAATAATAGAACATAGTATTTACATCCTGTAAAGTCTTATCAAAAAACATAACTTTCCTCAACAAAGAAGTTGAAAGGATAAAAGGTGTATAATTCATTATCGCTATAAATTTCGAAGGCATAGTTTCTATAGGTAAAATTAAGTCTGAAACAATAAAAAAGAAACTAGATATACTTATAGATGAAAGCATGACTGAATGTTCAGAATTAAATATAAGTCCTATACCAATACCTATAAGTATGAAAAATATTGATGTGAATATCAAAACACTACTTATAGGATATATATTTGCCATGATATTTATCCCAAAAACAAATTGTGCCAAAAGCAGGATCATAATTATCTGTAATAAAGAAATCATAAACATAGTAAAAAAAGTCGCTATTGAAGTCACCATGAAAGGATTAGGTGACATACGCATTCTTGGAGCTGATCTATTAAGTTTCTCATTTATAACCTGAGTCGCTGACATGATGATTGCAAAGAACATCATCACTAATACGATAAGATTAGGGAAAATATACTTCAGATTAGAACCCCCTACTATTTTATTATCCACTATTTCTACCGGATTGGAAATGGATGAAGCATTTCTTAGATCATTACCTTGCAAAACATTTTTTACATTTTTCAAAGAAGATAATACATTTTTCATTCCAGTTATGGAATTTTTTAATTTTGAACTTGTATCACTAAGTTTATCATTTGTTTTTGATTTCTTGGCTTTTGCATCATCAAGTTTATTATCCAATGATTCAATTTTATCGATAAGATTATCTAATGAAGAACTTAAATCACTTATTTTTGTCCTATTTTCAGATGAATTTTCAAGCTTCTCCTTAAAGACATCTATTGCATCTTCAGCCGATGATATATCAGAAGAAAGGCCTGAACAATTAGAATCATCTGCATCTTCCACAAAAGACTCAAACTCTTCTATCGCATCAGATGCTATATCTGTCAGATTATCAAGTTGATTTCCGACATCATCAGAATAATTCTCTATTTGGTTTAGAGAAAGACTTTCTTTATCAAATTCAACATTGCTTTTTGATAATAAATTCCTTGATGATGTAATCAAAGCTTTAGAATCTTTTAATCTTTTTTTATCCTTTTCAAGAATCTTAATATCTTTATCAATCTCTTTTTCTGCAAAACCAATAGAACTAATAAGACTTTGTGTTATATTTTGACTGATTTCATTACTAGTTTTTCTTATAGAATTGTAAATGCCTTGTTTTATTGCACTTGCTATATTTACTTTAGAATTATCAAAATAAAAATCAATCTCTTTGGAACCATTATTATCTACTTCTAAAAAAGGAGGGAAAATAAGACATCCATGATAACCTTTTGATTTTACAGAATCAATACATAATTTTTCATCCTGGAATTCTGTTATCTTGAATTCTTTCTCCATATCTGATATTATATTATTGCTTAAAGAACTATAATTATCTGAATACACACCTATATTTATATCATAACCTGAATTATTATTGAAAACCAAACCTGCTATAAGCACAACAAGTAAAGGACCGAACAATATGAATAAAAAAGATATTTTATTCCTCAACATTATCTTAAAATTCTTATTTATAAGTTTTATAAGATTCATTTTTCCCCACCTTTTTTGCTTTTAGTGCTCTCTCTTAATTCCATAGGCTTATGTACTTCACTTAGAAGATTACCTTTTTTACGCATTTCCGGATCATTTGAAGTAAGTTCTTTAAACATTTCAGATATACCTTCTTTTGTATATATTAACTCTTTTATATTCTGTTTACATCCTTTTAACATATTTATTACTTTTTCAGGGCTTGATTTAGATTTAGGTAATTTTCGGAAAATAATTATGAAATAACCTGTATTATTGTCATATTCAAAGGATGCATTCTTGTGATTTTTGGATATAATTTTTTTAATGGCTTCATAATTTCTCTCTTCTGTAGCTAGTTTGATTATAGTCTCGGCATTTTCTCTTCTCTTAAGTTCTTTAGGAGATCCTTGGAATTCGATAGCATTATTATTCAATATTATTATATTATCACATATACCTTCAATTTCATCAATAAAATGTGATGACATTATTATAGTAGTTCCTTTATCACTTATCTTTCTTATGAGATCCCACATCTGATTTCTTAAAACAAAATCAAGATCGGAAGTAGGCTCATCAAGAACAAGTATTTTTGGATCATGGACCAAAGCACAAGCTAAATCAAGCCTTTTCTGCATACCACCGGACAATTCACCTGCAAGTTTATTGGAATATTTATCAAGACCTACTAATTTAAGTATTATTTTTATATTAATTTTAAGTATTTCTCTGGGAACATTCTGTAAAGAACCAAAAAAATCAAGATTTTCTTTACAAGTTAGTTTGTCATAAAAAGAAGGATCCTGGGGAGAGTAACCGACAGTTCTTTTAAGATCAAATACACTTTTATTTATTGACTGTAAATGTTCAGAAGGATTCATATGGGAATAACTTGCAATATCTTTGGGTTCAAAAAGGATATCTCCTTTATCTGGGAGATAATTGCCTGTTATTGTGTTAAGAAGTGTTGTTTTTCCAGAACCGCTTGCTCCTACAATACCCAATATCCTGCCTCTTTTAATTTCAAGATTTATATTTGATAATACTTTTTGCTTCCTGAAAGCTTTTGAAACTGACTTTAACTGCATAATTGAATCAGAATCTCTTTTTTTTTCAATTTCATTCGGCAAATTTTTCACCCTTTTTTAATATGATTATTAAATTTGTTTTTAAAACTTTCGATTGACTGAAATACAAGATTAAATAATTAATATTGCGAACATCCATTCGTTTAACTGTTCGGGCACACAATAGAGAAAACCTCTCAGGATTCCAACAAGTATAAACTTTTAGTAGGTATAGTTAATTTGTAAAAGTAAATATATTTTGTTCGAGATAAGTAAATTTAATTTATGTTTCTTTAAGTCGTTCTACTTCTTAACGCAAATTAAAATATTTCTGCAAAACAATATAAAAATACAACAATCTTGTGTTGTTGACTGAAAAATCGGAAACTTTATATATTGAACCTTTCATTTATAAATTAATGGCTTCAATAATGGGCGATGTTTTATCGTTTTTGGATACAATTGGTCTTTTCGATGTACTTTTACCTTTCCTCATGATATATGTCATGATTTTTGCAATACTTGAAAGGACTTTAATATTCGGTAAGGAAGAAGTAGTGAAAAGTGATGGAAGTAAGATATCAGTTCCAAGAAAAAACCTTAATGCTATATTTTCTTTTGCAGTAGCATTTTTTGCTATAATGTCAAGTAAAGTAGTAGGAACTATACATAGGATGATTGGTCCTATAATGATAATAATGCTTGTATTGATATTATTTATAATAATACTAAGTATCTTTAACAATGAAGAAGGGAAAATCCATAAATTTGATAGTAAATGGATATCTTTTTTTTCAGTTATTCTTATAATTGCTATAATATTTATATTTCTTAATTCAGTACAAGATTCTTCTGGAGAAACATGGCTTGAAATATCATGGGATTATATAACAAACAATACAAATACTGGGTTTGTAGGAGCTATTGCCCTTCTTTTAGTAATGGCAGGATTTATCTATTGGATAAGTCATGAACCTGGAAAGAAACCTAATCAAGATACTGAGGAGGATGAAGATGAATGATATAATAAATGAAGGAATATTTACATTAATTAATAACGGTCTTCCTGAAATAATTACATTTGGTCTTATATTTTCAATAGTTTATGGAGTTGAAAGAAAAGTTGGATTGTTTATTGGGAGTAAACCCGAAAATGATGATGATAAAATAAAAAAATGGAGAAAGAAATTTAAACGAATGAAATCCACTCATGCAGTAATTGCATTAGTTTTAGGACTTCTTTCAATAATCCCACATTATGTTTCAAGTTATTCAGCTTATGATATTGTTCCTATAATAGGACAGATTATACCTAAATTTGGAATTATAGGTTTAGCTATACTTTCAGTATTAATTTTATTTGGTTTATTAGGATTCCAATTTAGAAGTAAAAGAGATGAGCATCATCATCCTTTCAAGTTATTCATATTCCTTGCAATTGTAGGTTTAGTAGTTTGGGCAGTAGGAGATTCAATGGGAAGATGGGTAATACCTTCATGGATTGGAAGTGAATTAGTTGCTGTAGCTTTAGCAATTTTAGTATTTGGTCTTATTGTTTCTTTTGTTATGGGTCCTAGTAGTAAGAAAAAGAAATGGGCTGATTTATTTGAAGGTGAAGGTGAAGGTGGTAATAAAACATTTAAGGGATACAAAAATGCTAAATTAATGGATGCATTTAATGATTTCCTAAAAAATAAATAAATGAATTATGCTCAAAAAAGACACACTAAAAAAAACAGTTAAAGATATAAATGAGGAGTTGTATTAAATATTAAAATGAATGGTATAATAACTGAAGGAATACACACACTAATAAATAATGGTCTTATAGAAATACTTGTTTTTGCATTGATATTTGCTTTAGTATTCGGAATTTTAGAGAACATAAATCTTTTTGGAAATGATGATGAAGATAAAAATGAAGCAAAAAAGTATAATCTAGTGATTGCTATCTGTTTTGGTGCTTTATCAATATTACCTCATTATATAGCTAGAGGAAGTAGATATGATATTATACCTATAATACAAAAGGCTTTACCTCAGACAATGATATTACTTCTTGCAGTTCTTGGTGTAATGATATTGCTTGGATTAGTAGGATTTAATAGTGATTTAAGTGATGGATTTGGAAAAAGCTGGGTAAAACCAGTTATCGCTTTAGTATTACTAGGGTTTGTAATATGGATTTTTGTAGGAGCAACAGGTGTTTATAGACTTCCATATTGGTTTGGGAAAGATCTTATAGCTGTAGCATTAGCTATAGGTGTTTTCGCTCTCATAGTTTATTTTGTAATGGGCGGTAAAAACGAATAAGAATTAGATTTAAAATGGCTACTTTTATGGATTTTTCATTATTAACAGGAGCAAAAGGTATTTTTGCCTTTCTTTTAGTATTTTGTATAGTTTATGGTATTATTAAATTTACTAATGTTCTTGATCTTAATGATGGTCTTACATCTATAATATCTTTAGCAATGGCTTTTTTCTTTGTACTAAATCCTGCAACAGTAACACTTGTAGAAGTATTAGCACCTTGGTATACAGTAATGATGTTTATGATTGTAATAATTCTGATGATGGTAATGATGTTTGGTAATTTTAGTGGTGATTTCCAGACAGTAACTGCCAATCTTGGTAGTAGATATAAAGTTATTGTTATATGGATTATTGTAATATCATTATTAATACTTGCAGGAGGTGTAGGTACAGTATTTTTATCTGGAGAAAGCTCTCCTTTTTCAGTGAATAAATTTGAAAATTCTAATGAATCAGAAATTAGTGATCAAGAACATAAAAGGGCTGATGTTGGTGGAACAGGTCCGGAAGCATTTATGGCTACATTATTCCATCCAAAAGTTATCACTAGTATAATGGTATTATTAATAGCTGCATTAGCTGTATTCTTTTTAAGTTCAAATACTGGTTAATTTTTCTTATCAGAATTTTTTAGTTTATCAGCAATTCTATTTAATTCATTCACATTATCAGAAAAAGTAGGAAGAACATTCGAAAATACTTTTTCCATAGCTTTTAACTGTGATCCAACTTCATTAATATTCTTATCATAATCACCTATTTTTCCTAATATAGCTTTGTGAAGATCCTCAAAATTTTTCTTAAGATTGTCAATATCAGATTTCATACTTCCAATTCTTTCATCAACACTATCTTTCCATTCCAGAACTTTATTTATATTTTTTTCAACTTCACTCCATTTCTCATCAATTACAGCTTCAATAAGTTCTTCCATATCTTCATTATTATTATTATTTGAAGGAGGTGGTTGATTATTTTGAATAGGATTTACTGGATCTTTTTGAGATGAAACACTAGAAGGTTGTTGTTTCATTTGATTTTGAGGAGGGATATTATTTTGGTTAAAATTTTGATTTCCGTGCTCATCAGCCATTTCCATAGCTTCAAGTACAATCTGAGAATCAAAACCTTCTTGTTGTAAAGACTGGATAATTTGATTATCACTCAATCCTTGTTTTCTCATATCTAAAACTTTTTGTACTGGTGGATCCATAGTAATTAATATTATTAATCTTTTTATTTATAAATGTTTTTTATTATTGGCACAAGCAAAAATAGAGTGATGTTGCGAACAAAAATTCAGTAAACTGTTCCAGCACGCTGTCAAGGAAAACCTTTCGCGGTTTCAACAAGTAGAAACTTTTAGTGCAGCATAGTCACTTTGTTCCTGGCCTTAAACAAGTTTAAGGAGAGTAGAAGGGTATAAAACCCCCCGAACAAGTCAATTTGTAAAGGCAAATTATTTTGTCCGGGCGAACTTGATTGAATTTGCGCTCCTGTAAGTCGTTTCACTCCTTACCACAAATTCAAATTTTGCTTTAAGACAATATCATCACTCTTTTTGTTGTATGTGCCTTATTGTTATAAATAATAATTGAGATAATATAATTATTATATTATAAAATTTGAATTATTTTGAAATATATTTTATTATTTATAAGCACCTCCTACACCTTCATTTCTTGTAGAAATATATTATAATAAAAAATATTATTATTATTATTATTTATTTATTTCTATATAGAAAATAATTAATATAAAAAATTAATACAAAAAGTAATTAAAAATGAATTCCATAAGAAACAAAGGTGTAGGAGTATCAATTTTAAATTATTAGAATTTTTTAGAAAATTTCAGAGCTGATTTAAATTATTATTAAAATTATACTAATATTTATTAATAAATTTTAATTTGTAATTATTATCAACAAATTTAAAAATACCTTTATTTCCTATGGAAATATGTCTAAAGAAAATAAAAAAGATGAAATAAAAGAAAATCAGGAAAATGATGATATAGATGATTACTTTTCTAGTTATATAAATTCAAAACCTATATTTAAGAGTAAAAAACTTTTACAATCTAATTACATTCCAAATGAAGTTATACATAGGAAAGAAGAGATAAAACATATGGCGAGAATACTAGCTCCTTCTTTAAGAGGAGAAAGACCATCCAATCTTTTTATTTATGGTAAAACAGGAACAGGTAAAACATTAACTATACAACATGTGATAAAAAAAATGCACAAAGCTTATGATGTTTCTGGTAATAAAGATTTTTATCTTAATATAATTTATGTGAATTGCAAATTAAAAAGGGTTGCTGATACTGAATATAGGTTAATAGCTCATCTCGCAAGGAATCTTGGTAAAGAAATACCCCCAACAGGTTTACCAACAGATGAAGTTTATAATATTTTTACTTCTGCTATAGAAGAAAAAAAACAAATAGTGATTCTTATACTTGATGAAATAGATCAATTAGTAAAAAAAACAGGTGATGAAATTATTTATAGTCTTACAAGGATGAATACTGATCTTAAAAAAAGCCAAATATCATTAGTAGGTATATCTAACGATCTGTTATTTACTGACTATCTTGATCCAAGAGTTAAATCGAGTTTAAGTGAAGAAGAATTGATGTTCAATCCTTATAATGCTTTACAAATACAGGAAATACTTAAGAAAAGGGTTGAAGGAGCTTTTTCAGAAGGTATTCTCGAGCAAGGTGTTATTGAAAAATGTGCTGCATATGCTGCAAGAGAACATGGGGATGCAAGAAGAGCACTTGAATTGCTAAGAGTTTCAGGAGAACTTGCAGAAAGGGATGAAAAAGAGAATCTATCAATACAATATGTTGATGAAGCTGAAACTAAAATAGAAAGAGATAGAATATTTGATATTATATCATCTCAACCAAGACAATTCCAAGCAGTACTTTATGCAATTATCGATGTTTCCCTTTCAAAAAAAGATAATATATTAACTGGAGAGGTATATAATAAATATAAAAATGTATGTGATAATGCAGGTATAAGACCATTAACGCAGAGGAGGATTTCAGATGTGCTTACAGAATTGGATATGCTTGGTATAATAAATGCGAAAGTCACATCAAAAGGAAGATATGGTAGAACAAGAGAAGTTTCTTTACTTCTTCCAAATCAATCAAGAGCTAAAGTTGTTAAAGTTCTTAAAGATAATCTTTTTTGATTATTTTTTTACAACAAATATCCAGTGATCTTTTTCATAAGGTTCAAGACTTCTTTGATCCACTATTGTATATTTATTTTCGAGCTTTTCTTTAATTTCATTAAAAATAGCTTTAGGTTTTCTTTTTATATCGATACTTTTTGATTTTACTGCTAATAAAGCAAAACCACCTTCTTTTAGACATTTATCTATATTTTTAATAAAAATTTCAGCTTGTTGCTTTTGTGCGACATCTTGAAATATCACGTCAACTTTAGGTATCTTTTCACAGTAATCATCAGGGCGATTTGCATCTTCTAAAAGACAAACCATATTATCTCTTGATTCTGAAAGGAATACAAGCTGTCTTTGTGTCCTTGGAGCAAAATCAAGAGCATATAACTCACCTTCTTTATTTATAATATCAGAAACATGACTACAAGTGGTTCCAGTAGCAGCTCCAAGATAAAGGATTTTTATACCAGGTTTTATACCAATTTGGGAAAGTTTGTTATAAATAGCAGCTCCTAGTTTGCTCTTATAAGGATCCCATTCCCTATATTCTTTTCCATCTTTATTTATTATTTTTTCCCCATAAACATTTTGCTTCTTTACATAATTCTGTGTATAATAAGATATTCTTTTACCTTTCGCTTCTTCAAATATACCTTTAAGTCTTGATTGTTTTATCATTTTTGAAATAATCCTTTTTTGCAGCTAATGAAATTTTGTTAGCTAATTGTCTTGCGGCTTTACCTTTATTCTTTGCCTGAGCTACCTCAGAATGTTGTAGTATATACCCATATTTTGGTGATTTTGCATTTGAAACAATATGTCTGAATAAAGCTTTTTCAGCTCCTAATAATTGAATTGTTGAAGCGGGCATAAATGCTAATTGTTTCAAAGAACCTTTATGCGCTATAAGTTTAGCTCCCAACAATGGACCGCAGATATCTAAAATATTTTTACAATAATGTTCCATCTTTTTCCTTAGGTAATCAGTTATTATTTCTTTCTGATCATAAAGTGATTTTATCCTATCAGCAAAAACTTTCAAAGTTTCAATATCTTCTTCAGAAAGTTCTCCACCCATAGTATTTTCTTCTCTTTTTTCTGAAAAAGCTTTCCTCGCTAAAGTGTAATGATCTTTTATTTTTTTTGAAAGTTCAGGATTATAAAGCTCATACCACTCCCTGAACCTTTTAGACATTTGGTTTGTTATAAGATCAAGTTCAGAGATAGTTGATATAGATTGTGTGATAAAATTATCCTCATTCACTGATACTCTTATTTTCTCTCTTGTTTCCTCTATAAACTTTTTTCTTATTTCTTTAAAATCGCACATAATTATAGATATTTTTATTTATTTATAAATTTAGTTTTTAGAAGATATATATTGAAATTAATAATCATACCAAGAAAAATTTTAAATATTAAATTATTTAGGATATTTTTCTATTATGCTTTTCATCTTTCCAGCAAGTTCAAGCCCTTCCTCAAAAGGTCTTTGCCATAGATTTCTTCCAAATATACATCCAAATCCGCCTGAAATCATTGCAATATCAATTCTTTCGAGAAGATCGTCTTCTGATATAAGACTTCCTCCTGAAAAAATAAGGAAGGACCTTCCTGCTGATTTTATTACTTTTTCAACTCTTTTTTTCATATCCCAACTTTTTGTTATTTGATATTCTTTTGGACAAAGATCATTTACAGGTTTTGGAAAATTAACTTTAATAACGTCTGCTCCTAGTTCGTGAGCTTCTCTTGCAGCATAATCAACAGCATAAAGTGTATTCTTACCACCTTTATCGTCAACAGCTTTCCCTCTAGGATAAGCCCACACAATTAATGGCATTTCATAATAATCACACTCTTCTCTTATTTTAGAAAGCTGTATTATATCTTCACTTTGTAAAGGGCTACCTACAAATAATGTATATCCGACTGCTGAAGCCCCTAATTTAACTGCATCTTCAACTGATGCGTCTTGAGGAGAAAAAGCATTGTCATTTGAAGGGATGTTAGTTCTTCCATTTAATTTTAAAATCAAAGGAACTTTTCCGGCATATTCATGGTAATATTTTTTTGCTAAACCAATATGGCAAGCAATACCTGAGAATCCACCTTTAAGAGCCAGATCGAATTGGAATCTTGGGTGTTCTGATTCAGGATTCTTAAAAAAGTCAACAGGTCCATGTTCAAATCCCTGATCTATAGGTAAAATCATAATGTTTCCATTTTTAGGACCGTGATTATACATTAAATTATAAAGTCTTGTTTTCTTTCCTGAAGAAAGTCCTGCAAGATCAAGATTTATCTTTTCTACCATTAATTCACCTCTTATTTAGTACTCTAAAACATATATTTATAAATTTTGTTGAAATTTAGTTAACGTGTGCTGAACCATAATAATGTCACAGTTACAAATCAAAAGCTTAATCAGTATTTATATCTCGGAGACATAAATAAAAATACAACAATTTTATATTATTGACTAATTGAACTGGCTCTTTTTAATTATAAAAAACAATAGATAATTTTTATTCCAAAACACACATAAATGAAATAAATTTCACTAAATATATGCAGGATGAAAAAATAAAAAAATATTATGAAGAATTGATTTCTTCTATAAAAGAAAAAGAGAAAAATAAAAAAAGAAAGCTTTCTAAAGAAGAAGTCAATAAATTAAAAACTTATCTGGCTGGAAAATACAGTCTTAAGAAACAGCCACGCGATATGGATATACTTCTTTCTTCAAATATAAAAGATTATGAAAACTTATTGAATCTACGATGTAAACCGACAAGAAGTTTAAGTGGTGTAGCAGTAATTGCAGTAATGACAAAGCCTTTTCCTTGTCCTCATGGGAAATGTGTTTTTTGTCCTGGAGGAAAAGAATCTTTTTTTGGAGAAACCCCTCAAAGTTATACAGGAAAAGAACCTTCTACAAGGAGAGCAATAAGGAATGAATATGATCCTTTCCTGATTGTATTTAATAGACTTGAACAATATACTTTATCAGGACATAATCCTTCGAAAGCTGATTGTATAATTATGGGAGGTACATTCCCAAGCTATCCTATAGATTATCAGCTTAATTTTATAATCGACATATATCTTGCTATGAATATTTTTGGTAAAATTTTTTTTAACGAAAATAAAATTAATAGTAAAAGATTTAGAGAATGGTTTGAACTTCCACATGATCCGGAGGATCCGGAAATACAGGAAAGATTGAAGAAAAAAATGAAAAGTATAAAAAATGAATCCTTAAATAATATTTATAAGAAATTTGGAAAGACAAAGAAATCCAAAAGAAAAATCATTGAATACTTAAAAAGAAAAAATGAATCTTCTGGAATAAGGTGTATAGGTATTACACAAGAAACAAGACCTGATTATTGTTTGGAAAAACATTGTAATGAAATGCTTGAACAAGGTGTAACAAGAGTTGAATTGGGAGTACAGACAATATTTGATAAAGTGCTTGAAAAAAGCGGGAGAGGTCATTCGATTCAAGATTCTATAAAAGCTACAAAAATACTTAAAGATTTAGGTTTTAAAGTAAATTATCATATGATGATAGGGATGCCCGGAAGTGATAGGAAAAAAGATATTGAAAGTTTAAAGAAAATATTCCTGGATGATTCTTTTAAACCTGATATGTTGAAAATATATCCTTGTCTTGTGATGGAAGGAACTGAAATATATGATTCATTTGTTAAAGGGAATTATAAACCATATAATCTTGATGAAGCTGTTGAGATAATTTCTGAAGGAATAAAAAATATCCCTAAATATTGTCGTATTATGCGTATTCAAAGGGATATACCTTCTACATTAGTAAAAAAAGGGGTAAATCACACTAATCTTAAACAATATATAGATAATTATATGCAAAAAAAAGGTATAAAATTAAATGATATAAGAACTAGGGAGATAGGAAGGTATAAAGGAGATATAAGTAAATTAAATTTTAGCGTTAAAGTAATAGAATATGAAGCTTCAGGAGGGAAAGAGTTTTTTATTTATGTTGAAGATAAAGAAGTTTTACTAGGATTTTGCAGATTAAGGTTTGTTTCTTCAGGTTTAAGAAAAGAATTCACTGAAAATACTGCAATTATAAGAGAACTCCATGTATATGGTTCTGCTTTGGGAATTGGACAGAAAAGTATTTATGCAGATTCTGAAGGTCAGCATAAAGGATGGGGAAAGAAGTTGATAAAAAAAGCAGAAGAAATTGCTTTAAAAGAAAATAAAGATAAAATGTTAATTATTTCAGGAGTTGGAGTTCGAGGTTATTATAGAAAACTTGGATATAGGAAACAAGGACCTTATATGGGAAAGAAGTTAAAATGATTGAAAAAGTAAGAAATAAATTAAAAGAAATTACAGGTAAGAAATTTTTATATTTTACTAAAAGATGTAATCATTCGATAAAACTTGCTTTAAAATCATCAAAAAACAAAGATAAAACTAAATGTTTTTATCAAGAAGAAGGGGGTTGGATGTTCTATAAAAAGTTTGCAGAGAAGGTCGGGCTTGAAGCGATACCTATAAGTTCTAAAGATGGGTTAATAAATATTGAAGAACTCAGGGAAAAGATTTCTTCTGATTGTGTTTTATTAATGCATTCATTAGGGGGATATTATAAAAAACAGCCTATAGATGAAATTTATAATTTATGTAAACAAAAAAATTGTATTTTAATCAACGATTGTTGCGGAAGCATTTCTGAAAAAGACTTATTGAAAGGTGATATATTGGTTTGTAGTTTTGGAAGATGGAAACCTATCAACTTAGGGAGTGGAGGATTTATAGCTTTAGATGAGGAGATAGAAGGTTATGATGAAAATGAAACTTTAGAAAAAATAAAAGATTTTGAAATGCTTTATAATAAAATTTTAAATTTAGATGAAAAAGTAAAAATATTAAATGAAAAAAGTTTAAATTTAATAAAAAATCTTAAAGAAAAAGGTTTTGAAGTCTTGAATGATGGCACTTTAAATCTGGTTGTAATAGTTTCTTTTAATAATAATAAAGAAAAAGAAATGATTTTAGAATATTGTAATGAAAATAATCTTGAATTTGAAGAATGTCCAAGAGAGATAAGAACTCTGAAAAAAGCAATAAGTATTGAAGTCAAGAGAAATGAGGAACATATTTAGAAAAGTGAGTTATATCACGAACTACTATTTTTTTAAACCCTGAAAATTATTTCAAGGTAACATTATCACTTATTTTGTTTTATGTGCCTTTTCTGCAAAAGATATTTAAAGAATGAGTTTTTGCAATAATAAAAATGACACTAACACCACCAAAATCAATGAAAGAGGTTTATTACCATACTTTAAGAAAATTTCCTGAAGGGGGAAAAGTAAGGGCATGGGCATACAGAAAATTATGTCCTGAGTGCGAGAAAGGTTATTTAGGGAAGCCTGTTAATAATAAAACAGGTAAAGTAAAAATAAGATCTAAAGAAATGGTATGTGATAATTGCGGTTATGAAACCTCTAAGGAAGAAGCTGAAGAAGGCGTTCAATTAGAAGCAATATATACTTGTCCTTCGTGTGGAAAAGAAGGAGAAAGTAAAGCACCTTATAAGAGAAAAACTTATCATGGCGTTCCCGCATATATAGTTGTTTGTGAACACTGTGGCTATAAGATTGCTCTTACGAAGAAGTTGAAAGAGCCAAAAAAGAAGAAGTAAATTTTAAAAATATTTATAAAATAGTTATCTCATATAGTCTTTTATGGAAGATAATATAGATGAGTTAGCCAAAAAACTCATGAAACAAGGGATAGCTAATTCTCTTATGTCTGCAAAGCAGATGGCGGAAAGCCTTTTAAAAACAGATAAAAAGAAGGAAAGTTTTAGTAAAATCAATAATATTCAATATGATGATGTAAAGAACGAACAAAAGCAGGAATTTAATAATGAAGCAGATAATGTTGATTCTAAAATAGAAAAAGACGATTCTGAGGAAAATTTCTTTGAAAAACAACTGAAAGAAAAAATTAATCAAGTGGAATCTGAAGGTAAATTCAGTTTTAAAAGGGATGTATCTGAAGATAGTATTAAAGAAGAAGTAAAGCATGATATGGAATCTGATGATGGTCATATCTCTTTAAGTATAGAAGATCAAAAAAATAAGGAAGAGGATAAAGAAAGTTTATTCGCTCCTGAATCTGAAATAAAAGAAGACCTTAAGGAAGATGTCAGTGAAGGATCTGAGGAAAAAAATGACAATTCTTGCGATGTAGAAAAAACAAGAGAATATAAGGATGAAATTGAGAGTTCATTCGCTTCTGAATCTGAAATAAAAGAAGACCTTAAAGAAAATGTGGAAGAAAACGAGGTTGAATCAGAAAATCCCGATTATACTTTTTCTGGTGAAGAGTCAAAAGAAAAAGAAAATGAAGCAGAAAATTCTTTCTCTTCTGAACCTGAGGTCAAAGAAAAAGTTAGTGAAGAAATCAAAGAATATACAGAAGATGATTCTGAATCAAAAGAAGAAGATGAGCAGGATATTACAGATTTATTTTGAGGTGAGTTAATGGCAAAAAAAAACAGTAAGAAAAGTGTTCCTAAACCTTCAGGAAATGAAGTGGGTGCTTGGGCATTCACAATAGGGTTTGTATTTGCAATCATAGCAGGTTTTTCAGATTATATGCCAAATCTTGGTGAAAAAAATCTTGAATTTATATTGCTTATAATAGGTATTCTTATAGGATTCCTGAATGTTGCTGATAGTCAAGTACAGCCTTTCTTGTTAGCAGGTGTTAGTCTTGTAATCGTAAGTTGGGCAGGAGGAAGTGTTCTTTCTACAGTACCTGTATATCATAACATACTTGATGCTTTGATGGCGATGTTCACTCCAGCTACTGTGATTGTCGCTTTAAGAAGTTTATTTGTTTTATCACATAGATAAAATTATTTTTATTTTTTTTATTTAACTGCAAAGGTCTAATTTTATATTAAGAAAACCACCGCTTTCTAGTTTAAAGAAAAATATTTCTGTATCTATATCCATACCTTTACAATCTGAATTTTTTATTTCTATTATATTATCGTTAACAGGATCATTTCCTGTATATACAAAATACCTGTATTTAATACCCCATTTATCCAAAGTCTTATTTAATAGATAACTAACTTTATCTTTAAGAAAAGGCCTTACATATTTGTTATTACATCTGAAATTATTACCTTCTCCTGCTTTAACCATCAAAGCTTGTATTTTTTCTCCATAACATTCAGAATCTTTAGTGTGTGTTTCAAGTATTGCATCATTCAGTAATACAGGAAGCTGTTTATGGGTGTATTCATTAACTATATCTTTTTCATTTATATTTTTCAGGCTGAAAGATACAAAAACAAGTAAACCTACTGATATTAGTACAACTACCATCAATAATCCCATAATTTCCGATTGTGATTTTCCTTTTTTCATCTTTTTCCGTAAAATGTCTTGATTTTAAGTATACCAAAATTATTTTGATCTTCTATGGAGTCATATATAGTTATTGGTATTACAGTATAATCATAACTCCCTCCAACACTAGAATTGTAAATTGTCCAGGTTTTTTCTTTAGGGTAAATTGATTGTATTTCTATCATGCTGTTTCCAAGCACTGTAACATAATAATCAGTAAATTTTGCATCCTCTTTAATTAAATCACTCCAGGATTTAATCTTATAAAGATTAAAACAATTACTATCAGTAATTCCTTCTTTACTACATGAGATTTCAGGAAGATTCGAAAGGACGACTGAAGATTTTAAAGAGTCAAGTCGTTTAAATTTTCTTTCTGCTTCCTCTAATGAACCCAGTTGAACATTAGTATAAAATTTCATTCCTATTGCTAATAGGAATACAAATATAACCAAAACTGCAATCGATTCAAAAAGTTTAATCTGTGATTTTCTATTCATTTTAATAAATTAAAGGACATGATTTCATTAATAATGCTTGATTTGTATTTTTTAATTTTTTTATAGTCTCTTTTTCTTCTAAAGGAATGTCTGATTTTTCTATCTTTTGATAAAGACTAATTGCATCTTGATATTCTACAGAGCACTCTGTATTTTTGTTAAGAAGTTTTTCAGCTCTTTTCTTATATATCTTTGATATTATGTTTAGTCTTTTACTTATCTTTTTTAAGTTGCATCTATAAAAAACAGGATCTTTACTAAAAGCTGCAAGCATATAATAATCTCTTGAAAAAATATTTTCTATTTCTCCTATGTTCTTAAGGTTTTTTTCTTTTTTTCTTTTTTCATAAAACTCTATTTTATTATCTCCAGTTTTAATTTTTAACCAGTTTATATTTATATCTTTAAGGATGTTTTGACCTTCATATTTTTCATCTGCGGAATTTAAAGCAGGAGGGTCTTGGGTAGATAATACAATTACTTTATTGTATTCTTTGTATTTTTCTTTAAAATAACCTGTATGATCTTTTGAAATATTATCCGGAAAATAGTTATAAAGACTCTTTATATAAGATGAACTTCCTTCTTGGTTTCCGAAAAAAACAAACATTGTTTTTGAATCCGATATTAATAAAGAATTACCTGAATAGAATGGTTTTTTTATAGGTAGAGTATAGATGAAAAGCATTTCCGCATCGATTTTTCCGGGTGAATACACGGGTTTTTGAGTTATAGGTACACTTGAACTTCCTTTTTCCAATCTTATTTCTGAAAAACCATCTTTTTCACAATTAACTGAAAATTTAAGTAAACTCGTCGTTTCCATACGTGAAAGTGTTTCTGGACTTGCTGATGATCCTGATAGTATAGCATCAAAATTATTCAGGACTTTTGCAGAAAGTTTAGCTTCAGATGATAATTTTATTTGACCAATAACAAATATGAAAAACATTATAATAACAGCGCCTGCAAGAATAGCAAAGATCCAGTTGAACTGTTGTGATATTTGGGATTTTTTGTTGAGCATAGTTTTTTAAGAACTTTGTTATTTATAAAATTTCGTAATAGTTAAACCATTATTGTTTAGTTACTCTGCGCAATATAAAATAAATTTTATTTATACCGGCGACTATATTATTTTTCATTAAAATTATCAATAAGATCCCCGTAATCTTCAGAAACAAGGTATTTTCTAGCACCAAAATATTTTTTGTAACGTGTCATACTAAATCTTTCATCCAGATAGATAATAACACCTTTATCTTTTTCAGTTCTTATACATCTTCCGGCATTTTGGAAAGTTGTATTAAATGAAGGATAAAAATATCCATAATCCCATCCTTTATTATATTTTTTATCATAATATTTTATCAGTTCTTGAACTTCCAATGTCGGTTTCAATAAAGGAAGTCCGGCTATAATAACACAAGTCAAAAAATTTCCAGGAAGATCAATCCCTTCCCCAAAACTACCTGAACTGCTACCAAGCAACACCTTGGGTTTTAAGGATTCTGAAGAAAAACTTGTCAACACTCCTGATTTTTCTTTTTTTGACATTCCTTTTTCTTCAAGTACAAATTCAAAACCTTCGTTCATATTATATAAAAAATTATATACTCTGTCTCTTATATAATAGCTTGGAAAAAATATAGCTGTATTACCGCCCATTTTGTTAATGATATTATTACACTCTTGGGCTATTTTTCTGAATTCGTCTTCAGATCTTCTTTTATACTGTGTTGTAGTTTTAGGAACAATTATATGTAAAGAATTATTTTTAGGAAAAGGATTCGGATAGTTTTTCTGAGTACAATCATCAATCCCGAGAAGATCTCTGTACATGAATGTTGGTTCTAAAGTTCCTGAAATAAGAACTGAAGAGCAGCATTTTTTGAAAATATTGTTAGTTATTAAGGAAGGATCGAGGCATATGTATCTTATTTCTTTATTTTGTTTCTCGTCTATAGAAGCCATCCTTAAAAAACCCTCTTCTGATCCTTGCCACATAACCAAGAAATTTAGGATGCCTGAAATAGAACTTCTTTTCTGATTATCATGAACTGTTTCTGAAGCTCCTTGTAATATTGATATTGCATAATCCAAGTCTGCTTCATTTTCAAAAGCACTATTAATATCTTCTTTAGTTATTTTTTCTGAGCTGTCTCTAAATTTAGTCTTTTCACCCAGTTCAATGGATTCAATTTTATGAAGAATTTTTCTAAGGTATTCTTCTGCTTCAAAAAGACTATATTTCCCAGCTTCTTTTATAGCCATCCTTATTGCATAATCTGTAACTTTGGAAGATGCATAGTCTTTTATCCTTGAAGGAAGATTGTGAGCCTCATCTACTATAATTATAGCATCTTCCATACTTAACCCCATTCTTTGGAAAAATATTTTATTTATATCAGGATGGAATATATATGAATAATCGCTTATTACAACATTAGCCGTTTCTGATTTTTCAAGAGCTATTTCATAAGGGCATAAACTATTGGATCTGCAAGTTTTTACCATTTCTTCTGTATCTAATATTTTGTTTCTTATAGTTTCAATAAAAACTTCAGCATCAACTTTAAGGATTCCGTTCTTCTTTCTAGTATTATTATAGAATTCACATGTGCCTTCTTTTTTAGCTCTTTTACAGAAATCAAAAAAATCATTTCCAAATAAATTTTCAACCCCTTCTTGTACACACATACTTTTTTTTCCTATTATATCTAAAATGTTAAGTTTAAGGTTAAATTTTTTGTTTATATCTTTCAAAGTTTTTATAGCCATAGTGTGCTGTGTCTGTCTTGATGTTAGAAAAAAAACAACTTTTTTTGCTCTTATAGCATAATCCAAAGCTGGTCCAATAGAAGCCACTGTTTTACCTAAACCAGTAGGAGCATTTGCCAAGTGGTTTGAATTATTGTTGAATGTCCTATTTATATCTTCTATAAGATTTTTTTGAGAAAGTCTTATGTTTTCATAAGGAAATAAAGTGTTAATCTTGAATATATCATCTAATCTTTCATTCTTTTTTGCTTCTTTTATAAGGTTTTTTTTCTTCTCAATCCATTCTTCTAAAAGCTTATTTTGATATGTTTCCCTTTTTTCTTGTGCCTTATCATTATTTTCAAGAACTTCTTCTTCATAATTTACATTTTTATTTTTCTTATCATTATCAGAAGTTTTCAATTCTTTCATCTGATTGATTTTCTTTTTTATATTTTCAAGATATTGAGATTTTTTATCGGTCATATAAAAAAGATTGTCTTTCCATTTTTAATTGTTACGCAAGAATTTGTCTTGTGATTTAATGATATTATAACTAATTTAGTAAATACGATAAAAATTTAATTCACATAATCAAGCCAGTAATCATATTCCTGTACTTTACCATGTATAATATCTATATATTTTGCTCTTATCTCATGGGTTATTTTACCTTCACCGTAAGTTTTTTCATCAAGTTTGATTATAGAAACAACAGTAGCAGCAGTTCCTGTGAAAAATAGCTCGTCAGCTTTTTCTGTTTCCTTTGGGGATATTTTTCTTTCTATAACTTGATAACCTAAATCTCTTGCTATTTTAATTACACTGTTTCTTGTGATTCCAGGAAGAATGTTTTTATTTACAGGGGGTGTGATAATTATTCCATCTTTAACCATAAAAAAATTTTCACCAGGGCCTTCTGCTATATTACCTTCCCAATCAAGCAACAAAGCCTCATCAAAACCTTTAGTTTTCGCTTCTTGGCTTGCCATTATAGAATTAACATAATGTCCGCATATTTTTTTATCAGCCTGAAGGCTTTCAGGATGTATTCTTATATATTTGCTTGTACAAACGTTTGCTGTTTCTCCTATATAAGCAGGCCATGGCCATACAGCAATAACCACATTTAATTCAGCACCTTCAGGATTAAGCCCCATTTTTCCGCTTCCATAGAAAATTATTGGTCTTACATAACAATCTTTTTGTGAATTAGATTTTATAGTGTATTTTATAGCATCCGATATTTCATCCTTAGTATATGGTATATTCATCTTTAAAGCTTCTGCAGATCTGAATAAACGATCAATATGTTCTTTTAATTTGAAAATAGCAGGTCCTTTTTCTGTATTATATACCCTTATTCCTTCAAAAGCACCACTCCCATAATGGAGGCCATGACATAATACATGTATCTTTGCATCCTCCCAAGGAATTATTTTCCCGTTAAACCAAATATATTTTGTTTTTTCCATTTTTTAATATAAGTTTATTAATTAATTTTTAAGCTTTTTCTATTTTCATCCTGCGACATAAATTCTATATTATATCAATACTAAACGAAGCCAGACTAATTTTAAAAAAAGCCTAATGTTTATAAAACAAAACTAATTTCCAAAATCATGATTAAAGAATGGATTAGACAACATAGAACAAGAAACCATTTTGATCCTTCAAGTAGTAAATTTATATATTCAAAGGATTTAGTAAAAATCCTTAAAGGCCAAGTAACTAATAAAGGTCATTCGAGAAATTCAGTGTATTTCATTGTTTGTCGCAATGATTTAGAAATACTGCAAGGCGAGGAAACAATTACAGTAGATAACTTGCCAAATGTGATTGACACAGTGTTTGATAAATGTGAATGGTTTGGAAAATTTACTGAAGAAGGTCAATCACAAATAATTGTTCCGAACCAGTATGATTTGTTGATAAACCCTCAAAAAAATAAAATTTGGTTAGAATCCACAGATAGAGCAAGATATTACGGGAGTGGGAATTTGCAATTAGATAAGGATTTATCTACAAGAATTTTACGGACAGATATAGGTTTTAAAGGGTTGCGAGAATTAGTTAATTCTTCTTGCTCTAGATTCGAATATAGTTATTCTTTAAGAAATTGGAATAAGTAGGGCTTTTTCTTTTTATCACATATAAAAATTAGACATTTGCCAATTAGTCAACTACATAAATAAAGTATATTTTATATGGCGCAGGATAATTAAACAATAATAGTTAAATTTATAAAAATTACTTCTTAAATAACTGATATGAATAAGGGAAAAATTATTATTTTGCTGATTTCTTTTGTTGCATTATTTGGAGCAATACTACACTCTGCGAGTATATCCCTTGGAACCCCTATTGTATTACTTGGACAATTAACATTGTTTATTTATACACCATTACATGCAAAAAAAAACGGACATAGTATGCCTTTGTGGGGTGCGCTGACATTTTTCTTTAGTTTTATTGCATCATTAATATATGTATTTTGTATTAAAAGCAAGTAATTGTTTTGATTGTCTCCTTTCTACTTTTTATCCCTTGAAAATAATTGAGTTTAACATTGCGGATTGATGAAATTTGTGCGAATGGTAATGAATAAAAGTTAGGTGGATCCTGCAAGCCGTAACTTCCATATGCTGTTTATTGAGTGACTGCAACGAGCGAACTCCTAAACCGCTGTTAAGCGAGGGTGAGAACTGAGTCTGAGAGTGCAATAATACGAGGATTTTTGTAAAAAATCCGGAGTGTTGTCCGCATCCCATCTATACAATTTTATCTAAATTACCATTAATAATTATTGGCTGTAATCCTATAATTTCATCAGAATAAGCAATTTGTGGTATTGGGTTTAACAAAAAAACTTTTTTATCTAATACGTGGGCAAAGGCCATTTCTATAAAACTATTGCCGCCAACATAATTATCAATATTGTTCTTTGAAAGATTAACAACAAGAATTGCATCGGAATCTTGAATCTGCTTAAAATAGTATTTGAATAAATCATGTTTTATTTTATTTTCAACTGATTCTTTTCTAGATTCTGGTGCTAAAGAACCATCTGCATAAAATTCTGTATTATAAGGGAATATAATTTCATGTCCTTTGTTTTCTAATTGTTTTTTTATTTCAAACATTTCTTTGGCAAAAGCCATACTTCCACAAATTGTAATTTTCATAATAATAAAATTGCATTTAGATATATAAAACTTCTGACAGGCTATGTACAATGTAGTATAACATCGGAATTTAGAGAAGTTGCCGAAGGCTATTTGGTTGGAGAAGTTAGCAGGACTTCGGAACTCTTTATCTTCTGTTCAACTCTCCTATTAGGGATTGATTTTTAGTGCAACGATGCCAAAAGCAAAAATCCCGAAGATTTCAGAAAAAACTTTGTCATTGATTGCTAAGTACTTTAAAATAAACACATCAAAGAGTGGGGGGAGGGAAAGTATTTTCTTTCATTAATTCGAGCGAACAAAGTGAGCCTTAATTTTTAGTGTGTAAGGGCAAGAAGTGGAAAAAACCTAATTTATTAGAACTCAGACTTTACGCTTTACTGTTAATAATCTGCCCCTTAAAAAGAAAGAAAAAATTTCATCCAACATCTATTGGATTACTTTTGTAATACAATTGATGTTATGTTTAATCGTTTTTTCGGAGGATTTTCGGATTTTTGTCCGAAATTTATTTTAAATTATTTTATTTCTTTTCTAGTATGGATTATGAACAAATGTTGATTAAAATGTCTGAGATGATGGTTTTAGAGGGTTTAAGTGTGAAAACCAAAAAAAATTACATATACAATGTCTCTAGATTTTTAGATTGGGTTAAGAAAAATTTGCTTTTTATATCTGAAACTTCTTTAAAACGATATTTTTTATATATTAATCAAAAATACGATATAAATACAACAAGACAAATTAGGGCTTCATTGATATATTTTTTTAAAATCAATAATATTAAGATTAATGTTGAAGATTTCCCAAGTCCAAAAAGAAAAAAACAATTACTTAAAGTCATATCCAGAGAAGAAATAAATATAATATTGAATAATATTTCTAATTTGAAACATAAACTAATAATTATATTTATATATTCATCAGGTTTAAGGGTTTCAGAAGTAGTTAATTTATATAGATCTGATATTAGTCAAGATTCAATTTTAATAAGACAAGGAAAGGGTAAAAAAGATAGATTTACAATATTTTCTTTAAAGGCAAAAAAAATGTTGATGGATTATTTATGTAAAACTGATTTCAAAACAAAATATTTGTTTGAAGGAAATAAAGGTAAATATACAATAAAAGCAGTTCAGGAAATATTAAAAAAAGCTTCAAAGCCCTTAAATAAGAACATAACTCCTCACATGCTTAGACATTCTTTTGCAACATATTTATTAGAAAATGGAACTGATATAAGATTTATTCAAAAGTTATTAGGGCATTCTAAGCTGGAAACTACTTCTATTTACACTCATGTTGCAAATCGAGATTTCTTAAAAATAAAAAGCCCTTTCGATTAAACTCATAAAATAAAATTAATGATGGTATTGCCTTTTACTGAAAAAACCTCTAAAGAAATCTAAATAAACCTGGAAAGCGAAACATTTATAAATGAAATCGTTTTCCGTTGATTTAAGGTCAACAAGGTGATTAATTTGGGAAAATCGGAAAATAAAGAAAACAAAGAACAGAATGAAGATAAAGGTGCTTCTGCAGAAGAGCTAGAATCACATCTTAAAAGATTGCAAGCAGAATTTGAGAATTATATGAAGCGCACAGAAACAGAAAAAGAACAATATAAATACAAATATATTTCTGATTTTGCCTCAAAAATAATACCTATAATAGACCAGTTTGAAATTGCACTAAAACATGAATGTTCAGATAAGAATTTTTACCAAGGGATGATGATGATATACAGTCAGTTAATTGATGCTCTGAAATCAGAAGGCATTAAAGAGATTAATCCTGAAGGTAAGGAATATGATATGAATAAACATGAAGCTATTTCGGTTAAAGAAGATAAAGAAATTGAAGAAAATGAAGTGGTACAAGTAGTGAAAAAAGGTTATGAGCTGAATGGAAGAGTTATACGAAGAGCATCAGTCATTGTAAATAAAATAGAAGACAATGTTAATGATGAAAAAGAAAATCAAAATAATGAAATAAATGAAAACAATAAGGAGGAATAAAAATGGGAAAGATAATAGGAATTGATTTAGGAACAACCAACTCTTGCGTTTCTGTCATGGAAGGGGGAAAACCTGTAGTGATACCTAACGCAGAAGGAGGAAGGACAACACCTTCAGTAGTAAGCATTAAAGAAGATGAAAGAGTTGTAGGTGTTACAGCTAAGAACCAGGCCATTCTTAACCCTAAGAATACTGTAAGAAGCATAAAAAGGCACATGGGTAAAGATCATAAAGAAACAATTGAGGGTAAGGATTATTCACCTCAAGAGATTTCTGCAATAATTCTGCAAAAACTTAAAGCAGATGCTGAAGCTTATATAGGACAAGAAGTCAGTGAAGCTGTAATCACAGTTCCTGCTTATTTTACAGATAGCCAAAGACAAGCTACAAAAGATGCAGGTAAAATTGCAGGGCTTGATGTAAAAAGGATTATCAACGAACCAACAGCAGCTTCTCTTGCATATGGGCTTGATAAACAGTCACAAGAGCACTCAATTCTTGTATTCGATTTTGGAGGAGGAACTTTCGATGTTTCAATACTTGAACTTGGAGATGGTGTCTTTGAAGTAAAAGCTACTGAAGGAGACAATCTTCTTGGAGGGGATGATATTGATGACATTCTTATAGATCATTTCGCTGAAAATTTCAAAAAAGAAAACGGAATCGATCTTAAACAAGATTCTAATGCTACGCAAAGATTAAAAGAAGCTGCAGAGAAAGCGAAAATAGAGCTTTCTTCAAAAACTTCTACGAATGTTAATATTCCATTCATAACTGCAGACCAGAATGGTCCTAAGCACTTTAATATGGAATTAAAAAGAGCAGAATTCGAATCACTAATAGAGCCTATTCTGAAAAAATTAGAAGGTCCTACTAAAAAAGCTCTTGAAGAATCAGGCGTATCTAAAGATAAATTAAATAAGATTATTTTCGTAGGGGGTTCTACAAGAATACCGGCAGTACAGAATGTTGTAAAAAGAATTACAGGAAAAGAAGGAGATAAAAGTGTAAACCCTGATGAAGCAGTTGCATTAGGTGCAGCGATTCAAGGTGGAATTCTTGGAGGAGATGTAAAAGATGTCCTTTTGCTTGATGTGACGCCTTTAACTTTAGGTATAGAGACATTAGGTGGTGTTTTCACTAGAATTATCGAGAAAAACACTACAATACCTACTAAAAAGTCACAGGTTTTCTCTACTGCTGCAGATAATCAGACAGCAGTGACGATAAGAGTGGCTCAGGGAGAAAGACCTATGTTTGCAGATAATAAATTCTTAGGACAATTCGATCTTGTTGGAATCCCGCCTGCTCCTAGAGGTGTACCGCAGATTGAAGTAACTTTCGATATAGATGCAAACGGTATCTTACACGTAACTGCAAAAGATAAGGGTACTAATAAAGAACAAAGCATTAAGATAACTGCTTCTACAAATCTTTCTGAAGAAGAGATTGAAAAAATGAGAAAAGATGCAGAAAGCCATGCAGAAGAAGATAAGAAGAAAAAAGAAGAAGCAGACACTGTAAACAATGCTGAAAGTCTTGTCACTCAATATGAGCAGCTTAAGAAAGACTTTGAAGGTAAAGTCGATAAAGAAGAACTTGAAGGTGTTGAAAAAGATATCAATGATCTGAAAGAACTTCTTAAAGCTGAAGAGAAAGATACCACTAAAATTAAAGAGCAATTCGAGAAAGCTCAAAAGTCTTTACAGGAAGTATCTTCAAAGTTGTATGAAAAAGCATCCCAGGAACAGAAACAACAACAGCAACAACAACAACAATCCTCTCAGGAAACAGGAAAGGAAAAGGACAATGAAAAAAATGATGAAGATGTAGTTGATGCTGACTATGAAGATAAAAAAGACGAAAATAAAGAAGGGAAAAATAATTAGTTTTTCCTTGATTTTTTTTTATTTTCAATAGAATTATAAATGCTTGTTTTTTTATGTAGAATATGGTAGTTAAAAAATCACTTTTCAGCAAAGAGAAGGCAGAAATAGATAATTATATATCCTCTTTGAAAAATAAAAGAGCGATAATATGCTTTGATGATGATCCGGATGGTATATGTTCCGGTATTATTATAAAAAAATATCTGGAAAAAAAAGGTTTTAAGATTATAAAGAATATTGCTTTGCTTCCGGAAAATGATCTTTTCGGAAAAGAATTTTCTGATATGGTTAAAAAAGAAGACATAGATCTTGTAGTTGTAACAGATTTCAATGTGAGTAATTTTGGATTATCGGATAATTATAATTCTTTCATCAAAGATAATCCAGAACTAAGATGTCTGATGTTCGACCATCATATTGATAATAATACATATGATAATGCACTTTATTATAATTCTTGTTTAATACAAAAACACATTGAAGGCTCTCAATATTGCTGTAGTAAATTAGTATTCGATTTATTGAATGATGAGGGTGAGATTGAAGAAATTTCGTGGATTTCCGCAATAGGGGTGATTGGAGATTTCAATGCAAAAACATGGAATTATTTTCTTAAAGAAGAAATAGATAAAGAAAACAAAAACAGGCTTAGAAATAAACCTGATTCAAAGACTATTCCGGAAGTTCATTCTAATGATGAATTTTTTGAAACACCTTTTGGGAAAGCTTCAAACTTGATTTTTTACGGGGTAGCCATGTCGAAAAAAGAGGCTGAAAATATTTTTGACAATATCGATAAATGTAATGATATAAATGAACTTAATAATTTTCTCAAAAAATACGGAGAAGTGGAAGAAGAAATTAAAGATTATATAGAAAATTATGAATATTTCATTAAAAACGCAGATAAAAAAATAGAAAAAGAAGAAAACACTGTTTTTGAAGTTGAAGTGAAAAGCCAGAATAATATATGTTCTGTTCTTGCTAATTCTTTATCTAAAAAGGATTATAACACTATTTTTTTTATTTACCAAAAAACTGATAATGGATATCACATATCCACTCGTTTGCAAAACGGTAAGAAAAATCTGGGAAAAATTATGAATGATTGTGCTGTCTTTGAAGAAAGTTATGGAGGAGGGCATGCTGAAGCAGCAGGGGCCTTTGTAAAAAAAGAATATTTTAACGATTTCAAAAATAAGTTTTTTGAATTATTAGAGGGTAAAGAATGAGTGACGATTATTATGAGATATTAGGTGTCAGCAAAGACGCTTCTAAAGATGAGATAAGAAAAGCATATAAAAAATTAGCTAAAAAACATCATCCTGACTTAAATAAGGATGGCGGATCAGAAGATAAATTCAAGAAGGTTAATGAAGCATTTTCAGTTTTAAGCGATGATCAGAAAAGAGCCCAATATGATCAATTTGGAAAAGCTGGTGCAGAATCTCAAGGAAGTTATGGAGGTCAAGGTTTCGGTGGAGGATTTGAAGGTTTTGACTTCGGTGATTTTGATCCTTTTAGTGATATTTTTGACAGTTTTTTCGGAGGAAGAACTCGAAGAAGAAGGGCAAGAAAAGGGGCTGATTTACAGACTGATATAGAAATAACTCTTGAAGAAGCATTTAAAGGAGTTAAAAAAATAATAACTCTTGAAAAAGACGAAGTTTGTCCTGATTGTAGGGGTTCAGGCGCTGAAAATTCTTCTGACATTGAAACTTGCCGTGTTTGTGGAGGCTCAGGACAGGTTTCGAGACAACAAAGAACTCCTTTTGGTATATTTCAAGCTACAAGCATTTGTAATGAATGTGGAGGCTCAGGTGAAGTTATAAAAAATCGTTGCCATAAATGTAGTGGGAAAGGTAAAGTAAAAGGTAAAAAAGATCTTGAAGTAAGGATTCCGGCAGGAGTCGAAAGTGGAAATCAATTACGTATTTCTGGTGAAGGAGAACCTGGAGAAAGAGGGGCTCCTCCTGGTGATGTTTATGTAAGAATTTTTGTGAAAGAACACAAGATTTTTGAAAGACAGAATGATGATATCTATATAAATTTACCTTTATCTTTTTCAGATGCTGTATTAGGAATAAGTGCAGATGTACCGACATTATCTGGGAAAGCAAAATTAAAGATACTTGAAGGTACTCAACCAGGAACTTTATTCAGGATGAAAGGAAAAGGTATGCCTCATGTTCACGGTGGAGGTAGCGGTGATCAGTTTGTCAAGGTAAAAGTTGAAGTACCTAAAAAGCTTAATAATAAACAGAAAAAATTATTAAAGCAATTTGACGATTCGCTTAATGAGAGTCCTTATAAGAAATTCATGGAAAAAGTAAAGGATTTCTTGAGTTAGATATAAAATTGCTCAGCAGTTACATCCGAAATTCATTGACCGAAGCCTCATCGGGTGTTCACCTCATCATTGCATAACAAGAATAATTAATGATTATAAAAAGATTGTTATTTTTTGTTTAATTTCTTTTGTTGTCCGAAAAATTATTATCACAGCAATATTTAAATACATCCTATCCTTTAAATATATATTTTGGATGAAGATAATTCTACAAAGGAAGAGAGCAATTATAAAACATATCTTCTACAAAAATATCCTGAAGATAATCTAGAGGATTTTTTTAAAATTGAAAGAAAGGATTTTCTTCCATCAATATATAAAACCCATGCAGAAGAGAACAAAGCATTTCCAATCGGAGAATTCAAAAAAACAAATAAACCTGAGACAGATTATCTCTTATTCAAAGCTCTTAAAATATCGGATAAAAAAAAATATTCTTTTCTTGAATTAGGTACAGGGAGCGGTTACTTTACTGCTCTCCTTAGTATGTATTCCAATATTATAATTACTATAGAAAAAAATAGGAAACTTTGTGGATTTAGTCAACATAATCTGAAAAAAAAAGATTTGATAAAAAATATAAAAATTGTGAATTCAGATGCTTTTAATAATAAATCCTATAAAAATAAAAAATTTGATAGGATAATTTTCACTTTTGTTCCTAAAGAAAGTTTTTCTGTGGAAGATTTTTTTCCTTATCTTGAAAAAGAAGGGCTTATTATTTTCCCTTCTTATGATAAAGTTTTTATTTATACTTCAAGTCTTAAAGAAAAACCCTTTTTAATCGAAGAATTGCATAATAGTTAACTTTTATCTCCTTTAAAAATGAAATCGTCTGGCCAATCTTCTTTTATAATACCTTTTTCCATATTCAAAGATGGTAGGTAGTTGTGATGAAGTCTTATAGTGTCATTGACTCTTGATGTAACAATTTCTTCAATGGCATCATCACCGAATTTTTCTCTTAAGCTTGAAATTATTTTCCCATTAAATTCATCCACAATTTTATTATCATTCAATGCATCCAGCATAATAATCAATGCAAGGTGGCCATCTTTTTCTCCTAAAAATGTAGAACTAACAAATGTGCTATTGAAAATTTTTAGATTAGGATTGAGTTCTATAGCATCAATATATTCTTTTCTTGTAACACCTGCTTTAAGTTTTATTATATAAAGTTGTCTTACATTAAAAATTTTAAGACCATCGGAATGCTTTTTTACAGACACATAATAGCTTATTAATCCTTCATCTTCAAGATTTTTTCTTTTTCTGTTTACAGTCATTACTGGGATGCCTGTTTTCTTTGAAATATTATTATCAGATGTCCGCGGATTCTTTATCAATTCTCCCGCTATTTTTGCTTCTTTTTGGGATAAATATCGCTTTTTATTATTCATTTTGTTAAATTATATTATATATTAACCTTAAACTTTATAAATGTTTTCATGCATATTATAAAACTAATTAAAATGGCGACCTTAGAAAAATTATTGCCTGCAACTTATGGTTTTAAGGAAGAAAGCCTTTTAGTTGGGGTAGAAAATTATAGAAAAGAATTCATGATTGCTCAAATGGCAGTAGTTATTGCACACAGGGCTTTTTGTAGAGAAAATGGTCAAAGTAATCCTGATATGACTTATTCTGATCAAATGAATTCTCCATCATCTTATTTTGCGAAAGCTCTTAACATGGCTTTCCGTTGTGAAAATCCTGATAATTATGCAGTACCTCTGGAAGAAATGGATCATTCATTGAATGATACTGAAAAAAATCAATTAGAAGTAACTAAAATGAGATGTGAAAACAATCAAACTTTAGCTGATATAATTCCGGAAGATAATAAAAGAAAACAATTTGTCGAAAAACACGTAAATCCTTTTTATGATGGAAGAATTATTCTGGGATGTATGTTGAGCTTAATGGATGATGACGGCAAATTACCTGAATATGCTGAACATTATAAAGAATTTTTCTCTAATAATTATCAAGAAGCTGCTTAATTTTTTCACCAAAACTTTGAGCAGCTCCCGGGCCATTAGCGGTTATTATAACAGGTTCTTCCGATTTATCAACAACGACATCCTCATCAGTATATAAAAGATCGAATTTCTTAAGCTTATCTACCCCTCCGCTAAAGATTGTGGCTTTCCTTCCTTTAAGAAAACCTAATTTCGCAAGTATTAAGGGTGCTATACAGATAGCATTTACTATTTTTTTCTTATCATAAGCTTCTTTTATAGCCATCTGTATTCTAGTATCTTCTCCCATCTCAAGAGCACCCGGACCTCCTACTAATACAATTGCATTATAATCATCCACATCTAATTGATCAATGTCTTGAGTAGGCATTATAACCATCCCTTGGCTTCCATGACATTCTACATTACTTGTACTTACAGAATCACATTCATATCCGCCATCTTCAAGCACTTGTTTGGTTTCAAAGAATTCTTCATCTCTGAAACCATTTTCTGCTATAAAAAAAAGTACTCTTTTCATTCTTCTTCAATACTTGCAATATCAGATTTTTCTGAAAAAGCATAATCTTTCATTTCTTCTGAAAACTTATTGTCGTTTTGTCTTATCCATTCAATAATCATAGCTGCATGTTCTTTCTCTTCATTTGCATTATGAATCAATATTTTTTTGAGATTTTCATCTGAGCATGCAGTAGCTCTTTGGTTATAATAATCAACAGCTTCCATCTCTTCTTTAAGTGAATCAATTGCTCTTCTCATATCGAGAACTTCTTTATTTAAATCATTTCTGTCTTCTTGTAACATTTTTTATCACCTAAATCGAACAATATCATTATTCTTTTAAATTTTATGTAACATTAGTATATAAAATAAAATGAGTTATGATATTGCCTTGAAATAATTATTTAAATTTTTTTATAATAAAATTACATGTTAATATTTTCTTAGGCTAACATAGACTAAAATTCAATAATATTTTTAAAGTAAAAGGTAATAGTTATATTGTCAGGTTAATAAAATTAATTCAATTTGGTGGGATATATGGTAAAAGAATCAAAAAATAAAAAAAGTGAAAAAGAAAAACTAGAGAAAAAAATCACATATGAAAGAAAAAGTGCATGGGATGAATTCAAATCAAAACAAAAAATACAAGACTTTTCAGAAAAATATAAATCTTTTATGTCGAAAAGTAAGAATGAAAGATATTGTGCAAAAGAAATAATCAAGATTTTAAAACAAAAAGGTTTCAAGGATATGGATTCGATAAAATCCGCAAAGAAAGGCGATAAGGTATATAAAATATATAAAGAAAAAGTAGTTATTGCTTTTGTTGTTGGTAAAAATAAAGATGAATTCAGATTAGTGGGAAGCCACATTGATTCTCCCAGACTTGACCTTAAACCTTTTCCTATATATGAAGAGCATGGATTGTGTATGATGAAAAGCCATTATTATGGCGGAATAAAGAAATATCAATGGGTCAATACACCTCTGATTCTTTCAGGTGTTGTACATACGAAAAAAGGGAAAAAACTCGATATAGAAATAGGAAAAAAGCAGAATGATCCTAAATTTCTAATACCTGATTTATTACCTCATCTTTCTAAAAATCAGATGGAAAGAAAAGCAGAAGACATAGTGGGTGGAGAGGAGCTTAACATAGTTGTAGGTAATATGCCTGTAAATGATGAAAAAGTAAAAAACAAGGTTAAATTCACGATTATGGAAAAGCTTAACAAGGAATATGGAGTTATAGAAGAAGATTTTACTTTTGCAGAACTTGAATTCCTTCCTTATTTTGAACCATCTGATGTCGGTTTTGATAGATCGATGGTGGGTGCTTATGGCCAGGATGATAAAGTTTGTGTATATTCTTCTTTGACAGCTTTGGCTTCTATTGAAAATCCTTTAAGAACTGCTATAGGTTTCTTTGTAGATAAAGAAGAAATAGGTTCTGTTGGAGACACTGGTGCAGCAAGTTTTGTTTTGAATAATTTCGTGAACGAATACATAGAACTGATGAAACTAAAAATAAATCCAAGTAGTATATTGCAAAATTCGAAATCTATATCTGCAGATGTGACATCAGGTTTGAATCCCAATTATGCTGATGTACAGGATCCAAAAAATGTTTCTTATATTGGTAATGGGGTATCTATTGAAAAGTATGGTGGAGGTGGTGGAAAAGGTTTCACCAACGATGCAAGTGCAGAATATATGAATTTTATCAGACAGATTTTAGTAAAGAAAAAAATACCTTGGCAAACAGGTGAGAATGGAAAGATTGATGTTGGAGGTGGTGGAACTATAGCTATGTTCCTTTCAAGATATGGAATGGATTGTCTTGATGCAGGTCCTTGCATTCTTGCTATGCATTCTACTTGTGAAATTACAAGCAAAGTTGATATATATTGCGCTTATCTGCTATATAAAGCTTTCATGGAAAGCTGATTTGTCATTTTTTATTTTATTTTATTCTTTTAGATTAAGAAAACAATATTCTTATTAAATTGATTAAAGATTAAAGTAGGCACATACTAGAAAATGATTTATTCTATTGTCTGGAAAAATAAATGATGATCGCAATATTATAGATTTTTTAATTATAATTTTAAATAAAAAAATAAAAAATTATATATTTAATTTTCAGTAACTCCATAATCTTTTACAAGTAAAGATTTATCTATACTCTGTAAATATCTGTAACGAAGATTTATATCGACTTTTGTTTTAAAATCAGAGGATTGATCACCTACATCGAAGCTACAAATGACTTTCCTTGGTTCTCCTCCATAAAGTGTTATGGTTCCTTTATCTCCTCCATTAAAAGTGCCTCCGCTACAACTTGCCTGATATCTTTCATTAATTATAGGTTCTACTTCAACTTCCACTTTATAAAGATCGGGATTATCTATCCTATCATCACATTCTGTATTTCCTGGAGCAAACCACTTTGATCCTTCTGGTCCTACTTCACCTACATCGAAAGCTATTTGTATCCCATCTTCTCCTCTGGATGTTTCTGTAAGGCTTTTTATATGCAATGGTCCTCCTGAATTCACTACGGATTTTTTTCCATTTATCTCGCATATTTCATCATCTTTCATACTATCTATATTTTCTTCCTTTATACATATCTGTGATGTGCTTCTTGTCTCATAATCATAGCATGCTCTTACTCTAAAAGTATCTATATTGAAATTTCCTGCTATATCTTGTTGAAACTTAAGTCCATCAAAAGTTACTACTTCAGATTGACCTTTTACAATTGATCCATCGTTGTTCTTTCTAACTCCTCTTATCTCAGGGACATCTTTTACAAGATCTGATTCTGATACACCAAATTCGTTAGGGTTGATGCCTTGTATCTCAAGAAAACCCTCTCCTTCTTCAATATCTTCTTCTCCTAGATTTTCTAGTTTTACACTCACTGAAAAAGGATATTGATTGTTATCAAAAACCTCGTCAGGTGGAGCTCCTGTAATGAATTCCATACTTAACCCTTTACTTCCACCTACAAAAGGCTTTGTAGCATCGTTGGAAACATCATCTCCGCCTTCAGTACAACCTGTGAAGAGCAATACTGTGGCTATCATTAAAGTAAATAAAATTTTTTTCATTTTAGTCCTCCAAAACTCTTATATTTTTAGTGATTTCGTTTCTATATCCATAATCAAGTTCAATTATAACTTGTGTCTTATAAGCGTCCATATATTCATTAATACAACCTTTACATTCGCAAGTAACTTTTCCCCTTCCTTTAATCAATCTTATAGGATTTTTAGGTTGGCAATTCAATCCTATACCTGAAAATTCAACTCTTGTTACATCAACCTTGTTTAAATCTTCATATCTGTCAAGATCTGCAAAACATTCAGCGTTACTCAATCTTCTATCATATACATCACCATTTCCTTGATTGGAGAATTCTATATTCAATCGGAAATCATTCTTGCTTACAATTGGCTCCACCCTTGTCACTACAATAGGAGATCCCTGAGCCCCTGGGG
This sequence comes from Nanobdellota archaeon, assembly GCA_051819685.1. GTDB lineage: Archaea > Nanobdellota > Nanobdellia > Woesearchaeales > DATGWN01 > JBNJGI01. The sequence continues at coordinate 2,541 of JBNJGI010000006.1, read as the reverse complement.
AAACTGTATTCATAGTACATATTTTATTACTAACCCTTCTGCTATTCGCATCGGGATCAACACAGATTTCTGCTGTTGTATAAGTGGTATAATCATAACATCCTGTCAATTTTATAGTTTGAGTGAATTCTTGAGAATTTTCTGGCAATCTTAAAGGATTGCTTTTTATTGTCATTATTTTTGATATTGTCCCTTGAGGATCATATTCATCTTTTCCCTCTATATTTATGAATTTAGGGTCAAGCATCAAAGTCATATAATTCAGATCATAACCGCTCACAAAAAATTCTCCATTCACAATATCTGAAGTTCCTTTATTGAAATATTCTGTAATCAAAGTCAATTCATCACCTTCATACACATCAGTCGTTCCGGGATCGGTGAATTGCATTTCTAAAGCTTGCGCACCTTTCCTGTAATCAGGTTCCTTACCTTCAGGACTTGAAGAACTCCCTGAAGTTGTGCAACCATTCATTAAAAGAACTGCAAGAAAAACTGAAAATAAAATTCCAAAGTATATCGATTTCTTTTTACTTTTAGGGATAAAACTTTCTCTCATAATAGTATATCTTGATTTAACTTTTATAAATTTATCTTTTTTTAAGGCAGATGCAATAAAATAATTGATGATATTACTTTGAATTAATATTTGAATTACAGTTAGGAGTGGAAAGACTTACAGGAGCGGAAATTCAATCAAGTTCACCTGAAGGACTGAATTATAGTTCGTAATATTACTATTTTTTTGTTTTTTAATTATTTTATTTAAAAATTAATTATAATACCTTTTCTCCCGCAAAATTTATAATATTTATATAAATTACATTAATTTATGGCTGAAACCGATGCAAAAATAAATGTCAAAAAAGAAGAAGACTTCTCAGAATGGTTTACACAATTAATGAAGAAGGCAGAACTTGCTGATGTAAGATACAACATCAAAGGATTCCCTGTCTATATGCCTTGGGCAACTCAATCTATAAGAAAAATAACAAGGATGTGGGAAGAAGAGCTTGAAAAAAATAACCATGAACCAGTTATATTTCCAATTTTAATACCAGAAGCTAATTTTCATAAAGAAGCAAACCACATTGAAGGATTCACTCCTGAAGTATTTTGGGTCACACATGGTGGTAAAAAAAAGTTTGAAGAAAGGTATGCAATAAGACCAACTTCAGAAACTGCTTTTTATGAAATGTTCGCTCATTGGATTGAAAGTTATAAAGATTTACCATTTAAAAGATATCAATCATCTAATGTTTGCAGATATGAAACTAAGATGACAAGACCTTTTCTAAGAACAAGAGAATTCCATTGGATTGAAACACATTGCGCTTTTGCGACAAAAGAAGACGGACTAAAACAAGTGAAAGAAGATATGGAAACGACAGAAAAGTTGCTTCATCAAAAAATGGCTTTACCTCACATTTTCTTTAAAAGACCTAATTGGGATACTTTTCCAGGAGCTGAGAACACTTTTGGAGCAGATGTGCTTTTACCCTCAGGTAAAGTTTTACAGTTACCCTCAACACATCTTATAGCGCAAGGTTTCCCTAAATCTTTTGGTATAAGTTTTGTCGATAAAGATGAAAAAGAAAAAACGCCTTGGACTACCTGTTACGGACCTTGTCATTCAAGAAATTATGGGGCTTTAATAACTTTTCATGGAGATAATCAGGGATTGAAATTACCTTGGGATGTAGCTCCTAAACAAATAGTAATAGTTCCTCTTTTATTTAAAGGAAAGGAAAAAAGTGTATTAGATAAAGCTAAGGATATAAAAAATAAATTGAGCGATTATTCTGTTATTCTTGATGACAGGAAAGATGCAACTCCGGGTTTTAAGTTCAATGAATGGGAGATGAAGGGAGTTCCTGTAAGGATTGAAATTGGGCCTAGGGATTTAGATAAAGGAGAAGTTATTATTTTCAGAAGAGATACAAGTAATAAAGAATCAATTAAAATTGAGGATATTGAAAAATATGTTGAAAATATAAGTAAAACTTTCACTAAGAATATGATTGAAGAAGCGGACAGAATATTTGATTCTAATCTTAAAGATTGTAATACAGCAGATGAAATTAAAAATGCTTTGGCTAATGGTTTTGTGGCAAGAACTTGCTTATGTTCTATCGATAAGGACGGTGAATCTTGTGCAGAGAATATAGAAAAAGAATTATATGGAGAAGTCCGAGGTGAAAGATTTGATAAAGATGAAAAAGTCTTTAGTAAATGTCCTATCTGTCAGGAAGAAGGAAAACATGTTGTTTATATAGCTAAAAGTCATTAATTTTTTTTTAGATGTATTATTGTGACCGCTGAAAAACCATTAACACAAAACAATTATATAAATCCTAATTTATATTTAAATAACTAAAAATGGATATTCTAAAATTCTATAATAAAATAATTTTTTTGTTCACTCAAACAAATAAAAAGCTTTATAATATTTTTATAATGACAATTTAAAATGATATTTATAACTGGAAATGAACATAAACTAAGAGAAGCACAACAAATTCTTGGAGAAATTGAAAATGT